>CBDTXL010000275.1:0-6242 GCA_965364435.1 uncultured bacterium
GGGTGGGTTTATCTAGGGTTCTGGCTACGTTGATCGGATATCGGAGAAACCCGCCCCTACACCCTAAGGCTGTATTCTGAAATCCTTAGACTAGGAGTGCTTTATGTATAACTTTCCGGAACCGCCATATTTTTTATTAGTTGCCGGTTTGTTTGCGGGGATTACCTCTGGTGCAGCTTTTGAAGCCACCCTCAAACAAAAAGTGCAGGAATGGTCAAGAAACCGCTCGACTCGTACCCTGGCTCAAATGAAAGGAATCCAGTTACTCCTGCCGTTTCTGGGAATTGCTGCTGGAATTTGTGTGTTCCTTGCCGCTGGGTTAGAGATTTTTGGCTTTCCCACCTGGCTTTCTTACTCCATCTCGCTACCTCTCACGTTATTAATTGGTTTCCTGGTTTGGTCACAATTGGCTAAACTTTTGGCTCAGTTAGAGCGAGGTGGCTCAAAAGCGTTAGATTTAGATGCTTTTGAGTAAAGGAAGATCGTGAATCCTTTCTCCCAATTGGAGCCGTGGCAAAGCATTCGGGGAAAGTTTATCGCGATCGCCCAAGATTTTCTACTCCGTTTGCTGACGATCGCAAGCTCGCTAACGCCCCTCAAGCATACATATGAAACGGAAATGGTTATAGTAGCGTTGTAAGTGCTGCTGCGTTTTAAATATTACCCTGCAAAATTCTTGTTATGAAAATTGCACTAGTTCATGATTATTTGACGCAAAGAGGTGGTGCAGAGCGTGTATTTGAACTCCTTTGCAAGTACTTTTCCACGGCAGACATATTTACGTCTTTATACGATCCCCAAAATACTATCGATTTGGGGGATCGTTTGGTTAATACAACTATACTTCAGAGCATTCCTGGAGCCAAGAAAAATTTCAGACTATTGGCTCCCTTTTATTTTCCGGTTTTTCGAGCCTTAGATCTGCAAGATTACGATCTAATTATCAGTAGCACTAGCAGCTTTGCTAAGGCAGTGCGAAAAAGACCAGGAGCAATGCATATTTGCTTCTGTCACAATGTAACTCGTTTCTTGTGGGACACAAAAACCTACCTTCGTAATTACGGGCACTATAAATCTTTTTATCCGGCAATTAAGCCAATATTTCAGGTCATGAGAAATATTGATCGAGTTCATGCTCAGGAGCCTGATATTTACATTGCTAATTCCAACACTGTAGCTCATCGGATACAGAAAATCTATGGCAAGCAAGCCTTTGTTATTAATTATCCGATTGAGCTAAGTCGATTTGTTTTTTCAGACTGTAAAGATGATTTCTATCTAGTGTCATCGCGCTTAATGAGCTACAAGCGAATTGATATGATTGTTGAAGCGTTTAATTGGCTGGGATGGTCATTGTTAGTAATAGGTGATGGTCCAGAGCGCGAGCGTCTAGAGTCTAAAGCTGCGGACAATGTTCGATTTCTGGGATATCGAAGCGATGCCGAGCGTTGTCAGTTAATGGCAAATGCTCGCTCCGTAATCGTTGCTGCTCTAGAAGACTACGGATTAGTGCCAGTGGAAGCCAATGCTAGTGGTACGCCAGTGATTGCTTACGGTGTTGGGGGGGTATTAGATACTCAGATCCCTGGGGAGACTGGAGTATTTTTTAAAAAACAGACCCCCGATTCTCTGTACGAGGCTCTAATCGAAGCCAGTAAAATTCCCTGGGATTATGCAAAAATCCGGGATCATGCTCTAAGTCATTTCTCGGAAGAAGCGTTTTTTAACAAAGTTAAGCAACTCATAGAAAAGGTTGTGGTATAAGAGTGTTGGACAAGCCACCTGTTCAGGGTTAGCGAACTAGCTGTGACACCAAGTAATCTCCAGGGTACAGAAACTGATTTCGGTTACGGTCAAATATTTGCCATTTTGCTGCGTCGGCGCTTTTGGCTTCTAGGTGTGTTTTGTGGGGTATTAGCGATCGCTATCCCCATAGCCTTGACCAAAGAACCCACCTATAAGAGCTCTATGCAGTTACTAGTGGAACCTTACTTTCAAGAGAAAAACCAGAATACACAACAGTTTACTGCCTCAAATCTTGAAGTAGACTATGCTACTCAGCTAAACCTGATGGGCAGTTCTCAACTCATTCAAAAAGCCGTGGATTTACTTCACGCTGAGTACCCAACAATCAAGGTAGATGAGATTAAGAACTCGTTGGCTCTAACTCGCATACAGGTTGAGAAGACTGAGACTAAGCTCGTTCAGGTGGAATATACCAGCAATGATCCGATTAAAACCCAAAAAGTACTCAAAGCCATTCAAAAGGTTTATCAAGATTTCAATCTCGAACAGCAGAAACAGCGCTTAACCGAAGGTTTGGCTTTTATCAATAATCAATTGTTGGCGGCTCGTGAGAGCGTGATTCAATCCGAGCAAGCATTAGAGGAGTTTCGCAAAAACCAAAACCTGATCGATCCAGCACAACAGGCAACAAGCGTGGCTGAAACTCTAAACAAAATTGAGCAGGAACGACAAGTTCTCCGCGCTCAGTACCAAGAACTCCAGTCTCGCTATATCGCTCTGCAACAGAACCTTGAGCGTTCTGCCCAAGAGGCAATCATTGCCTCCCGCCTGAGTGAGTCTTCCCGCTACCAAGCGTTGCTCAACGAACTCCAAAAGACAGAACTGGCGCTAACAGAGCAACAGGTGAAGTTTACCAATGCCAGCCCTAAGGTTCAAAATTTGCTAGAACAACGTCAGCGCCAGCGTACTCTCTTACAGGAGGAGGCACAAAGGGTATTAAGTAGAGGTTCTCCTCAAGCTGAGCTGACAACAAAAAGCCTCTTGACCGAAGGACAGCTCGGGAATATGGATCTGAAGCTTTCTAGCGAACTAGTGGATGCCCAAACAACTCTCCAGGCTCTGAAAGCTCGCGATTCGAGTCTGGCTCAAACCCAACAGCAGATCCGCACGCAGCTGAATCGCTTTCCCAGACTGATGGCTGAATACCAGCGCTTACAACCTGAGGTGCAATTTAAACGAGATACGCTACAAAAACTTCTGGAGGCTCGACAGGAGTTAGGGATAGAACTTGCTAGGGGAGGATTTAAATGGCAAGTTGTAGAGGCACCCCAACCCGGTCAGAAAATTGGTTCCCAAACGAAGCAAGACCTGATGGTGGCTGTAGTGGTTGGGTTGTTCTTGGGCGGGATCGCCGCCTTTGGGCGTGAAGTCCTGGATGATGCCGTTCATACCTCGGATGAGTTGAAGCGGCGGGTACCTCTCCCGTTACTAGGAATTATTCCCGAAGTGCCACGAACTGAAACCAGCGGGCTGCTGATTAACCTACCATTTCGCAAATCAGAAGCTACAGCCCCGTCAACCGTGCAAATGGTTTCTTGGCTACCCTTTCGGGAATCACTAGACCTGATTTACAAGCACATCCAACTGCTCCATTCCGCTTCCCCGCTAAGTTCATTGGTCGTCACCTCAACACTAGCCGGTGAGGGGAAGACAACCTTAGTGCTGGGACTGGCGTTCAGTGCTGCCCGTTTGCACCAACGGGTGCTACTGATTGATGCCGATCTGCGCCGTTCGACGCTGCACCAACAGCTTAACCTTTCTAATGAGCAAGGACTTTCAACCTTACTGGCTAATGATAAGGCTGTTATAAACCCGCAGCGGATCTCAGTATCGGGTTCAGACATTGATATTTTGACAGCGGGACCAACGCCAGCCGACCCAGTCAAGCTGTTGAGTTCCCAACCGATGAAGGAAGTGATGGCAGCGTTTGAGCAGGCCTATGACTTGGTATTGCTAGACACTCCTCCACTTCTGGGCATGGTGGATACTATCCAGATTGCGTCCTTTTGCAGTGGAGTGGTGATGGTCGGACGCATTGACCGGGTCACCCAATCGCAACTCACCGAGGCGACAACGATGCTAAGTCAATTAAATGCGATCGGCGTCGTAGCCAACGGGGCTAGCAGTTCTACGAATCGCTACGTCAATTATGCCGAGCAAAACGGCAGTCCATTGTTTCAACTGAACTAAGTAGCTTTCTCCAATGTTCAGCCTAAGGGCTGAATCAGACGGTGAACAAATATCGTAAAGTACATACCTAGTATTTTATTCGTTTGTAAAGTAAGCCTAAAAAAGACAACTATGTCAACAGGCATTGATTCAGCTCACAACAGGGTTTGATTTGGGTTAGCCAAACTTCACTTGCCTGTGTTTAATTGTGCGGACCTTGTTATTTTTTTTACCAAGCATCTATCAATTACCGATGAAAACTTCTACAATTTTCACCCAGCCTCCAAATTCTTCTTTCGAGCAGCAGCAAGAGCGTCAATTGCCTATCTGCACGCTCAAATGGCGTCAAGATAAGTTGTTGGTGAGACATGGCGAGTCGGCGAACCAGCCGTATCTGCCTGCGCTTGAGAATCAGCAATGCTTAATCGATTGCTTAAAACGCTCTCCAGTAAAGCTAGTCTCCTTAGACCCAAGGATTGGAGAGACACAGCTGAGGTTTTGGGCGGATGCTTGCGAACAAGCTGGTAAGAAAGTTTTTCTCCAAATACCCTCTAACCCTAAATTGCCCAGGAAGCGCCACCCACTCACTTGATATATAAAACGAATCTTAGACTGGAATGTTACTGCCCTATTGCTGCTAATCCTGAGTCCGCTCATCCTGGGATTGGCTTTGCTTATCCGTATTTCCTCTCCAGGACCCATCTTCTTCCAACAGTGGCGCATTGGCAAACGAGGCAGGTTGTTCCGGATTGTTAAGTTTCGCACGATGGTAGTGGATGCAGAAAAGCTACACCATCAAGTGATGGGCGATCTGCCTGGATTGCACAAGCGTGAAGACGACCCCCGCGTTACTCCGTTAGGACGCTGGATGCGCCAGTATAGCCTGGACGAACTGCCGCAGTTAATTAATGTACTGCGGGGTGAGGTAAGCTTGGTGGGACCGCGTCCTTGGGCACTGTACGATGCGGTGCGGATCAACCCAGAGGGTCAGCGACGGCTGAATGCAAGACCCGGAATCACCGGACTCTGGCAGGTAAAGGCTAGAGCGTGCGTGCTGGATATTGAAGTTGTCAACCATTGGGATCTGGAATACCTAAGCACTTGGACTCTGTGGCAGGATCTGAAGCTCTTAGTGATGACTGTTCCCAAGGTTCTATCGGGTTCTGGGGCTTACTAGTGCAGCGTGGTAATAAGTTCAAGATACCAGTTCCTGCATTTATCTGAGCGATTATGGTACGTCAACCTCCCCCTGAATTAGTCATAGAAGCAGGTCGCACAGAACAGCAATATTGGAAAGATCTGTGGCGCTACAGAGAGTTGTTCTACTTTCTCGCTTGGCGTGACATCCTCGTGCGCTACAAACAGACAGCGATCGGCATCGCTTGGGCACTAATTCGACCGTTTTTGACCATGATTGTCTTCACGGTGGTGTTTAGCACCCTAGCGAAGTTACCCTCTGAAGGTGGACCCTATCCAATTCTGGTATTTGCAGCCATGCTCCCCTGGCAGTTCTTTGCCAATTCTCTCTCCGAGAGTAGTAACAGCTTAATTACCAATGCCAACTTAATTTCTAAGGTCTACTTTCCTCGGTTGATCGTACCTACTAGTGCAGTGGTTGTCAGCTTTGTAGATTTTATGATTTCCGGCATGATTTTGCTGGGGTTGATGGCTTGGTATAACTTTGTACCGAGTTGGCGAATCCTGACGTTACCCTTGTTTATCCTAATGGCTTTTGCAGCAGCATTGGGAGCAGGGCTTTGGTTAGCGTCACTGAATGTGAAATACAGAGATTTTCGCTACATTGTGCCGTTCATCGTTCAGTTTGGACTATACATTTCGCCTGTAGGCTTTAGCAGCAGTGTTGTGCCCCAAAAGTGGCGGTTGCTCTACTCAGTGAACCCGATGGTGGGGGTGATTGATGGCTTCCGCTGGGCAATTTTGGGTGGGGGAGCGCAGCTTTACTGGCCTGGATTTATCTTATCTATGGGCTTGGTTACGCTGCTATTAGCAAGTGGGGTCTGGTACTTCCGTAAGGTAGAACGGACATTTGCTGATGTAATTTAAGCAGGAGCTGAGCGTATGTCTGATACGGTCATTCAAGTTGAGAATCTAAGCAAGAAATACATCATCGGTCACCAGCAGGAGGGAAGATACCGCTATACGACTCTGCGAGATTCTCTTACAGGTGGAGTCAAGTCGATTAGATCTAAATTTTTGAACCCTGCTAGGAGAAATATTCCCAACCCTGCTCGTGAGGAGTTTTGGGC
>CBDTXL010000276.1:0-6242 GCA_965364435.1 uncultured bacterium
CCGTCGCAATCGTTATCTATTCCGTCGCAGATTTCCTGTGCATTTGGATTAATAGCCGCGTTGCTATCATCGCAGTCGCTGCTATTGGCTACATATCCGGCAGGGATCGTACACGACTGGATTGTTACGCTAATGTTTCCAAAACCATCATTATCGCTGTCGGCGTAGTACGTCGTCTGTCCGCTCACGGAAGGATCAGCGTTGTCAGTCAATCCGTCGCAATCGTTATCTATCCCGTCGCAGATTTCCTGTGCATTTGGATTAACAGCCGCATCGGAATCATCACAATCAGTATTATTCGCTACATATCCAACAGGAACAGTACATGAAAGGATCGTCACGCTATTGTTTCCGAAACCATCATTATCGCTATCTGCATAATAGGTTGTTTGTCCGATAACTGAAGGATCGGCATTGTCGATAAGTCCGTCGCAATCGTTGTCTATTCCGTCACAGATTTCCTGTGCATTAGGATTGACAGCTGCGTCATCGTCGTCGCAGTCGCCAGCGATAGTTACATAGCCGGCAGGACCGTCGCCGTCGCATTCCGTTACCGCAGAATTAGGGTCACCAAATGAATCCAAATCGTTATCTGCGTAATAAGTAACGTTTGTATTTATAGTGAAGACAGCTGGTGTGCGGCAAGTCGGATTGGCTGAGCAAGCTGCGTAAAATGTTATCGAACCTGCATTGCTGGTGTCTGCTAGGCCTGAACCTGCTACTCCAACTGGGTTAAATGATGTGCCGGAGCCGATTGAACTACCGCCTGCGGCCGCAGTATACCATTGGATGCTTCCTGTAAAAGGTGTCAAAATCTGACCTCCTGCCGGAACTGCTACATTCCATGTAAAGGCCGCCGGGTAAGTTGCGCCGGCCCAAGTTGTGGTATAAAGTGTATATGTCACACCGGTCGTAAGACTAGCGGTAAATGATGGCTCATCATCCGGACCGTTGTCATCATCTCCTTTGATAAATGTTCCGGTAGCACAGCTTCCCGGTGTAAACGCTCCTGATGTCAGGTATCCCATGCCATCAAAAGCACCAGTCTGCACCATTATAAACGTATAATTACCTGTGACGCTCACCTGGAATTGACTTGCCACGTAGCTGTTTACAGTAGTTCCGAACGAACACACTGAAGAATCAGTCATGCTTGCAAGCCGGTTTGCCGTAGGGGTCGAAAGCAACGAACCCGATATGACCGTTCCGGGATTTCCGAAACCATCACAATTACCAACAGCCGTTAGATTGCCTGATCCATTCTGGCAAACTGTTACACCGGTAGTTGAGGGTGCCGCGGGATTGACTACAAAAGGTACTGCACCGGACGTAACATTACAATTTCCTGAAGCCCCAACAATAACATCGTATGAGCCTGCATTTGACTCCGTAGCATTATTGATCGTCAAAATTGAGGTTCCACTTCCGCTAAATGTAGCATTATCGCTTATTGCAACACCATTCCTTCTCCATTGGTAAGAGGATGCGCCAGTCGCGGTCACAGAGATCGTTGCTGATCCCGGTCCGGAGCAATATGCCGCTGGGGCGACCGGTTGCTGTGTGATCACGGCATATGGATTAACATTTACGGTAACAGATGAAGTTGCGGTAGCGTTACATGCATCGGTAACGGTTAGATCATAAATAGTCGTAACGGTTGGTGTCACGGTAAACGATGCGAATGTGCTGACTTCCGTCGCTCCTACTTTCCATGAATATGTGAAACCGCCGCCACCGCCTGTTACGGAAGATGACAAGCTAACCTCTGTTCCGGCGCAGACCGGAGCGGAAGGGTTTGCCGCTGTATTGACGGATAGCGCTGCACCGATCACAAAGTCCGCCGCAGTCCTTACAGACGGACACGATCCGTTGCTAACTTGTGCATAATAAGTATAGGTTCCCGAAGTATTGCTGTTCGGAAGAGCAGGATCAACGCCGATAGGGTTGAAGGGCGAACCTGTCCCGATAAGTGTACCGTTTGTTGCTGCATTATACCATTGAACCGACGCAGGGTCTGAATAGCTATAATTCACCGTTACCGATGCCACACTCGTTCCTGTCGGGAATGTAGCTTCTGCGCCGCCATTGTCGTTTACGTTATCCCAGTACAATAAGTTAACCGTGCCTCCGGCATTGTTGACTGTAATGCCTGTAGTGGCAGTCCTGGCATAATTAAAGGTTCCGGCACTTAAAGGCGCCAAAGGATCAAGATCGGCTGCATTGATAACAGCTCCGGACAATCCCAGACGGATATCGCTTCTCCAGGATCCTCCTAAAGCCGTCAGTCCGTTGTAATTGATGGTGATTCCGGTTACGGTTGCCCCCGCTGGCAGTGGCGACATTGTAGCCATCGCGACAACGTTGCCTGGTCCAAAATTAACTTCCGAAGGCTGGCTGTTTACGGTAAAGTTGATCGTTTGGCTTCCGGCAACGGTTGATGACGATCCGACTGCGGTGCTTGTAAGCCCTTGTCCTGCCGGTACCGAACCGCCTGCACATACATTGTAATTTGTTGTAGTTGGTGCCGGTGGAGTTGCGTTAACGACCACAGTTGTTGTGGACACGGCCGACGAACATCCGTTTGCTGTTGCGGTAAAGCTGTAAATACCTGCATTAGCCGCAACGGCATTGTTGATTACAGGATTCTGCTCGGTTGAGCTAAATGAATTCGGACCTGTCCAAAGGAACGTGGTACCGATATCTGATGTGCCTGTCAGTTGGATTGGTCCACCTGAACAAACAGGTGAATTGCTTGATGCTACTGCTGTCGGTGCTGCAAAAACGTTCACGGCACCCGCCGGTGCAGTTACAGTTGGAACGCCACCGCCAGTCGATAACGCTACGTTTGTAAATTCAGCGTCAACGACCGAACCGGTGATAGTAGAGTTCAGGTTGTAAACCAGCCAGAAATAGTTTGTTCCTGCCGCTAAGGCAACGGTTGACGATGGAGTCACCACTGTTGGTGATGCGGTTAATCCTGGCGTAGCTGCAATGATGGGTGTTGATGTCGCAAATGTCGAACTGGTTCCGGTATAATATATCCGGTATGTTGCGATATCAGCCAGGTCGGTAGTTCCATTAGCACTGATGGTTAAACTCGAAAGGGTAAGAGGCTGCCCTGCATTGGCAGTGACGACTTCCATTCGCAATACCTGTACGTTTGTGCTTGAAGGGCAAAATGATCCCGTTAGCTGTGAACAGGTGCTCGATACATATGTCATCTGCGGGTTCGAGGTAAAGTTTCCTTCATCGGCTCCAATATCCGGAGTCGTCGCGTTGCGTGTCTGTCCGTCGAAATCCGTCGTTATTCCGGAAATTGCCGTACCGCCGCTTTCAATCCCTGTGGCAACTGCAGGATCGATATGCAGAAAGTTTGCAGATGCGCCAGATGTACTGAGGAATGTTGGACTTTCACTTACAGATGCTGCATCACGCGATGCTACGCGCGTCTTGTATGCCGAAAAGACCACATCGGTATTTGTACCGTCCGTAAAGATCGTGCTTCCGAAAAATAAGTTATTGTTCGATGCGGCTCCGTAATTCGCAAGCGCCGTTGACGATCTTCTGTAGGCAGCGGCTCGGCCGGCACCTGATATTGCCGAATTGTTCACAAAAATATTGTTACGCAAAACCAAAGTCGGTGATGTTGATGCCGAAATGGCACTCGATCCGAACAGTGCGCCTGCGCTTGTGCCATTCAGGAGAACAGTATTGTAGTAAACATTTACTGTTGTTCCTCCCGTAACGTTGATTCCGTTTAACGGATTCGAAGCATTGGCAAGAGGAGTCCTTAAATCACCTATGAGGTTGTTCTGGACGTTTGTCGTTGTTCCGGAAGAAATTAGAATACCATTTACTGTTCCCGAAGCATTATTCGCCTCGAGGTTGTATATCTTGTTCGATGCCACAGCATTTGTAGCACCGGCCGAAACGACAATTCCTGACACTGCCGATCCGCCGGTAGTGGCCAGAGAGTGAATTGTATTGCCCGTCGCATTTTGGGCATTGGATGTAAGTTCAATACCAATAATCGCGGAACCGCCTGTAATGTTGCTTACAACATTATTGGAAACTGTTCCGGTTCCGCTAAAACCTACTCTTATCGCAGTGATTGAGTTTGATCCCCCGGTCCAGTTTGAGAACGTGTTTCCGCTAACGCTTTTAGCAACAGTGTTTGTGCTTGATCCATCGGTATTTATCCAACCCAGAATAGAAGTTGCGCCGGTTACCGTTATGTTTGAGAAATTGTTATTGTTGTTATTTACGGTACCTGCAGTTGAGGAACTGTTATCTGAATAGATCGTTAAAGTACCACCTGCTCCTGTTTTAGAGAATCCGGTTACGATACTGTTACCGTTCATATTCTTCGTCCCACCAGCGGGCACAGCATAGCCACTGTTGAAAAACGTAACATTTCCCGTAGTATTTACAGAAATATTGGTAAACGTATTATTGCTTAGACTGCCAGTTGATGCAGCTACTGAATCAGAAATGAAAGTAATAGCTCCGGACGATGCGACCGTATGTCCGAAATTGTTGAAATCGTTTGCATTAATGTTAACCGTGGTCGTGGTATTGCCTGCAGACGATTCAACCTCAATACCCAGCATTGGTGCACTTCCAGATCCGCTTCTGAGTGAAATCGAGTTGCTGTTTAGGTTAATGGAATTTGTGCCGGTAGGCGAATTGCTAAACCCAGGCATATATATTCCGCGAAGTGTGCCGGTGGCAGCTCCTCCAACGCTACTAGCAATGGTATTATTCGAAACCGTTACGTTTTTGGTATTTCGCACCAAAATTCCATTTATAGTTCCAGATACATTTACATATCCCGAAAATGAGTTAGTAGTTCCGAAATTTGTGATGCTGTTTGCATTTGCAACAGAACCGCCAATCATCAGGCCATCGTTATTGTCGGAAGCAGCTGTCGGACCAATCACGAGGATTCCCTGGTTCACATCTGTAATTGTATTACCGGTGATTGTTAGGTTGCTGTTTGCACCTGCGGCAGTTGTAGCCGACGCGGATGTTGATATCGTTGACGCACTATGTGTTGAATTGCTGTAAATACCCCACGTATTTTGGTAAGTCCTATTCAGATCGATCGTACAGTTTTTAATCGTACAGTTTTGCGCACCGTTTGTTGTCGATGCATAGAACAATGCGACACCAAATTCGGTCATGTTGTTCGAGGCAGCGGTTGTTGTAGTGTTACTTGCGTTTTCAAGCATCGTGAAGCCGTCGATAGTAATGTAGTCCGAGCCAATAATCTTGAAAATAGCGTCATTAAGAGCACCGGCTGTCTGTCCCGGGGCAGTAAAAGTGGGGTTTGCACCAGCACCGTCTTTAATAAACGTGATCGGCGACGCAGCCGTTCCTGACGCGGTGATCGAATATCCTCCGACAGGCGTATTTTCATTATGCCCTGCCGCAACCAGACATGTAATGGTCCCTGTATGGACCGTGCCACCATTAATTGCCGTAAGTGCGGCCGCAAGTGTTGGATAACCCGCGATCGTAGAGGTTCCTCCGGCCGACGTCACAAAAACCGGATTGGCAGATGTTACCGTGAAGGTTGCCTTATAATTGTTCCCAAAGTTGCTTGAAAAATGCGTTCCCGACCCACACGAGTCATATCCCGCCTCCGAGTATACTTCCAGCGTATAATTGCCCGGCGTCAGTCCGGCGATCAGGTTGGTGTTCCCCGATGTGCCTTCCCAGCTTTGATCTCCGCCGCCACCAAGGTTTGCAAGGAACGGCTCATTGATCTGAATGAATGATCCCGGCGTATTTCCGGTCTTGTAAACGCGGTAATTTATTTTACTGCTATTGATGTTGCAACCGCCATTTTTAAAAGTTTTATTCTGGCCGCCCCTGACAATGAGCGAATTGGTACCAAAAACAAACGTTCCAAGATTGGCACCCTGAAAATCGGGATTGCCGGTCACCGCCTGCATATCGTAGTATGCGTTTCCACCGCCATTGATACTAAGTATGGCGTAACTTTCAAAAATTCCGCTGCTCTGTGCATTTATAAATCCGCACGCAAACAGAATCGGTAGCAGAATTGAAAGCTTTCGGGAAAGCATAATTCCACCAGCAAAATTGAGTAAAACTCGTTGCATAAAAATAGAATTTGAAGATTATGTTTTATACTTCCCGATTATACCACCTAATAGTTTGATTACCATCGGAAAAGCCCGGCAATGTATTACACTTTTTAGAAAAATTTAAGAGGAAAA
>CBDTXL010000277.1:0-6193 GCA_965364435.1 uncultured bacterium
GCTGTAGGCGTAGTGTCCACTCCCGTACCCCTTTAGAGACGTGTAGTTGGGCTAGTTTGGAGCGAAACGCCGGACGCTCTGGTGGAGGGATGAAACTGACCAGCAGTTGGTTCACCAAAAACGACGGCTCAGTGTTGAACAGTGTGGCAGCGGCTAGGTTAGCTTCCTGAATTTTCCCTAGTGCATCGGTCACCAGGTAAGCAATCGGCATGAACTCGAACAGGTCTTGGTAGCGCTGGCGTTGGGCTTCCACCTGCGCTCGTGTGGCGGCAAGTTCCTCTGTCTGCTGGAAAAGTTGCTTTGTGGCTATCTGAAGGGCTTCCGAGGCGGTGCCGAGTTCCTTGAACGCTACTGGTAGCAGCAAATTTGCTTCCTCCTGTACCGAGGCGTTCGCACCTCGGTACAGCTCACTTAAGCGCCCATGAATATCCTCTACCTGCTGGGCAAACATCTCAACTCTCATATCAAACCTCCTACTCCATACCTGCCCCAAAACCCTGGTAGGGGGAGTTCCCCTGGGGATTACCCCTACCATTAACGAACCGACGCTCGACGCGCTAGTCCCCAGTCCCGACGCCCTTTTTGCTCACCCCATACGGCGTAGCAGCACGAGCGATCGCTCTGTCACTGGCACAGCTTGACCGTCTGTGTAAACCTGCTCCTCTTTGATGAAGCGAGGCTCCTTGGTGTCAATCACAACAGTCCACTGCTTGTTCTCTAACCCAAACACACTGGGTAGACTAAACTCAATCGTTTCATAGTGGGCGTTAAAGAACAGGAGAAAACTATCATCACTGATGCGCTGACCTTGGGGACCAGGACTGGGAATCTGGTTGCCATCCAAGAACACTCCAATCGACTTGGCATAACCCACAGCCCACTGCTCCTCAGTCATCTCAGAGCCATCGGGATTGAACCAAGCGATATCACTGATGCCTGCTCCGTGGATAGCTTGACCTTGGAACCACTTGCGCCGCCGAAATACTGGATGCTGACGACGGAAGTAGATCAGCTCGCGGGTAAAATTCAATAGATCCTCATTTACCTGTTCTAAATCCCAATTGAACCAGGAGATCTCCGAATCTTGGCAGTAGCCATTATTGTTGCCCTTTTGGCTGCGCTCCATTTCATCCCCCCCCAGCAACATCGGCACGCCTTGGGACAGAATTAGGGTTACCAAGAAGTTCCGCTTTTGTCGCTCCCGTAGCTGCAACACTTCCGGGACGTCGGTTTCACCTTCCACGCCACAATTCCAAGAGCGGTTGTGACTTTCTCCGTCATTGTTGTTTTCCCCGTTCGCCTCATTGTGCTTCTCGTTGTAGCTGACCAAGTCGCACAGAGTGAAGCCATCGTGGGCGGTGATGAAGTTGATACTCGCATTTGGTCTGCGCCCATTCATCTGAAAATACAGGTCAGGGCTGCCGGTGAAACGGTAAGCAAATTCCCCTAAGCCACTCTCCTCACCGCGCCAGAAGTCCCGCATGCTATCGCGATACTTGCCATTCCACTCACTCCAGAGAACCGGGAAGTTCCCCACTTGATAGCCGCCTTCTCCAATGTCCCAGGGTTCGGCAATCAGCTTCACACCCGCCAGCGTTGGGTCTTGGTGAATGATGTCAAAGAAAGCAGCCAGACTATCTACTTCGTATAGCTCTCGCGCCAAAGCTGAGGCTAAATCGAAGCGGAAGCCATCAACATGCATGTGCGTCACCCAATAGCGCAGGCTATCCATGATTAACTTCAGGACTTGGGAATGGCGCACGTTTAGGGAATTGCCGCAGCCTGTATAGTCCATGTAGTAACGAGGATCGTCTTCTACCAGACGGTAGTAAGTGGCATTGTCGATGCCTCGCAGCGATAGAGTCGGACCTTTGTGATTACCTTCACCCGTGTGGTTATAGACCACATCCAGAATCACCTCGATCCCAGCGCGATGCAACGCCTTGACCATCTCCTTAAACTCATTGACCTGCTCTCCCAGAGTGCCGCTGGCACTGTAGCCTGAGAAGGGAGCCAAGTAGTTAATCGAATCGTAACCCCAGTAATTCTTTAGCCCCCTGTCCACCAGATGTCCCGGCTGGGACAGGTAGTGATGAATGGGCATCAGCTCAACTGCTGTGATTCCCAGCCTCTGCAAGTGTTCGATTGCAGCGGGATGCGCCATTCCCGCATAAGTCCCGCGCAGTTCTTCCGGGATATCCGGGTGCAGCTTGGTAAACCCCTTGACGTGGACTTCATAAATGACGGTTTCGTGCCACGGGGTGTGCAGCAGAGTGTCGTCCCCCCAATCAAAGGACTCATCGATGACAACAGACTTCGGCACCAGATGGGCGTCATCTAGATCGGAAAACGATAGGTCTTCTTCAGGTGCATCCCAAGAGTAGGCAAACAGTTCCGGACCATTGCCCACTTCGCCATCAATCGCCTTACCATAGGGGTCAATCAGCAGTTTGTTGGGGTTGAAGCGATGACCCTCCTGGGGTGCCCACGGGCCATGCACTCGGAACCCGTAGCGTTGACCGGGGCCAACTCCCGGCAGATAGCCGTGCCAGACGAAGTTACTGACCTCAGTCAACTCAAGGCGTGTCTCCTCCTCGTCTCTATCAAATAAACAAAGCTCGACACTCGTTGCGTTTTCCGAGTACAATGCGAAGTTTGTGCCTTTGCCATCCCAGCTTGATCCCAGAGGATAAACTCTACCGGGCCAGAGTGCTACATACATAGATGAAAATCCAGGAACACCAGTAAAAATTGATAATTAGCTAAAATTAACCCTTGCTTTGTGTCAGTCTAGCAGGGCTTTTCTATTCTTCCCGAACCCCGCCTTATAGAGATGCGATAAATCGCGTCTCTATAAAGCGGACTAATCGCTCAAGTCCATTTTACCCGCATGAATACGAATTTTCCTTCGGATTTATGCGACTTAAGCTATTAGCAGGAACTTTAGAGATGCCGATTTATCGCGTCTTTCGGGCAGGTAGGGATAGCACTTTCGCCGTTTTAAGCATCTGCCATTCTTACAGTCTTAAGACTGTCGATAGAAGAAGGGCAACGCTTTATCATTCACGTTTATCTTCTTCTTCTCTCCTTAGACTTTAGTGATCCCCCAGGCAAAGGAACTCAATCTTTAGATATAGATATTTGCTTCGTTCACTACTTTTTGTTGGGTGAAATTTAAACACTATCAAATGAAAATTAAAGCATAATTATTTCGCTAAGTAGATATTAATCATCAGATTTTTTTATCAGTTGTAATAAGGGTATATCAGCAACAATTGCCTATATTTTAACGGACGCTCTATCCTGGCATGCTCCACTATTAGACCTTAAAAGGATGTTGAAAAAGCCTCAATGGGAGCAACCAAAACTCCTGGAGGCTTCTATAATTTATTTGTTATAACCTTGGAACGTTTAAACGTTTGAACGTTGCCTGAAAGCCTTCAACTTGCTTTCCAGCTTTCCAAAAAGCGAGAAATGAATAAGTAGTTTTTTGACGCCCCTCAGCCCAAGTGGCAACAGATAATAAATTTGAAGTATGCAGGCTAAAGTCAAGAAACCAACTCGTACCTTGCCTTAAGATAGTTCTCTAGCCATTGCTCCGATATACCTGTGACCATGGCAATCTCAGCCAAGGAGAGTTTTCCTAACAGGAGTTTTTCAATCAATACTTTGGTTTTCTGAGAAATGACCGGGCTTTGGGAGTTTTGCATAAACTGTCTCCGCAAGTTCAGGAAGCAAAGTAAGACTTTTTGCCACGTCTGGCGTCTGTATCTAACTTATCGTCTTGGACATTCTTTGTCTGTTCGCTAGCGTACTCTTATTACTACGAGCTTAGAGCTTGGCGAGAAAAGCGCTGTTGTCATTCCGCAGGGGCGTTAGCGAAGCTCTCTTCGGCGTAAGCTACCTGCAATCGCGGCGCTTTCCGACATCCCCTTACCCGATGCGGGTTGCGATAAGCCCGAAGGGCATAGCGCAAAGCGCATCGCATGTGACAGTTGCGTAAGTCCTGTCTCCGAGAGGTCACTCAGCACTCAGCACTCTTGACCTTTGAGAGTACGGTATGGGACAGACAAAGCCCATGACCAAGATTTATACAATAAACCCTGTAAATAGAATCAGTAGTCATGTCTAGACATGACTAACTTGACCGCCTGCTTTTCATGTCTAAAGTCCACCGTAATTTGATTAAAAACCGACTGCTGTCCGCTTTACCTAGAGAAGAATACGAACGCCTCCTTCCTCACCTGGAGACCGTCTCCCTAAGGTTTAATCAAATTATCTACGCCCCCAACGAACCCATTGAGTACGTCTATTTTCCCAACAGTGGCATCATTTCTCTAGTCAACCTCACAGAAGATGGGGGGACAGTCGAAGCGGCTACAGTCGGCAATGAAGGAATGGTAGGCATCCCCGTATTACTGGGAGCCGATAGAATGGTTGGTCAAGCTGTTTCGCAGATCGTTGGTGATGCCCTGCGGATGAAGGCGGATGTGTTCAAACGCGAGGTCACTCCAAGTAGCCCGCTTTACAATTTGCTGCTGCGCTACACACTCGCGGTGCTCAACCTGATCTCGCAATCAGTTGCCTGCAATCGTCGGCACTCGGTGGAAGAGCGATGCTGCCGCTGGCTATTACTGTGTCATGACCGAGTGCAGTCAGACCAATTTTACATCACCCAGGAGTTCCTCTCCCAAATGCTGGGGGTGCGCCGCTCCAGTGTTAGTGTGGTTGCCGCGATTCTTCAGAAAGCGGGACTAATCCGCTACCATCGGGGAAAAATGACGCTCCTCGATCGCAAAGGTTTAGAAGCCGTCTCCTGTGAATGTTATCGGATTGTTAAAGATGAGTTCGATCGCTTATTGAGCTGACAGAGAATAGTTTTGAGTTTTGAGGACAAGACGATTGTGTGCATTCAAACGGATCTGAGATCACAGTGCGATCGCCTCAAATCCCAAATCTAAAATCAACTGGGGGTATTTAAGCGACGGGGAAATAGCCTAGAAAATAAAGCTTGGAGAAAACGAGCCTGAGTTTGCGGATGAGTTATTGCCCAAAAATTGATGCCAAGACAGGTACTTCCCAGGGTAAACAGAATGTAAGTGGGAGCCATTACCACCCCAATCATTAACCAAGTAAATACATGAAGTACCATCACCAAAGCCGGGATGCAGGCAAGTAGGGCAGTTTGTCGCACCTGAACTTGAGGGCGGCGTAGTCCTGTGAAAATGAGCGTCTGCAATGTCAAAAGCAAGTTGGCGGGAACCAAAAACCCACAGATGGCGACACAGTTAGCGCGTGAAAACTCAAATAGGGCGTTAGAGTCGAACATTCAATGTTAGGGATAGGTACTTTTACTAGTGTATCGCACCGACCTATATCCCATTATTTGCTCTGCCATCGCTAGAACTCTAGCAAAGAAACTCAAACTTTTGAAGAATTAGTTACTATGCATCGGTGAGGCACCTCTGACACACAGTTGTACAATATGACCGTTGTATTCGGCGACACAGGCAGTGATCGAGCGCTACACCCTGCCCGAAATGGGCGAATTGTGGACGGAAACCTACAAGCTCAAAACCTGGCTTCAGGTTGAAATTGCAGTTTGTGAGGCACAAGCGGAACTGGGTGCAATTCCAGAGGCGGCAGTTGAGGAAATTAAAGCAAAGGCGAATTTTGACCCAAAGCGGGTGCTAGAGATTGAGGCGGAAGTCCGCCATGATATGATCGCCTTTCTCACGAATGTGAATGAGTATGTGGGTGATGCGGGTCGTTATATCCATTTGGGATTGACGAGTTCAGATGTTTTGGATACCGCCCTGGCACTGCAATTAGTCGCTAGTGTGAACATCATCCTGGAACGCTTAGAGCAGTTGAGTCAAGCAATCCGCTACCAAGCCCAGAAGCATCGTAATACGGTGATGATTGGTCGTTCTCACGGGATTCACGCCGAACCGATCACGTTTGGCTTTAAGCTGGCTGGTTGGTTAGCAGAAGTGTTCCGGAACCGCGATCGCCTTGTGCATCTGCGCCGTCAGATTGCTGTTGGCAAGATATCCGGTGCAGTGGGAACCTATGCCAATATTGATCCAAAAGTGGAAGCGATCGCAACTCAGAAACTCGGATTACAACCCGATACGGCTTCAACTCAGGTCATATCACGCGATCGCCATGCTGAATATGTACAACAGTTTGC
>CBDTXL010000278.1:0-6187 GCA_965364435.1 uncultured bacterium
CGGTCTTCTTCACCAAACTGCATAGCATTGGCAAAGCTAAAGCTCATTCCCCCAAGCATGCGTCCCTCTGCCGTTAAGGGAATGCAAGCGAAGGCTTTATTTCCCGTCACCGCTGGCACATGAGCAAGGAGGGGATACTGTGTAACGAAGGCTTCAACACTCTCCAAGAAAATCGGTTGCTCAGTCCGCACTGTTTCTGCCACAGGCACTTGGGCTGTGACAGGGAAACACCGCCAGTAGTCTATCAGCTCTTGAGGCAAGCCAACACTCTCCACAATTTCGAGAGAAATACTTCACCTACCCTAAGACCGATGACAGTTTTTCGTCATTACCGCGAGATAGATTCGTCTAGACAACGTTAGTACTAGATGATCGCAACTGTGCTAAAAGTAATTAGTTCAAAGAAGATTCACTTATGAGATATCGCCTCATTGACCTGTTCTCAGGAGCGGGTGGAATGACACTTGGATTCACAGATGAGCGATTCGGTGGGGGATTTCAATGTGTCCTTGCTGTTGACAACGATAAAGCTGCCCTAGAAACTCACAATAGAAATTTTAGAGCGAAGGAGGTCTTGGCGAATATAGAAGACTGGATAACTGGACAGTCTGAAATTCCACTGGCAGATGTGGTTATTGGTGGTCTCCCCTGCCAAGGCTTCAGCCTGCTTAATAAAAAACGCCTTACTGACAGCCGTCGTACCCTCTGGAATCCTTACATGGATGTTGTTGAACAATGCAGAGCCTCTGTATTTGTCATGGAAAATGTGCAGGGTATTTTGCGGTCCAAGGAATATGATGCAATCCAAAAGTACGCCGAAAAAATGGGATTCCAGGTTGTTGCAAGTGTTCTGAATGCTGCGGACTATGGTGTCCCTCAGACGCGCCAACGGGCAATCATTGTTGGATGGCAAGAAAAATCAGTTCCGTCTCCAGCATTTCCGCCAGCGCCTACCCATTCCAATCCGGAAACTCAAAGTAAACTTCCCAGTTGGCTGACTGTTCGTGATGCCATCGGTGATTTACCCGATCTAGAGGGAACAGAAATTCGCAGCTGTACTCCACCTTTAGATTTGCACTTTGGACGAAATCCGACTCAAACAAGCTTGGCACGTTATAAGGCTATTCCACTAGGAGGTAACCGTTTCGACCTCCAAAGGAATGCACCTGAGTTAACTCCTGCTTGCTGGATTAGGAAAACTTCTGGTGGAACCGATCTCTTTGGTCGGCTGTGGTGGGACAGACCATCAGTGACAATTCGCACAGAGTTTTTCAAGCCGGAGAAAGGGCGTTATCTCCATCCAGAAAAGCACCGACCTATCACCCATAGGGAGGCCGCAAGGCTTATGGGGTTTCCCGACGACTTTCAGTTTCTTGGTAGCAAGACAGAAATTGCGCGACAAATTGGCAACGCTGTTCCTCCAACCCTAGCGGGAGCGATTGCCAAGATGGTCAAGCAAATGTTAGATTCTGCTACCAATGTTGAGGCAGCATGACTGCTTACTTCTCCCAAGCCAGAAAAAATTTTCACGCCGCTGTGCTTACGGGACTAGTTCGTTTGAACGTCAGAGATATACCAAACTTCGCTGACGCCTCCAGCAGAACCAGTTCTGACATTTCAAAACGCATTGTGGAAAAACTGAAGGGAGAGGTGGGTATTGGTCAACTTCCAGGACAAACTTCTGGAAAAGTCTTTGAGGACTTGGTTCTGGAATTCATCAGTGATTCTTTCAAGAGACTAAACCATCTCAGACCGGGTGAATGGGGTATTACCAAAGTGGGTATCCGCGACAGGCTTTCAATCGCTCGGTTTGAGCAGTATGCTCACCTTGTCGTACTTGATGAAGCTTCTAGGTCTAACCCCGCACTAGCGGCAGCTTTGGGTAGCGACTATACTATAACGCCGGATATTGTGATGTTCCGCATCCCAGAAACAGATGACCGGATTAACGCAATATCTGAACTCGTAGACGACGAATCAGTAACTTATGCAAGCCTTAGAAGCAATAATGGAAGTGGCTTGCTCTTGCACGCTAGCATCTCGTGTAAATGGACAATCCGCAGTGATCGTAGTCAGAACTGTCGCACTGAGGCGCTCAATTTGATCCGAAACCGGAAAGGCAAATTACCTCACATTATCGTAGTGACTGCTGAACCTCTGCCCAGCAGGATTGCTTCTATTGCTTTGGGAACAGGAGATATTGACCGCGTTTACCACTTCGCACTCTACGAGCTTATGGCTGCGGTTAGGGAAGCAAATCTGGGGGATTCTAGTGAAATGCTTCGGATTATGGTCGATGGAAAGCGATTGAGAGACATCAGTGACCTACCTTTGGATCTTGCTATCTAGAAACACAAGAAACTTTTGTCATCAACACCCATCCCAGCGAGTCTCGTCTTTCACTGCTCCGAAAAACTTATCCAAACCTAGTTAAACCAGATCTGGTGTTTTCTTCCCGCTTCACCCAAGGCAGTCGGCTGCTTCTTGTCTACGGGCGTCAATTCCGCTCAAGCCAAGCGTACTCATAGCGTGAAAATATAGTTTTCTTGCGAAAAAGGTTTTCGCGATTTTTCTGCCTTGGTTTTCGGCAATAATATAATTTATCAAAAAAAACCGGCTTTCAACAGGCAGGTTTAGTAAAGTTTAGTCAACAATTTGACGATTTAGTTATGCTCTCTAAAGGAGTGCCGCCGATAATTTCCAAACCATCAGGTAATTCTGTAACACGGACACCCATCCGGTTCAACTGGGACGCCATCACAGCAATGCGATCGCTTTCTTGGGTAGCGCCTCCAGCTAGAACCCTACCCTAGCAACTCTGAACTACTTTGTGATGACAATCCCAGCGTCGGTTAACTCAGGTTGCAGAGTCGTTGTAAGGTGGTGGTAAAGTCTGGATAGGAGATAGCAGCAGCTTCAGCACCGTTGATGGTAGTCGTGCCCGTGGCGTTGAGAGCAGCAACGGCAAGACTCATCGCAATCCGGTGATCGGTATGACTATCAACCTCAGTACCGACTAAAGGAGTGCCGCCAGTAATTTCCAGACCATCGGGTAATTCTGTAACACGCGCCCCCATCCGGTTCAACTGCGATGCCATGACAGCAATGCGATCGCTCTCTTTAACTCGCAGTTCCGCCGCATCCCGAATCACTGTCTTACCTTCCGCGAAAACCGCTGCGACTGCCAGAATCGGAATCTCATCAATCAAGCGGGGAATCAAATCACCTGCAATTTCGCATCCCTTAAGGTGTCCGTAGCGTACCCGTAAGTCTGCCACAGGTTCCCCGGCAACCACTCGCTGATTTTCCAACCCAATATCTGCCCCCATCATCGATAGGGCTTCTAAAACGCCAGTGCGGGTGGGGTTGACACCGACATTTTCAATCAGCAGTTCTGAACCCGGTACAATTGCACCCGCCACTAACCAAAAGGCAGCTGAACTAATATCACCGGGTACAATTACCGTTTGCCCTTGCAACTGGGCTGGCCCTGTTACAGTAACGCTATTGGTTTCCGGCTCAACGCTGAGTTGTGCCCCAAACGCTTGCAGCATTCGTTCGCTGTGGTCACGGGAGAGGGCGGGTTCAGTAACAGTAGTTTGTCCTTCTACCATTAAACCAGCAAGGAGGATACAGGACTTAACTTGGGCTGAGGCAATGGGGGAGTGGTAGTGATTGGGTTTAAGCTGTTGTCCTTGAATCGCTAAGGGGGCGAGTGTTGCACCCTGACGCCCCCAGATGTTTGCCCCCATTTGTTGCAAGGGTTTGACAACGCGAGACATCGGACGCGATCGCAGTGAACTGTCACCTGTTACTGTGAAAAATCGTCCTGGGTGAGACGCTAAGAGTCCCAACATCAACCGGAGAGTGGTGCCAGAGTTCCCGGCATTCAAAACATCCACGGGTTCCTGCAACTGCCCCAATCCGATGCCCTTCACCCTAACCAGTTCTGTATTCAGTTCAGAAATCTCTGCACCCATTGCCCGGAAACAGCTAGCAGTGCTACGGGGGTCTTCTCCTAGGAGTAGTCCCTGAATCTGGGTTTCTCCTTGCGCGATCGCTCCTAACATTAAGGCACGGTGAGAGATAGACTTGTCACCCGGCACCCTGAGACTTCCCTGTAGAGATATCCCTGAGGCAGGGCTTTGAATAAGCAACTGATGCTGATGTTCAGTAACGTTGAGCGTGACAACGGCAGCAGGCATTTGGATTAGCTGGCATGAAACTGCAAAGAGAATCCTACCAAGCTTCGGTTGAGTTTACTCAGATCTTGCACCACCCCCCTAACCCCCTATGCATTACTCGCATCTTTCTTTAGAATTTGCGATCGCTAGTGAATGGCAAGGACTTATGCTAACACCAGAATACTTTCCGCTTCACTATCTCCAAACTGGCTGATGATGTCGAAATTGTCCCGCAAAATTTGTACGATTCTAGAGGTTGGGCAATTGCCAATGCGGAGGTAGATGAATTTCGGAGGATGACCGTAGAGAAGACTACGTTGATGGAAGTCGGAGTCTTTGGAAACGATCACGAAATCATTTGCTTTGGCGTATTCCCAAATCAGCACATCCTCGCTTTGGATGAGTGCCAGGGTTTTAACGTGTACTGAGTCGGGATACAAATGTGCGATCTGGGGAACGATTCGGTCGGAGAGGTTTTCGTCCAAAAGCAGTTTCACAAGGATGCTACGAATAGCTTTTTCTCGCGATCGGCGGCAAAAGCAAGACAAGCTTTGATGTCTTCACAGGTGAGTTCAGAAAAGTCTTCCAGAATCTCTTCTTGAGTCATTCCGCCTGCGAGATATTCCAATATGTCATACACCGTGATTCGCATTCCTCGAATGCAGGGTTTACCACTGCGTTTGCCCGGTTCAATCGTAATGATATCGCGGTAGTCCATAAGTCGTTAGTGAAATACGTTTATGTCCATACATAGTATCGTCCGTACAGCGCTAAATAGGGTCTTTTAAAAATTCCTGATGGTCAGACTAGTTTACACTCGGTGGGGGCGATCGCCAACTGAACAGCAGGGTGTGCTACCCGTTCTCTGCGTGGATGATTTTGAGAGTCTTTTAAAACGTACTGAGGAATTCGCTAACGGATTTTATGACAATTTGCGATCGCTCATGAATGACAACAGCTTGATTTTGGTGGTGGCTTCTCGCAAAGAACTGAGTGTTTACGGAAGCGAGTATCGGTTTGTCTGTTGTGTTTTTCAATCAGGGTCACGTTCTCAAGCTGGGCGAACTGACTACAGAGTAAGTGTTTTGAAATGGTAATCAGGCAATTTGAAGCGTGCTGGGTTCAGGAATGGATTCACCTTCTGCTTGCCAAGCTTCCAAGTACATTTCAATCACTTCTTCTCCGTTACGAATTGCTTCCTCACGAGTTTTGCCGTGAGTGCAAGGCATGACAACGCGATCGGCAAACTCTGGGATCGTGACTAGGAAAAGCTGATCTTCATCTGACCACTGAACAACCATGCTGTATCGGCTCATGAATCCTCGTCCTCCCTTAACTCTTCCAGTTCACTTAATAACTGTGCTAGCTGCTTTTCCAATCTAAATTAGATTCAGAAAAGGCTTGATTCATATTCGGCATATTCTTGTTATCACCAAATATACGTTTACCCATCATATCTAGGTTGCCAGCAACCATATGAACGGGTATGTCAGTATGGTCTCTTATCATTGCTGTCCATATAGCACTCATTGGAGCACAGCAATTAGGGATTGACGATCGCACCGCCATAGATGCCATTATCCACCTCACTCGCTGCCAGCCTTATCTCGTCCAGTTAACGTGCCAGGAGGTAATCCATAGCTTGAATTCGGGGGGAACAAGATTAGACCTCTTGCACGCATTCGATCAAGACTATCAAATCCATCTGTGTTTATCTGTGTCCATCTGTGGTTAAAAATCCTTGCATCAGCACTTTGGCAAGAGGTTTATTGATTACAAGCTGACTTCCCCCCATAAATCAGGGGGGATTGTTAGCGTTAGCGAAGCGATTCGCGATAGCGAAGCGCTGCTGCAAGCAGATCGCGAATTAGCGGCACGAAGTGCGGGGGGTAAACGACGATTGATGACATGACTGTGCAAGATCTGAGTTTATTTAAAACCCCGTGCTGTCTGCTCCTTCTTTTTACCCTTTGATTTTGATTTGTTGACCTCTGTCAGTGCTT
>CBDTXL010000279.1:0-6164 GCA_965364435.1 uncultured bacterium
CTTCCGGGGTTTTGGGGCGTCCCGGTAATAGGAGTGCGATGCTGACGCCGATGATAATATTTGCCACACTCAGATTGGCAGTGAGCAAAAACCAGATGACCAGTCGCAATATCAGATTCAGATGTCCAATCATGCCATTACCATCCAAAAGAGCAGGAGCAACATTAGACTCATTCCACCGATCAGATGCTCAAATTGCTCCACAACACGGGGCAGCTTGACTACAGATCGTTTAAAAATTAAAAGATATGCCAACCAGCCAAGACCGATGGTTGCCAGTGGTTTCACGATATTCTTAAAGGTATAAGCTTCGTAATAGGCAATGTTTGCAACAAACAGGCCAACGAGCAACACAATCGCCGCTGGCCAGAAACCGGGCTTTACTGCCTCCTCGCCGTCCGCTTTATGCGGCAAGAATATAAATTTGGCAAACGAGATTGCTGTTCCCAAAGCCGCAATGTTCATGGCGACTTTTTGCCAGGGCAGAAAATTCTCCGCCGTCAACACCTTCGCGCCAAAACCGGACAACAAGGGAAAGCCTGAGATCGAGAAGCTGGCGATAACCAGAGCAATCCAGACGGTTGTTTTGATCGGCCTGTGTTGCAGTTCCTTGAAATTGCGGCTTGGTAAAGCACCTGCGATCAAGAAAAGTGCCGATTTGACCAGTCCGTGCGTCAGTGCATAAAAGCCACCTACGCCTGGGGCAGCAAGGACAAAGCCCAACTGCGAAACTGTATGAAACGCCAGCATCCGCTTGGTATCTTTTTCAAAGACGGCATAGAACACGCCCAGTAGCGCTGTCCCAACTCCGAAAATCCGGATGAGTGGATCGAGTTCATCAACCATCAGCGCACAACGCACCAGCGGATAGACTCCAGCTTTGACCACAACTCCCGACAGCATCGCTGACACCGGTGTCTCCGATTCGGAGTGAGTTAACGGCAACCACAATCCCGATACAAAAATTCCCCCCTTCACCAAGAGTCCCAGAAAGATGAGTGCCAGTGCCTCCGGTGGTGCCCCGCGCAAACTTGCAAAACTAAACGAATGATTGGCCTGATAGGCTAGCACTGCACCCACCAGATAAAACAGCATTGCCGTGTTGCTGATAAAGAGATAGCGCAATGCCACCCAAATTGATCGATTGGTGCGGGGATAGGCAATCAAGAGAAACGCGGCAATACCGCTTACCTCTAGTGCTACATACAAACTGATAAAGTCTGCACAGGCGAACGCGGCATTGATGCTGCCATGCAGAATGACGACCTGTGTATAAAAGAAAGCTGTCTTATCGGTGCGCCAACAGTAGAGGATGACCGCAGTTGTTACCAGCGCATTGGTCAAGATAAAATAGCCGCTTATCTGATCGACGATTAATGTGACGCCGAAATTATCCAGTAATTGCAGTGTCAGCGGCGACTGAGTGACAAATAGCTGCAATGCATATCCCGCCGAAACGAAAGCCATGCACAAGGCGAGGATTCTGTCAAGTTTTGGGAGCAGATAAATGGTGAACCCCAAAAAAAACGGTAGTGCGATCCATGCGATGGCTATGCCCGCCGTTGGCAAAGCCTCTCGTAGAAAAGGCATCGTAAGGGTATTCATGGGGTATTGCTCTTCTCGATCTCGTTGGTTTCCAATGTCGGATTATCCCGTGCCAGCTTCATGACACCGACCAGCATTACGCACTGAATCGAAAAGCCGATCACAATCCCCGTCAATATCACCGCCTGGGGGACGGGATCGGAGTAAGCGACATTTGCGCCGTCTGAAACGATCGGTGTGAATAAGCCATCTCGTGATGCAACCAGCACGTAATAGGCGATAACTCCTGTGCTCATGACATCCATAGAGATGATCTTCATAACCAGGTTCTTTTTAAGGATGATGCCGAAAAATCCGCAGAATATTGTTGCGAAGACGAATGCTTCTAACACGGGAATTGCCTATGAGTAAATATCTGTCAAATGGTGCTAAAAGATATATAGCACTTTTTAATAGTGCCAAAGAACCTGAACACTATAGAAAAGTGTCAAGGTAAACCATAGACTCATGCCACACCAAGATATTGGTTTGAGCTTGAGATCGGTAGGATGAAACACGCAATAGCCGGATGAGAGAACCGATTCGTAGCAAATCAATGCTTAACCTCAGCCCTGACTCGCCCACCGATACAGTTGGCGGCTTGCCAACTAGTGAAGGCGTGCCGCAGAAAGGTTTCTACATTTCAGAGCGGGACGCTAAAGCCGTGAATCTTGTGGATTTATCAGCACCGTTTCAATTGGTTGGGCGGCAAGCGCAATTTCAACGCATTACACAGGTTTTAGCGCGTGATGGTGATTTGTTAATTGTTGGCGTGCCAGGAAGTGGACGGCGAACCTTGGTGCGCCGCGCAGCTCAGGAGGTTGGTGCCGCTATTGTGGAGGTTGACTGTATTCGAGTTACGGATGGTCAGCAATTCGTACAACTACTGTGTGAGAGCATAGACCAGACGTTTCAGAGTGCAGCCACTCAAGCTCTGATGCGAGAATGGATTGCCAATGAAGCAATGGAACTGTTTGTTCTAAACACTGAAGGAACTAGTCGGCAGCGGTTGAAACCGATGCGAACAGAAAGTCCCGAGCAACTTTGGCAAGCATTTGAGGCATTGCTTCATCTCCTGCAACAGCTAGCCGAATCGTTGGGCGGGCGGGTAGTGCTAATTTTGGAGAGCTTTCCCCACATTCGCTCATGGGATCGCAATCGGGTGTGGGAAACATTTTTGAGGAAAGAAATCGAGCGCCACACTCAGGTCAGTTATGTATTGGTAGCAACGATCGCAGAAACCAGTCTTCATCCTGATGAACCCGGCAACAGCTTGGAAACCGTGCAGTTGACTCCCTTATCGGACGATGTTGTCGCGGCGTGGGTTCAGGCAGTTTTACATGGCGAAGGGTTGACATTCGATCCGCGATCGCAAGCGCTGGAACTGTTTGTCAATGCGGTGCAGGGACACTTAGGCGATGCTTCGGCACTGGTGCGACGCCTAAAGTCAGTGCGAGTTTCTGACGGGCTAATTCGCGATTGGCACGTCCAGCAGGCAATTCAAGAACTGCTAGCCGACCTATCGATGGTCTTCGAGTCATTACTGATGCTGCTTCCAGCTAATCAGGCGCATCTGTTGGAGTCTCTGGCGTTAGACCCTACTGACAAGCCGCAAAGTCGAGATTACATTCACAAGCATTACCTGTCTAGAGGGGGCAGTCTCCAAGGTGCGATCGCGGGATTGCAGCACAAAGGCTTGATTTACGGTTCTGAACAAAGCTATCGACTGGCTCTACCTCTGTTTGCGTTGTGGCTTCGCCAGCGCCTCAGTTGATGGCAAACTGTGCGGGAGCGATCGCTTAAGGGGGTAGTGCAAGATGTGAGGTGGCTGAGTGCTATATTCAGCCTATCAGCGTCTATCTGTGAAGGTAGCTTTATGACTCAGGAACTAATCGACCTCAGAACTAGCATCTTAGAAGGACGCTATGCAGATGCTTTGGCGATCGTGGATGAGCTGGAGGGGATGAGTAAACAAGCAATCCTCCGTAATATCGAATCTTTTCTCGTCAGGATGCTGGTTCACTTGATTAAAAACCAAATTGAGCAGCGTTTAACCAATTCTTGGGTAGCTTCAATTTCAGATTCTCTCCGACAAATCCAAAAATTAAATCTTAAAGATAATAAAACGTCTTACTACATCAAGCAAGATGAATGGGAGCCTTTTCTAGAAGATGCAATTGAGGCGGCAATTCGTCCGGCAAGTGTGGAAGTTCTGGATGGTGCCTATAATTCCTTTCAACTCTCAGAGTTGGTGGATAGAACAGAGACAATGATGACGGCTCAGAGATTGCTCGATTTAACGTATGAACATTCGGCAAAGACGTTACCAGCAATCATTGATAAGAATTTAGTTCAGTTAGTAGGTGGGGAAGAGTGGAAAGAGGGTAGGCGATAACAGTGGCTCTTGTGCTGCTTTGTTTGGACTATATGACAATTATTAAAATTTTCCGCTTCCCGGTTCCATAGCGTTCAATAGAATTAGGCTGCTCAACAGTAAATCGATATTAATTTCTTGGATTTCCCAACCTTCGAGGATTGGGGATTTTTTTACGGGGTGCGTTCAGTTGTGCATTCTGCCTAGTGGCAGCCTTGTTCTGCGATCGGCTAGAATCGACTTGCAGCAATTCATGTGTGGTGCCAGATCGGCACACAACTTGTGTGTTCCGATCAGATAACTTCTGAAAGGACTACATAATGAAACGACCTGCAAACTGGTTCAACCGACAGGTGCCACCTATACTGCTCGTTCTGTCGCTACTGAGTGGCGGAGTGGTTTATAAGGATGGACAGAGAGAAATATCTATCTGGCTATCTCGACCATTAGAGCAGCTTCAACTTCCCGCAGACACTCAAAAGTAAAAGCGGGAGACCACGCATGAGTTGTTGTTTAAGACCCCTGGAGAGTTTTCTTTCCAGGGTAATTTTTTAAGAGAGTTACAACAGTAGCTTACGAAAAACTCAGTTTTAGGGAGAAGGAATAATGAACCAAGAAGAATTTGACAAAAGAATCCAAGAAATTGATACTGAGCTAATCAAAAAAGGTATTCCCGTTGAAGGTCGCCGATTAGAAGCTCTAAAACTGTTTTGTCCGAATTCTAGTTTTAGTCTTTCTCCACTAGATAAAAAGTTTTTTGGAGAGCTTGAAGGACCTAATCTTTTCGATAAGATACGGATTTGGTATCAGGATATGTATTCCCAAAAGACGTTATCAAACTTTGATATTGGCAGAAAACCATTCAAACTAAGAGGAGAAATCTATTATATTAACTATCCTACTGTTTGTGGAGAATACACGATTGATGTTTTGAATTGTGTTGAAGATTTAACAGAAAAAATGAAATGTTCTTTAAATCAACTCGAACAAGATCAGGTATTACAAGAATTTGAGCTAGGGTATCACGCTTCCAATGCAATTCGGAATCTGCCTCACTTTCTAGAGCATTTACACGAAGAAGCAAAGGATTTTTTTTTAAGAGGAACTGTAGATATTGAAGCATCCGCCTCAAGCATAATTGACATTCAGAATACAATTTTTCATTCACATCAAGCAGCAGAAAAGTTTTTAAAAGCTCTTTGGGTAGAGTTAGATTATAATCAAGCTGTCGTTAAAAAGTATGACGGAGGTCAAAATGGTTTATTGTGGTGTGGACATAAACTCCTAAAGCTGTACAACAAATTACCGGAAACACAACCCAAAAAGAAACAGATACATAAGCAAGTTAAGTATCTTCATGATTTAGTTCCAGATATGGATATCAGGTATAAAATTCAGGGCAAAACCTTGGATGAAGCTGTGCAAGCAGTTAATAGTATGCTTATAGTCTGTAAATTCGTTAGCGAACAGATTACTAATATTCACCAAAACAAGGAAATTTTTAGCATACAAGAATACGAAGAAGGACTAGTGAAAATTTATCTAGACAAATTCCTATCGCTTGGTGTAAATCCAAATCAAGGTCAGGATATTACGACAGATATTGATAATGCTGTAAGAGAATGTACAGAACATTTGGCTATTGTAAAAGCAAGCACAGAAATTGGAAATTTGAAGCGACTTGTAGGAAAAATAAAATTCTTTCTTTCAGATCAGCAGTATAGTCAGCAGCATAAGGAGTGGAGCGATACCTTAAATAAGGTATTGAAATTATTAGAAGTAAGGATAGCTGAAATAGAAAAATAGGTCAGGAATCTCGCAGGCGCTGAATCTATGAGCGCACCTCCCCTCTTGGAGCAACGATAAGAGCGATCGCTTATCCTAAATCTAGAAGCCAAGACAAGCCGAGACAACGATGAGCCTTGTAATTTCAGACGAAGTTCTCCAAACCATCCAAATGTCCGAGAGCGAATTACTAACCGAAATTGCTATCCTGCTCTTCGAGCAAGAACGACTTACCCTTGGACAAGCCAGCCGTTTTGCCAAAATGAGCCAACTTCAGTTTCAACGTTTACTTGCCAGTCGCCAAATTCCGCTACACTATGATATTGCTGAACTCAGAGAAGATGTCAAAAGTTTAGAAGCCAACAATTGGCGATGATTGTTGTTAGCAATACATCCCCCATCAGTAACCTTGCTGCTATCG
>CBDTXL010000280.1:0-6162 GCA_965364435.1 uncultured bacterium
ACGTTAGCTGTTGATGGTAACCGCATTGTTCGTGCTGTTGCTAAAGCCAGTTTACAAAGTCGCAACCAATAGCCATAACTTCTGTACCAATGAGGTGAAGATGCTGGCAATCTCAGATATGAGAGGATTTGTGCTACATTTTCAACCTTCAACCTTCAACCTCTGTGCCACAGCAGCCAGCACTGCCTCATGAATCACACCATTGCTAGCGATAATGCCCTGATTATTGACGAGCTTAGTACCGAAAGAGAAGTCCAAAGGCTGACCATACATATCTGTCACTCGTCCACCCGCTTCTTCTACCACGATCGCTCCCGCTGCATGATCCCAAGTATTCTCCCTTTTCTCAGGCCATTCGGCTGGAGGGAAACGCATATGGAGCGTCGCCTGTCCACGCGCTACTACACCATACTTCGCCTGAGAGTCGATCCGCAGGGGGGGAGCGCTGAGTCCGACTGCCTGAGCTACTGCCTCTTGCAGGGCTATATTACTATGCCCCCACTCGACACTCTCTACTAATTGGAGTAAACCAACATCATCAGCGTTAGGAACGTGGAGCAATTGTGGTTCACCCCCCTTAAGAGGAATCATCGCTGTTCCTTGACCCCGCACGGCTACAAAAAGTACCCCCCGCTCTCCCTCCGGTTGTGCTGCATCAATGGGTAAGGCAGGACAGCCTAAGACTCCTAACTTCACCTCACCCGCCTCAACAAGAGCTAGGGCGATCGCATATTGGTCACCCCGTATATATCCTTTTGTCCCGTCAATCGGGTCTAAGGTCCAATATCTAGACTCAACTTCTCCATTACCCCAATCAATCCAAGCGGTAACTGCCTCAGAGGTGGCACCGGGTACCTGCGCTTGGACGTAGTGGGTTACCAGTGCCAAGCGCTCAGTCATTGTTGGCGATCGCAACAAAGCGGCATCTTCCTCCCCAATCACTGGATCAGAGGGAAAGGCGATCGCTAATGCCTGACAAATCACTGCCTGTGCGGCAAAGTCTGCAATGGTGACGGGGCTACTGTCGGGTTTGGCGAAGGACGCTAGCTTGTCCCCTTTTGCGATCGTTAAAGAGCCTTGCTCCCGTCGGACTTGCTCACACAGTTTGGCGGCGGCGGCTACTGCGGTTATTGCTACCTGTTTTTCTCGCTTGTACGACATGGTGAATGCTTCCATCTGGATTGATTGGCACTACAAGGTGCAAGCACACTATAAGCCCTCCCAAGTCACCTCAATATCTAATGGTGTGCAATAGGAGCGAATCATGCTCAAAAAATCTCGTGAAGCTTCACCAAACAGGTGAATCCGCTTTTGATGATTAGGGTAGGACTGCCCGTAAATTATCACTTGCCCTACTGCACACTTCCAACTCTTAACAGATTTCACTTCAATCAGCTCCCGCTCCGTTAACAAATCAACATTCCCAGCTAAAGTTGGCACCTCACGCTGGACTTTCCCAAGAGTTTTCGCCAATCGCTTTTGAACCGATTGCTCCGTTAACCGGACTCGATGCCTTGAATTCAAATACTCCCAGTATCTGAACGCCAACTCATCAACAGCAAAGGTACCGCCATTCTTCCCTCGCTTGGCGTAGGTAATCTCGCCCCTAAGTTGACTGTGCAAGGACTCAACAAGCACTTGGGTTTGCTCTTGTCGGAGCCAGCGTGGAGGGGTTCTATTTCTAGGGCTACCTGAGACACGCCACATATCAGTTAGGCTAATCAGACCGTTTCTCCGGCGTACCTGAGTGCCAGAAATGTTACGAGATTCTAATGCAGGGTCGTTGACAGTCCACTCAAACAGCTCCAACTGCTGGAATTCCTCAGGATGAACTGACTCAGGGGTTTTAGGACTAGTAATGGTCAGTATTGGAGCTGTTTTGGGCATAACGGGTGAATATTGCGAACAAAGTACTGAGAATTAGCCTAGAATAGGCACTATTTCGCCAAGAAGAAGTTTTCTCATGGCGAGAGATTCAACAAGGCTTCATTAAAACACGTAATCGCCTACTGGTTAGCAAGAAAATAGGGCGTCGGGCGTCGGGGCTAGGGGGAAAGAGATTTTCATTCTTCGTTGTCTGCGAAGTGCAGGGAGGTCTAACTTGTGTTCGACAATGTGTTTAAAAACTTAGTAGGCTAAATCCATGACGAAACTCATTATCCAAATTCCCTGTTATAACGAGGAAGAGACCCTTGGAATAACCCTTGCCACCCTCCCCCGTGAGCTTCCTGGTGTAGATACGGTGGAGTGGCTCATTGTTAATGATGGCAGCACTGACAGAACGGTGGAAGTTGCTCAAGCTAATGGAGTTGATCACATTGTCAATTTCCGCCATAATCAGGGACTTGCCAAAGCCTTCCTAGCTGGAATAGAAGCCTGTCTTAAAGCTGACGCCGATATCATCGTCAATACAGATGCTGATAACCAGTATTGTGCTGATGATATTCCCAAGTTAATTGAACCAATATTATTGGGTAAGGCTGAGATTGTAGTCGGGGCGCGACAGATTAAGCAAATCAAGCATTTTTCACCTACCAAAAAGTTTCTGCAAAAATTTGGCAGTTGGGTGGTAAGAGTTGCTAGCAATACTAGTATTTTGGATGCCCCCAGCGGCTTTAGAGCCTTTAGTCGTGAAGCGGCTCTCAGGCTCAATGTGTTCAACGACTATACCTATACGTTAGAAACTATTATTCAATCTGGACAAAAGGGCATGGCGATCGCGTCTGTGCCAATCAGAACCAATCGGTATTTACGACCCTCACGCTTGGTCAAGAGCATCCCGTCTTATGTTAAGCGATCGCTCCTGACAATCTTGCGGATCTTCATGACCTATAAACCGCTTCGGTTTTTTGTGATTTTGGGGAGCATTCCTTTTACCTTAGGATCGCTACTTGGTATTCGCTGGTTGATACTGTACTTTGCTGGTACCCCTAGAGCGCATGTTCCTAGTCTTATTTTGGCAGCGATTCTAATTCTGATTGGCTTTCAATTATGGATGTTTGGTTTGGTGGCAGATTTGATGGCTGTAAATCGTAAAATTCTTGAAGACATCCAGCTAAGACTTCGCCGGTTTGAGGTTGATTCTCAAAGAGATCAGCAGTTTTCATCAACTAAGCTCAAGCTTTGAGGGCGCTCACAGCGCTCTCGCCCCAGACCTATCGATAAGACCTGGAAAGGTTCAACGGCGAGAAGCGAGAGTATGTCCGTCATAGCAGCCAAACCTTGACAAAATACCACTTAGTCTTCTTGATAAAAAATGAAATTTATTGAGAATTTCTCAGGAAGGAATGAGGGTTTGATAGCGCCAGAGCGATCGCTGTGTGGGGTGGGTGAGGTGGACGCGATCGCTTTAGTTATCAAATTAAGGGAGACTGTGATAGTGAGTGGTGATGGATATACAAAATTTTTTTGCGGTAGTTGACACCGTTAAGGAATGTTATATCGCAAATGCGGCATCATTAATATTTATACTTCAGAAACTCGGACTTCTGTAATGCTTTGTCAAAGCACCAATGACTGACAAAGCATGAGGGTCTACAATGAAGTTGTACTAATGTGAAGCACTCTTTCAGAATGCTTATGCCAATCCAATTTCGGTTTCATCCAGAGAAAGCTGTTGAAGCCGCAGCGGTACTCTTAAAGCTGCATGGTAAGCCTATGAAATATTTAGGCTTACTTAAGATGCTTTACATAGCTGACCGTATTGCATTGGAACGCATGGATCAACCAATTACTGGTGACCATTACGTATCTATGGATTATGGTCCTGTCCTGAGTGGCGTTTATGATCTGATTAAGGGGAAGCCCATTGATAATGCCTTACCTCTCTGGTCGAAGTTCATTTCTCCTGGCAATGAACATTATGTTTCCCTGTTGAGTGAGCCAGGGAATGCTTCGCTTTGCGAAGAGGAGGAGGAAATCATTCAGCAGGTTTATCAAGCTTTTGGACATCTCGATCCTTTTCTGGTTGCTGAGTGGACTCATGACCTTCCAGAATGGCAAGATCCTCACGGTTCAGCCATTCCAATTACGGTAGAGGATATTCTGAAAAATGTGGGCAAGAGCGAAGAGGAAATAGGTGAAATTCAGCAAGAAGCTATCCGGGAGGCATATCTAGATGGGGTTTTGAATGACCAGCATCACCATTAATGTGGGAGATGCATTCTTGCTGAATACACCTCCCAACAATGAACATCTGTATATTGCCATTGCACAAACTTCTGAAAGCAACTATCTCTTCGTTAACGTCACTAGCCGCAAACCTAATTCTGAAGCTGCCTGTGTTCTCCTACCAGGTCCGGGTGTCCCAAGCTTTATAGTCCGTGAGTCAGTGATAGCTTATAGATTTGCCCGTGAGATGAATGCTACTGAACTAGCTGGGTTGATTACTGCTGGCAGTCCTATTCCAAAAGGATCTTGTTCGGTGGCTGTTCTGGCACAGATTCAGCAGGGTGGTTTGGTTTCCAAGCGGTTGGAGAATAGGTATAAAACAGCCCTTAAAGCGTTCTTGGGAATAGCGTGAGATTTTGTTGAGCGTGTAGTTCTGGAAAACTGAGGTCTAACTGTGCCGTTATGCCGCAGGTTGTCTGGTTGAGCAGTGGTTGTGAGGCTGTCTGTTAAAGTGTAAGCAATAAGTTAAGTCGCGTTACGGGCAACGGAGTAGATTACGTGCATCCTGAAACAAAGCAAGTATCACAGCACATGAAGGAATTTGGGTTTCATGTTCTTGGGAGAGCTATCTACGACGCAACCTTTAGCGAGATGATGCGCCCTTTTGCTCATGTGTTATCGGTAGTTCATGCAGCACATGGAGCAGAAATACTTGTCAAGGCACGCATTGCTGAAGAGCATCCGCTTTTAATCTTCAAGTCTTACCCCAAATCAAATACTACTAAGGAGGCGTTGAGCATTAAGGAACTCTTTGAACACGGTCGAACTTTGATGTATTCAGAGTTGCCTGAAGTTCTTTGGGCTGCAACTGGTTATAGAATCAAGGAATTAGATAGATATCAAAAATTCGGCGCTCTCCGAAACACTATTGTCCATTTTGCTGCTCCTGATTGCGAGGCTTCCGCAGAGACGTTAAAATTTGCTTTTGAAGTCTTCGATCCTATAGTTCGCGATTTTTGGGGTGAGAGCTTTATTGAGTATTCGGCCTACTGGGACGATGTAATCATTTCTGATGGTTATTTGCGACAACAAATCGAGGAATTGAATATTCAGTTGCATCCCGAAACACAGAAGCAAATAGAAAGTCTTGACCTATCCTTGAAAGAAAATGGAGGTAGTTCAAAATGAAAGTGGTAAGCGTTGCGGCATAACAGGAGGGTTGTACCGCAAATGCAGCATAAGCTCGTTAGCTTGCTTCATTTCTGAGTTGAGACGGTACAGAAAGGCGCTCTGTAAGTATCCAAAATCATCTAGCAACAACCCGTGTTCGAGCTTGTGAGCGAGATTTAGGTTGAGTTTTCACTACAATTTCCACATCTCGACCCAAAGCATTCAAGAAACGAAACAACCGTACCGTTGAAAAGCCTGATAACTTTCCGTTGATTAGAGCAGATACTTTTGGCTGGTCAATTCCTAAAAGTTCTGCGGCTTCAACCTGCGTCATGTCTTGCTGAATAATAATGCTGCTGATCTTACGTGCGAGTTCAGCTTTCACAAGCAATTCATCCGAGTTTTCTAAACCCAAATCGGCAAACACATTACCGCTACTTGCTTGCACTCTAATTTCCTGAGTCATTTTCCTCTCCCTTTTGCTGGTGGCTATAGTTTTCTGCGTAATGCTCTTTGGCTCGTTTAAGTCTTGTTTCAATCAACTCAATATCCTGCTTTGATGAACTCATCCCTTAAACATGCTAGTTCTGGCATATCATTGTCAATCGAAGCGCTGCATCTTGAGTGATGATGGAGCATTATCAAAAAAATGCCACCTACAAACGGCGATTCCCTACGGGATAGCTACGCTTTTACCTATTACCCATTACCCATTACCAAGAATCCAACTATCTGTTGCAGCTATAAAGTCAAATAATATGAGTAGAGACCTATTCGCCCGTGAAGCACTGGCCCAAATCCCCAAACTTCTAACTCTGCTGGATCGTAACGTCCACAGCCCTACCTACGGCTGCTTTGACCGCAACTTCTGGCAATACAAAA
>CBDTXL010000281.1:0-6162 GCA_965364435.1 uncultured bacterium
CAAATTCTGACCACGCCTCACTGATCGCTGACTTAGTGTTACGTTAGGACGAAGTTCGCCTGCGCGGACTGGCAGAAAAGAAAATCAAGCTAACAGCCTATTCTAAACTTGCGCGATCGCGTTCATCTGTTTTGCAGTCTATCGCTAGAGTGTCTCACTGAGCTAAACCCTGCAAGTAGCGCTTGTATGCCTATTTTTACCTAAATTAGCCAGAAGGAGGCTTTAATATTAACCGTTCCAAACGATTGAAAGTCACATCTGTATCCTAATATACCCAAAGGGAGAAAACTTCTCAGATTATTCCAATTTCCGCTCTCGTCTGTTGAAGCTGGGTTTCCTGTCTGATACTGGTCTTAAGGTGTCGCGGGGAGCAGGGCGTCCGGCGAGTTTGTACCGCTTTGATGCTGAGGCTTTTGCACCGTTGAAGGATAAACCGTTGGTGTTTATTTAGCAGTGCGCTGTGCTTCTCGCCATTTTTTTTTGATTCTCCCGAATCTCCTGCACGGGTATGGCTGTGAGAAAAGTCTCTTTGATCTGTTCAGAGTGCAATCGGGATGCTGTCTGCTCAATGACTTGGATTGCGCGATGATAAGCTGTTGCAGCTTGTTCGGTTTGTCTGCATTGTGAATAGAAATTCCCTAAGGCTTGATAGGTTTTCCAAAGTTGGGGAGGATTGCCGAGTTCTTCTGCAAGAGCGATCGCTTTTTCTAAGAATTCTCCTGCTGATTCAATCCTACCTTGGGCCAGGAAGGCTTGACCCATTAACCGCCACCCTTTGACGATATTTTTGCGGCTTTTTGTCGGTTCGGCTAGCTGTAGGCACTCCTGGGCTAGCCTCAGCGCTGATTCTGCATCTCCCTGTACCAGTCGCAATTCGCCCAAGCTGTGACAGCAGCGCTGCAAGTAGCGCCACTTCATCCATTCTTCACCCCACTTCCCGTATTCTTGGGAATCTCGGTAAACCATTTGTAAATAAGATTCTGCTGTGATTAAATCTCCTTTCAGCAGATAGCAATCACCCAAGTTTATAGCGGCATTGCGAATAATTTCTGGGTCGCCTAGATTCTCAGCAAATTGTAATCCATCATGATTATATGCAATTGCCGTTTCTACGTTGTAAAGTTCGCTGTACAGCCAAGCCAAAGTATTAATGCTGCGACTTTTCCAAACTTTGTCACCGAGGCGATCACTTAATTTCAGTACCGTTTCCAAATCAGAAAACGCCCCTTCATATTCACCCTGACCGCCGCGAATAATTCCTCTCTCCCACAAGTTCATTATCCAGACGAGTAGAATATTGTAATCTCTGCCAATTGCGACGCCAATTGCGACTCCGCGGTCGCCCAATTGGTGTGCTGGTTCGTATTCTCCTTTCCAGTTATAGAATTTACCCAGCATACAAGTATTGAAGCCTTCCTGAGTTTTATCCCCAGTCTCCTGACTCAGCTTTATCCCTTGAGAAAAACAACCAAAAGATTCATCAAGCTTTGCCGTCACGGCATATATAAAGCCCATGATATATTGGCTGGCTGCTAGCATACTTTTGTAGTCGATTTGTAATGCCAAGTTATAAGCTTGTTGGGCATATTCGAGGGCCGGCTCGAAGTCATGCGCCCATAAAAAACCATACCCGATGTTGTAAAGTGCTTCTGCTTCCTTCTGTCTGTCACCTCGACGACAAGATACTTCCAACATTTTTTTATAAGCGGCAATTGAAGGCTGGAACTCGCTCAGCAGAAAATGGATCTGTCCCACGCCGGCATAAATCGAAATTAAAGTATTGTTATCTACAGAATTTCCCAGTTGTTCGCAAACAGTTAAGGCGCGGTGATAATGAGATAGCGCTTCCGGATTAGCATAAGCTTGCTGTGCTTTTTGTCCAGCTTTGACCAGATAATTTAGTGCTTTTTCCCAGATTTCTGCCTGCTGGTAATGATAGGCGAGAATCTCGTAATATTCTGGAATCTCTTTACCATAACGTTGCTCGTACCAATGAGCTACCAGTTGATGTAATGAGCGTCGCTGGGAAAACAGCATCAGGTTGTAAGATACTTCTTGAGTGATGATATGTTTGAAAATGTAAGCTAATTCTGGCTCTGGTGTCATCAGCGGTGTCAGGTCAAAGACGGCCAGTTGTTTAAGATACTCTGTTAATTGCTCTTTATCTGCTTCGATGGGGTGAACTTCTTGCAATATTTGAAAGGGAAATGTACGTCCGATCACACTCGCTACTTTCAGAGTAAGTTGCAGGGAAGGAGAAAGGCGATCAATGCGACTGGTAATCACGCCCTGAACCGTATTTGGCAAGTTCAAACTGTCTAAATCGGAGAGTCCGGGTGGGAGATTACACTCACCGTCTCGAATGACAATTAAACCTGCATCGCGCAGCGCATAAGCTATTTCTTCGCTGAAAAAAGGATTTCCCTGTGCTTTTTGAGCAATTAAATTGGTGACAGATGGTGGTAGGTTCTTTACTTTCAAACGCTGACACACGAGTTGCAATGTATCTGACTCGTCTAGTATCTGCAATTGTAAATGCTGGGTGTGCGGAGATTGGAGTAATTGCAGATATTCATCTGGTGGTTGTTCAGTCAGGGGGCGCGTGGAGATAACGAATAGTAAGTTTTCAACTTGCTGACAGACTTGCAATGCGAGTGTCCAAGAAGCAGAATCCAAAAGATGTGTGTCCTCTAACACCAATAGTTTTGGAGATTTCTGAGCAGCAATTTGTAAAACTTGAACTAAAAAATTGTGCGTTTTATCAGCACGTTCTTTGCCATTGAGAGATGCAGTTAGTTCAGTTTCTGGGAAATCTAAAGGTAGCACGACATTAAGCAGGGGTGCCAACTCTAAAAATTCCGGTTTTTCTGCCAGAAAATCTAAAACTATTTGATGGTTATTGGTTGAGTGTTGTTTGTTCCCTGTTTCCTGTTCTTCGCCACTCGCCTCGCGCTGACTGCTTGTTGTTTGTTGTTGAATTTCCCGATGGCTTTTGTCTTCTAAGTCTAAATTGAACACCTGACTGAAGACTTTGCGCCAAACATAATAAGGAGTATATTTTTTAATCGCATCCGCATCTCCGAATAAAATCCCTAGTTCCTGCCCCCGCGCTGCTGCGATAAAATCTTCTACCAACCTGGATTTACCGATACCCGGTTCGCCGGAGATAATTAAAACTGCACTAATATTGTTTTCTAAAAAAACTTGTAGTTGAAATGCCAGTTGCGCTCGCTCTTTAGCACGACCAACCATCTGACTTTGGTATTCTAAAGTTTTACGATTGGATTTAGCAGCGATCAACTGACCCGTGGGGCGATAAATTGGGATGGGCTGTGCCTTGCCTTTGACCTGTATTGCCTCTAAAGATTCAAACTGCAAACGCTCTTTGGCTTCTAGATAGGTTGTCTCGTCACACAAAATTTCGTTAGTTGCAGCTTGCATCAATCGCGCCGAGAGGTTCACCACGTCTCCCAAGACGGTATATTCCCGTCTGCAATTGCTTCCCACCGTACCGCAGTAAACTCGACCTGTAGTGACGCCAATCTTGGAATCAAACCCCAAGTTTCGCAATTTGGCTTGTATCGCTTGTGCTGCCTGGACACCGCGTACAGTATCGTCTTCGTGGGAGATGGGGGGCAACCCTAAAGCCGCGATCGCCACAATCCCTTTATCATCCATCATCACATGGCGCAGGGTGCCTTCATACTGAAACAAGATGTTTTGGATCGCCTGGGTACAGGAGTGTATCTGCTTTAAAGCTGCTGAACTCAGTTCCTCCACTGGTGGTAGTCCGACAAACAATACCGTCACTCGGCGCAGTTCGGAAAGCCACTGGCTTTGTCCTGCATCCAGTCGCCCGAAAATATCTGCGGATATATACCTCCGCAAAGCTTCTACCATTTCTGGCATTAAAATTGGCGTGTCTTGTGAACTCTGCTCTAGAGACACTCGCACCCTATCCAATCTCACCACGCCTGACTCTAGGGGACTACCCTCACAGTAGTCTTGAATCAGCGCCCAACCTTCAGCAGAAATACAGGCGTCGCCAGATCTAGCTTGCACTTCAGCTAGCGCCATTTGGCTTAAGGGTTGACCGGCTATTAAAAATTCCCAATACCCGTTTACCCCGCCGACGTGTAGACTCATCAGTTCCCCCGCAGCAATGCCAATATGTAGAGTGAGGCGAACGTCCCCAGCCACGTAATGGCTGAGTTTTTCAAGGATTGCCAAGCTGCACTCAGCAGCGCGGAGAGTTGCTGTAGCCAGGGGTTCGTTAGTGGCAGGCCATATACCCAACATGGCATCGCCAGCAAACTTGATGATATCGCCACCGCGATCGGTAATGAGTTCGATCAGTTGTCCAAAGTAGGCATTCAGATGTTGGGTCAGTTCTTCTGCACCAGCAGGTCCACGTTGGGCAAGGCGTTCCGTGAGGGCTGTGAATCCCGAAATATCGGTAAACAACACTGCTGCTTTGAGGTATTCTTGCAGCGGTGCTTGTAGAACCTCTGAGTTGACTGCAATGCGCCGCAGTAGGCTCTTGGGTACGTAGCTGGCTAGGATTTCTTGGAGTGCAAGCATTTAAATGATTTTTGAAAATATTCTCAAGCTGTATATTCTTGATGGATGCACCCCTACAGCCTATTGCTACTGCGGCTACTAACTTAAGGCGGGACAAAATAAGGAAAAAGCAGAAGGGAATTGGGAGTTTGTTCGCGATACGTAATCGGGAATAACGTTACAAAGGATTGTGAATCAAAGCTGTATCCTAATATACCCAAAGCAAGATAATCTTAACCGTCTTGTCTCTAAAGACACAAAATATCTTAACATTTTTATATCCAAAGATAGGACACTCTCTTAACGTTTATAGGTATACTAGGTAGACTGAATTGATTCTTTTCTTAGCGAGAGGGAATATTATGTCACTTGAGGATATCTTCAAAGGATTTAAAGGATTTGATGGATTTGATGGTGGAGTAACTGGGATTGCAGCAGCCATCGGAACCGCAATCCTCGCACCTATCGTCATTCCTGTCGTGGCACAAGTGGGTAAACCTTTGGCAAAGGCTGCCATCAAGGAGGGAATTTTAGCATACGAGAAGGGGAAGGAATTCTTTGCAGAGGCGACAGAGGTCTTTGAAGATCTAGTAGCAGAGGCAAAAGCAGAACTAGCCCACGATCACAAAGACGCAAAATCTCAAGCCGATCCGAACCAACCTGAAATTATCGTTGTTCATGACTAGACCGCGAGATATAGTTCTCCTTTGTCTGTAGAAATGCCCACATCGAAACATACCCATGTCGTTAGTAGCACACCCAGCCGGACACGGTTGAGAGTCTCCGCTAAGCGCCGTAACGCTCAGGAGATGGGACGAATTGCCAGCGCTTTCAAAGCACATCCTGAGGTTCATGACGTTCGGGCTAATGTTCACACTGGGAGCATCGTTGTCCATCACGCTCATAAGGACAACAGCCTAGATGAAATCACTGCAATTTTGCAGGATTTAGGCGTTATCCTTGGCAGCGCCACCGATGTAGATCTGCCGTTGAACCAGGGAAAATCCGGGGTAGCCGAAGACTTAACGAGTGCTGTCTCGGATCTAAACCAGCGAGTCGGAGTGGCAACGAATGGTGCTGTCGATCTGCGGATGCTAGTACCCGTTGGGCTGGCTACGCTGGCGGTGCGAGAGTTGATCCGTAACGGCTGGGAATTTGAGACAGCACCTTGGTATGTTTTAACGTGGTATGCATTCGATAGCTTCATTAAACTGCACTACACGGCGGAGCCGCCGAAAACAACGGAATAGCCCTCTGTTGCGATCGCTTCTCTCGTCCAAAGGCTTACTCGATCGCACGAGAGAAGTGGGCAAAGCGCGATCGCGACTCTCAATCAATAGACTTCTTGCAAAAATACTGATTTGAGATTATGAACCGCAGATAAACGCAGATAAACGCAGATGAATTTGATTGATTTATGTGCGTCGATTGACTGCAAGCAAGAGGTCTAATAATTCAACAGGGGAGCTTCAAAACGTCACGCAACTGATTTTCCCCCAAAACTTCCACGAAACATCTCACAAACATTAGCCAAAGATACTGAAAAAAAATGACACAAACCCCTGCACAACCTTTGGAGAGCGATATCCAAGTTGTTCATGC
>CBDTXL010000282.1:0-6146 GCA_965364435.1 uncultured bacterium
TTTGCTCGTGGTGAGAAGGATCGGTTGATGTTTTGGTTACCTGATGGTAAAGTCCCAATTATTCTCCGCCAGCAAACTAATCCAGATGCTTATCAACAAATCTTAGATTACGTTGAAAAGACGACTGGACAATCTCTATCTTGTGAGTTGAAAGCTGGATTAGTTAGACCCGCCGCGGAGAGCGCTATCAAAAGTGATGCTTCCAGTAAGCAAGTGGGCGGAAATCAACTCAACTGGTAGGGGCTGCTAATTGAAGGATGGCTAATTGTCTGACTCCCACTCTTCGATTAGCCATTTTAACGATGTTTATTTATACTCACCTGCTTAAGGTCGTCTCTCAAAGGGATTACGACACCAAAACCGGAATTTTAAGAAACTCTCATATTCTTTCAATCTGGGTCAAGGACAAAGTATCGTTTTTTAGGGGTAGTCCCGGCTACCAAACTAGAGAGTAGTGAATCGCTAACGCACACAGCATATATAAGTAATCAGCAACAACGATGTCTCAACCCACAATAGAATCAATCCTTCAAGAAAAGCGTTTATTCCCGCCATCGGCTGAATTCTCCCAAAAGGCTCAAATCAAGAGCCTGGAAGAGTACCAGCAACTCTACGACAAGGCAAAAGCTGACCCCCAGAAGTTTTGGGCAGATTTAGCGGAAACTGAGTTGCACTGGTTCCAGAAGTGGGACACGGTGTTAGATTGGCAACCGCCGTTTGCTAAGTGGTTTGTTGGGGGGAAGATTAATATTTCTTACAACTGTCTTGACAGACATCTAACTACATGGCGTCGGAATAAAACGGCATTGATTTGGGAAGGAGAACCGGGAGACTCACGTACTCTAACGTATGCCCAGTTGCACCGGGAAGTTTGCCAGTTTGCCAATGTTTTAAAACAGCTGGGAGTGCAAAAAGGCGATCGCGTTGGCATTTATATGCCGATGATTCCAGAAGCGGCGATCGCAATGCTTGCCTGTGCCAGAATTGGTGCAGTTCACAGTGTTGTTTTCGGGGGATTCAGCGCCGAAGCCTTGCGCGATCGCTTAATTGATGGTCAAGCCAAGCTGGTTATTACAGCAGACGGGGGTTGGCGCAAAGACGCGATCGTTCCTCTCAAGGACCAAGTAGACAAAGCTTTAGCCAAGGGTGCGGTGCCGACGGTTGAAAACGTCCTGGTTGTCAAACGCACAAATCAAGAAATCCACATGGAACCAGACCGCGACCACTGGTGGCATGACTTGCAGCAGGGCGTGTCAGCGGATTGTCCTGCCGAACCGATGGACAGTGAGGATATGCTGTTCATTCTCTACACCAGTGGCAGCACCGGCAAACCTAAGGGCGTTGTCCACACCACGGCGGGTTACAACCTCTACACCCACATGACAGTGAAATGGGCATTTGACCTCCAGGATACGGATGTCTACTGGTGTACGGCTGATGTGGGTTGGATTACGGGTCACAGTTACATTGTCTATGGTCCCTTGTCGAACGGTGCTACCAGCCTGATGTACGAAGGTGCGCCCCGTGCCTCGAATCCTGGGGCTTTCTGGGATGTGATTGAAAAACATGGCGTCAACATCTTCTATACCGCCCCTACCGCGATTCGCTCTTTTATTAAGATGGGCGAACAACATCCCAAAGCGCGTAACCTTTCTTCCCTGCGATTGCTGGGAACTGTCGGTGAACCGATTAACCCAGAAGCCTGGATGTGGTATCACCGGGTGATTGGTGGCGAACGCTGCCCGATTGTCGATACTTGGTGGCAAACTGAAACTGGCGGTTTTATGATTACGCCCCTGCCAGGAGCGATTCCCACAAAACCCGGTTCTGCCACTCTGCCCTTCCCTGGAATTCTCGCTGATGTCGTGGATTTGGAAGGAAATTCGGTTGTGGATAATCAGGGTGGCTATCTAGTGGTGAAGCACCCCTGGCCTGGGATGATGCGAACCGTTTATGGTGACCCAGACCGATTCCGCCGCACCTATTGGGAACACATTCCCCCCAAGGATGGACAACATTTCTACTTTGCTGGGGATGGTGCTAGGAAAGATGAAGATGGTTACTTTTGGGTGATGGGTCGCGTTGATGATGTGATTAGTGTTGCAGGACACCGCCTCGGTACGATGGAAATTGAGTCCGCCTTAGTGTCTCACCCTGCTGTTGCCGAAGCCGCTGTGGTTGGGAAGCCGGATGAATTGAAAGGGGAAGAAGTCTTCGCCTTTGTCACCCTAGAAGGCGACCAAAGCCCCAGTGAGGAGTTACAGAAAGAACTGAAGCAGCACGTTGTTAATGAGATTGGCGCGATCGCACGTCCGGGGGAAATCCGCTTTACTGACGCTTTGCCCAAAACGCGATCGGGTAAGATTATGCGTCGGTTATTGCGAAATTTAGCCGCAGGTCAGGAAGTTGCAGGTGATACCTCAACGCTGGAAGACCGGGGAGTGTTGGATAAGCTGCGGGAAGGAGCATAGATCAATCAGTATTCTGTAGGGTGGGCATTGCCCAGCTTATATTTGGCGGTGCGATCGCCTTTTGTCTGTTCCTCAATTGGTGCTTGCCTTGTTTTGGGCTTTTGGAAACTTACACTTGACCTCAATTTCCACATTATTTTCGGCTGAACCCTTGGTAATGTAAGGGATGCCAGCTGTACCACTAAATTTTAGACCAAATTTGAGGTTTACTTCTTCAATCTCAGCTGCACCAAAATTTTTGAAGGCACTAAGCACGTATAGTGTATAACCCCGAATCACCTGACGGGCTTTCTCCATGTTAACTTGGACATCTTTACGGAAATCCTTTGCTCCTGGGCGTTCGTCATCATCGTTGGATTCGTCGTCCCTGCTCGATTCTGGTAGGTTTGCGGTTATATCTGCTTCAACGTAGATTTCGTAAGTTTCATTCCCGTCCTGGATGAGCAGGCGTTGCACTTCTGGCATCAGTGACCTCAGTAGAAGCTAGCGTTTTTGAAGATATCCTGGTACCTCAGCTGGATTCCGGATATGTTAGTAAACATAGCTCACAGGCTTGCCCACTAGGTTTAACAGAACAGAATGGCACGATACGCCTTAGTCGTTGGGATTGCTGAGTATGGCAATAGCAGTTTAAACCTGACTAAGTCAACAATTGATGCCGAAGCTGTTGCACAGCTATTGGAACAGCACGGAAATTTTCAGGAAGTCAAGCGCTTACCAAGACGTTGGAATCGCGATCGCAATTGCTATGAGGTTGCACACAAGCGGTTAACTGGCATCGATTTTGGGAAAGTCCTGAGGGAATTTCTGCTGGAACAGGCTCTCAAGAGCGAAGCCCTGATCTACTTTAGCGGTCATGGGATTACAGTATCAGACATTCTGGGACGCCAAAAGGGATATCTGGCAACCTCTGACTGCACGCTTGAGACGATAGAGAAACATGGCATTGCCCTTGATAGTCTCAACGCCTTAATCCGGGAAGCTGACTTGAGCAGTCTGATTGTTTTACTCGATTGCTGCCATTCAGGATATTTTTTAGAACGCAATCTGGTTGAACAAACCCTAACCGCTTTTAGCTCTCGGAAAGATTATTACTTGATTACAGCCTGTCGCAGCTTTGAGAAGGCTTATGAAAGTCAGCAATACAGTGCCTTCACGGAAGCATTGCTCAAAGGATTATCGCAAGAGAATGCTGGTAGCGATGGACGGGTTAGTGGCGATCGCGTTTTTGCCGTTATCGACGAGAAACTTAAAGGTTCAGGACAAGAACCGATTCGCATGGGTTGGGGGCGATCGCTTACTTTAGTTCAGTATCAGCCCAAAAAGACAGAAATAGTTGTCGATGAAACTTGTCCTTATCAAGGGTTAGAGGCTTTTGGCAAAGAGCAGGCGCGTTTCTTTTTTGGGCGGGAGAAGGTTGTCCAGTTGCTGATGGAAAAGCTGGGGCAAGCTAATTTTGTGCCAATCATTGGGGCATCGGGGAGTGGCAAGTCTTCAGTAGTGCGGGCAGGTTTGATTCCTCAGTTAGAGAAGAATGGCTGGCGAGTATTGGAACTGATTTTGCCAGGGGTTGAGCCATTAGCCGAGTTGAAACGCACCTTGACTAAGCTGTTTGGGCGAACAGAAGTTCGAGAGGTTTATTCCCTCATTGATACGGATGGTTTACGTCCGGTGATTGAGCGACTCTCTGGTTCAGAGCGCTTGTTGTTGGTGGTAGACCAATTTGAAGAGGTATTTACCGTTTGTTCCAAGGAAGAGGAAAGACGCCATTTCATTGACTTGCTTACCCAGGTTGCTGAGATTCCAGATTCGCGGTTGGCAATTGTGACCACAATGAGGGCGGATTTTCTGGAACCCTGTTTGAGCTATGAATCGCTGACTCAGCTGATTCAGGACGAGGCGGTGTATATGCCGCCTTTAGTTGGGGCGGAGTTGGAAGAGGCGATCGCAACTCCTGCAAAACTTCAGGGTTACAGCTTTGAGAAAGGATTGCTAGGAGAGATTCTGCAAGATGTGGGTAAAGAGAAAGGCTGCTTACCGTTGTTGCAGTTTGCCCTCACGGAACTTTGGGAGCAGCGAGATAGACAAACCTATCAACTGAAGGTAGCTGAGTACAAGCAGCTAGGCGGGGTTATTGGTGCGCTCAACCGTCACGCGGAACAGATCTATGAAAGCTTCCAAGAGCAGCAGCAATATTGGGTCAAACGGATTTTGTTAAAACTGCTGCGAACGAGTGTGGAAGCGAAGGATACGCGGCAAAGACAAACCAAAACTAAGTTATTAGCTATTACTGACGATAACTCACTTAACGATCCATGTATCAGCGATATCCTCGATCAATTAGTACAGGGTCGTCTGCTGACTACTAACCAGGAATTAGAAGGAGAAGCCTCAGTTGATTTAGCACACGAAGCTTTGATGGATGGCTGGAAACGATTTGTTAAATGGCGTGAAGAAAGCCAGAAGCAGAGACGCTTGATTGACCGAATTGAAGATGCACATCAAGAATGGTTAAAGAATCCCCAGGATGAGAATCTAATGATGGGGGGGTTGCTTAACCAATCGAGGGAGTACTGGCCAGCACTGGAACCCAACTTACAATCCCCAGTCAAGGAATTTTACAAGCAAAGTGATGCCTACCAAAAGAAAATCTCGGCTGAGAATGAGGAACTTAAGAGACAGGTATATTACCAGAAAACTCAGGAGTTGTTAGGAGAGTCACAGAAGTTGGTTGACATTAGTGATGAGCAACGCCTCAACAATGCAATGTATCGCTACATGACTCAGGAGTTAGCAGAGGAGTTACTGAAACTGGATGATGCCAAATTAGGAGGCGAGCGCAAAGACGTTTCCATTCTGTTCTCTGATATTCGCGGCTACACCACCTTAACGGAAAATTTAGAGCCAGAAGAAGTAGTTGGGATGCTCAACGAATATTTTGAGTCAATGGTTGAGACAATCTTTAAATACAAAGGCACCCTCGATAAATATATTGGCGACGCTATTATGGCAGTCTTTGGTTCCCCGTTGCCCCTAAAAGACCATGCCTGGAGAGCAGTGCAGACAGCAGTGGAAATGCGTCAGCGTTTGCAAGAATTTAATGAGCGACGCCTCTCACTGCATAAGGCACCGATCAAGATTGGCATTGGACTCAACTCCGACAGCGTGATCAGTGGCAATATTGGTTCTAGTAAACGGATGGAGTTTACGGCGATTGGAGACGGTGTAAACTTGGGTTCTCGTTTGGAAGGAGCCAGTAAGCAATACGGCTGTGACATTGTCATTAGCGAAAATACCTATAAGCCCTGTGCAGATAAGGTTATTGTCAGGGAACTCGATAGGATTCGTGTTAAGGGCAGAAATCATCCAGTGGAGATTTACGAACTGATTGCGCTCCAGGGTGAGCAAATTTCATCTCAAAAGCAGGAGATCATCGAGCATTATCACAAAGGTCGAGAATATTACCTGAATCGTCAGTTTGCCCGCGCTCTAGGTGAATTTGGGATCGTGATGGAAATTGATAGTGAGGACAAATCAGCAAAATTACATTTGGAGCGCTGCCAGCATTGGTTGGCAACACCACCACCCGAAAACTGGGATGGGGTCTATACTACTTAGACCGGAAGTTCCCCTTTGACAAATAGCTACAACCTATGCTGTGAAAGAGTTGGAGAC
>CBDTXL010000283.1:0-6145 GCA_965364435.1 uncultured bacterium
CCTGATGGTCAGCAGACACCGGCGGGAACTCGTGGTGAAACCTGCAAACAAACAGACAAGCAGACAGATAAGTCGCTTACAGCCTTGGTACCTCAAAATGGTAAAGGCTTAACGACTGCCGAGCATCCGATCTTTTGGTTTTATGTTCCTGATGTTCCTGAGGACATAGACTCCATCGAGTTTTCACTCCACCCTTGGGCTGGAGATGAGAAGACTACCCTCTACATAACTTCCTTGCAAATTACCAAAACACCAGGAGTCATCGGTATCCCCTTGCCACCAAGTCCACACTATTCTCTAAAACTTAACGAAATCTACCATTGGCGCTTCACTGTTACTTGTGTTAAGAAAACAACGTCTGGTGACCCAATTATTCTGGATTTGGATGGTTGGGTGACACGAGTTGAGGGAGGTTCTAACTCAGTAATTTGGTATGATGAGCTGACAAATTTAGCTAAACGATATCTTTCTGAGCCAGGAAATCCTGAAGTGAAGAGGGCTTGGGTGAAATTGTTGAAGTCTGTTGGCTTGGAAGGAATAGCTCAGGAACCTATGGTTAATGTAGTCGGTAATTCTGAGAATAACTGAATTTAGTGTTCTAGCTATTGAAGTTGCTCATCCAGGTTTGGAAATACCATTGGATGTGCAACTTGTTAATAAGTATTTTTTTCTCAATAACCAGGAAAGTACCTGAAGCTGGAGTTGTGCATGGTGAACTGAGAGGCATCGTGATGACTGCTTTTTATTGTGCTTTGAAGCAGGAATCTCTGATTGTTACTCCGTATAGACAGCCATAATTTTATGCCTTTGTTACAAAAAATGATATTTGAAATTTTGCATAAAACGCTACCTTTTTGAGCTGAGTAATAAATAGAAGGCGGGACAGAAATTTTACCCCTCACTTCAAACACAAACTTTTATAACTACATTCTCTAAGGAGAAACAACTATGGCTTTTGGAGTTCCCACACCATCAACGACTGTAACATCAACAGGCAACAACAACATTGATGGTTTGCTGAGTGGGGTTAAGTGGGCATCTACTTCAGTGAGCTTTAGCTTCACTGACAGCATCAATGACTATGAGTTGGGTTATCCAGACCGTGCGTCTCATGCCGCTAGCTTCCAAACGCTAAATGCAACCCAGCGAGCAGTGGCAAGGGCATGGATAGGGAGCGGGGGGGCGTTCTACAATGTCTCCAATCTCAGTACATCTGAACTGACTGGTGCCAGCGATCGCGATGCAACAATCCGCATAGCCATGTCGGATCACCCAGCAAGCGAAGGTGCCGCAGCCTACGCCTATTACCCTGCAAACACTGTTCAAGCAGGCGACGCATGGTTTAACAGAACCGATAACAACAACCCGGTCATCGGTAACTCTGCCTATCGCAGATTCGGACATGAGCTTGGTCATGCACTAGGTCTAAAGCACGGCCATGAGACTGGTGGTGTTCGCAACGTCGCTATGAACTCTAACCGCGACTCACATGAGTTCTCCATCATGACCTACCGCTCTTATGTGGGGCACCCAGGGACTGGCGGATACACAAATGAGACATGGGGGCATCCGCAGTCATTAATGATGTATGACATCGCTGCGATCCAGCATATGTACGGTGCGTGGTTTGGCTACAACTCCACCAACACGACTTACACCTTCTCGACCACTACGGGGGAGATGTTTGTCAATGGTGTCGGACAAGGTACACCAGGTGCCAACCGCATCTTCCGTACAATCTGGGATGGTAACGGGATCGACACCTACGACTTCTCAAACTACACCACTAATCAATCAATCGACCTGACGCCGGGTGGTTGGTCTGACCTCGATGTTAATGGTAACTTCCAGAATGCCAATCTTGGCAACGGCAATTATGCCCGTGGTCATGTGTTCAACGCGCTACAGTACAACGGTGATGCCCGCTCGTTAATCGAAAACGCTAATGGGGGTTCGGGTAACGACACAATTGTCGGCAACAGTGCTAACAACCTTCTGAATGGTAATAGCGGCAATGACACAATTTACGGCGGTGCTGGCAATGACACCATTAACGGTGGGGCTGGAGTTGACACAATTTACGGTGGTGCTGGCAATGATACCGTTGATGGTGGGGATGGCAATGACCTGATCTATCTCGGTGATGGCGACGACTACCTCAACATCACCTCTTTGGGTAACGACACCTTCTACGGCGGCAATGGCAATGACTTCATTTGGGGGTATACCGGCAACGAAACTTACTACGGCGAGGCAGGCAATGACACCTTGCGAGGTTCTTCCGGCAACGATACGATTAACGGTGGCGCGGGGGCAGATTCCCTTGATGGAGGTGCAGATACTGATACTCTGTCCTACGCAGGCTCCACTGCTGGGGTTAACGTCAACCTCGCCACCAATACCGTGAGCGGTGGTCATGCGACTGGTGACACCATTGTCAACTTTGAAAATGTGACGGGTTCGAGTTATAACGATACCCTTACTGGCAGTAGCGGTAATAACAGTCTCGACGGTGGTGCTGGCAATGACTCCCTTAACGGTGGGGCTGGAGTTGACACAATTTACGGTGGTGCTGGCAATGATACCGTTGATGGTGGGGATGGCAATGACCTAATCTATCTCGGTGACGGCGACGACTACCTCAACATCACCTCCTTGGGTAACGACACCTTCTACGGCGGCAATGGCAATGACTTCATTTACGGGTGGACTGGCGACGAAACTTACTACGGCGAGGCAGGCAATGACACTCTGCTAGGCTCTTCTGGTAACGACACCCTGATTGGCGGAGCGGGAAAAGATAGCTTAACGGGTGGGAGTGGGACTGATAAATTCACCTACACTGCTCTCAGTGACTCCTTGTTAGCCAATTATGATGTCATTACTGACTACACTAGTGGTGAGCAAATTGATGCTCCTAGTTCTATCTTTGCAGCAACGCTCACTACCTCTATTGGTACCGCAGCTAGTTTGAGTGCAGCCGCTATCTCTAGTGTACTGACTAGTGGTGTGTTTGGAGCCAACAGTGCTAAAGCATTTGCCGTTACTGGTCAAAGCGGAACCTTCATCGCTCTCAATGACACAGTGGCTGGCTTCAATTCTGCAACTGACTCGATCATTTTCCTCCAGAATTTTACGATTGGAGCGGCTTCCCCTGTTTCTATTGTCTAGAGGAGGTTAATCGCCGATAGATATTACAAAAATAATGTAGGGTGGGCAATGCCCACCCTACAGCAGTGTCTTAATGGCGAGTCTAATTGCCTTTTTAAATTAATACTAAATTACTAAGAAATAATGCTCATATCAGAAATAATAATTAACTCCTTATTCGCTTGACATTTTTGCTAAATCTAAGTAAAATACTTGTTATCTCAATAAAGTTTTTTTAAATCATTAAAAACGAATAAAAATCGGAGAAGTAATATGAATAATTACTTTAAGAATTACGGCTTTTTTATTTTATGTATTACAGCTTTTATAGTTAGTGTATTAGCGGCTTCAAAGCCGTTTGCTCTAGAGAAATATCAATATTCAAACAACAAACCTAAAATGAATGCTCAACAAGATTTTCACGATAACACTCAGATATCTTCAACGTTTTCCAGCAATGAACATCAGATAATTAGGCTATATGCAGAAGAATTTAATTTTGAAACCCATGTGGACTTTCCCTCTTCAGTTCGGACAAATGCAGATAAATATGCAGAGTCTATCACTGACGACAATAGCGGGGCTATCGATATTACTGTGATCAATAAGGGTAATACTGTCAAATATCTTTTCCAAGTTTCCAGCATACCTAAGCAGCAATGCGAATCAGACAATACTAGAGCATGTCAACAGGGGGCAGCAGATCAACCCGCCAGAGGCAATATTGCGGAATTTCAAATTACGTTGCCAGGAAGTAAATTAATGCCGGGAACCTATAGCTTTGGAGAAGCTGGCTCAACACCCATAGAAGAAGTAATTACTTACTCGCGCCAATTGTACTCAGACCCTTCTCATGGCAAGTTAGGGTGTCAGGTATGGGGTGCGGGGGCGCTCAATGTTAAAAGGGCTGTTTATGATGTAAATGGCAAGCTAGAATATCTCGAAGCAAGCTTGTTCCGAGTATGTGATCAAACAGCACCTTTTCCACCCATACTACCACAAGACAATCTGTTACAGGTTGAAGTAGAAAACATAGGAAAATACACCTACCATGCCTCTTGGCGTGGTCAGATGAAAGTTGTGGGAGAAAGTCCAAGGTAGGTTTAACCTAATCGATCATAATCTCATGCAAATATGGGGATAATAGACCTCTTGCAAAAGTCAAAGATTGACCCCCTCAGTCCCCCCAAGACATCGGGAGGAAGCAAGAAAAATTAGGCTCCCTCCCCTTACTAACCGGAGCTTTAGTGAGGAGAGGGTTGGGGAGGGGTCTAGAGCATTTTTGCAAGAGGTCTAATCAGGTTTGCTTATCAACGGAGATAGAGAGCCAACTAAAGCCAATTTCCAACTAGAACATAAGGTGCCCAATAATAGGGAGCCTTATACCGCTCAAAAACAGCTAACTGAGCCTGATGAAGTGCTTCACCCTTGGTCAGTTCAGGCTTAGTTAACTCCTTGTAGAACTGCCCCATCAATTCAGCCGTGGAGCGATCGCTTACTTGCCACAATGTTGACAGTGTACTACGTGCCCCTGCCCGTACAGCAATTCCAGCTAACCCCAACGTCGCTCGGTTATCCCCCTGAGCTGTCTCACAAGCACTGAGAACCAGTAATTCAATAATACTTGAAGGGCTTTGGTTGTTAATCCGGAGCAAGTTGTTCAAATCGTTGCTTTTGAGGAGTTCATTGTAAGCCAGAATAAATGTCTCTTCGGGGTCAGAACTGAACTTACCATGAGTTGCGATATGAACAGTGGAGAAAGCGCCTGAATTAATCTGCTGTTGAAGATTTGCTTCAGTAAATTTGGGATTCAGTAGTGACTCTGAAGGCACTACACTTCCGACTTGCTGCAATTCCTCTACTACATTAGGAAGTTCGTCAAACTTTCGCCCTTCAACGTCCTGTTTCTCACTCACTCCCGCTATCAAAACCTTTAACCGTTCACGTTGCAACGGTCTGAGGTCGAAAAGTTGCAAGCCTGGAACTAGAGCGATCGCATACGGCTTCTGCATCAGATACTCTTGACCTTTGCCATCATAGAGAACTGACATCGGAATATTTCGCAAGACTCCATCCAGCACAAACACTAACGTTTTGACTTCGCTGCTATTTTTCAAGTCTTGCTCCAGCGGTGAAATCAACCATTCGTATAGTTGTGTCGCTTTTGCTATGACTACTTCTGGGCGGTTGCGTCTTAATATGTTCGCTCGCAGTTCTATCGCCGTTTTTTCGACCTCAGCCTGTTTTACAAACGTTACATGGTGCTTTAGAGATTGCCCTGGAAGTTTGGAAATAACTTCTAATCGGTCTTCCAGAATAATTGGATAAATAAATGCTGCTTTCTGGTCTACCTTGTCAATATCCTGGTCAAGCTGTACGGTCTGGGAAAGGTTGCAACTCAGGAAATTTTCCAGTTCAGCTAACTGGAGTGAATCAATCACCTCAATAGCTTGCTTGAGATTTTCTTGACTGGGTTGTGAGTTTCCCTCACTTCTCAATAGCAAATCAACAAGCTTTCGGTGAATCGGTTCCACATTGTCCCGAAAGGAGAACTGTACATCTGAATTGATGGTGAGCAAATCGCTCTTGACGGACTTGAGAGTTTTAACCGCTTCTTCGTAGGCAGCGATCGCTCTTTTTCTATCTCCCCGTTTTTCCGATAAACGCCCCAACTGCCATTCCCAACGGTAGCGAATGTCAGGTGATTGAATTTCATCAGCGAGGAGGAGAGATTGCTGAGTCAAGTCTTGGGCATCCGACCACTGCTCGGTCAGCTCATACAACCCACCCAATTGACCAAGGGCATAGGATTCGGATCTTCGGTCTTTCAGACTTCGAGCCTGTTGAATAGCAGTAGCTAAAATCTGGGCAATGGAAGAGGGGCTAGGGGCTAGAGACTGGGGGATAGTAGAGCTAGGTTCAGTTTGTCCACCAAACGCTGAACTTGTGTCTTCCCGACGCCCGACGCCCCAGTCCCGACGCCCTAACTTCGTCA
>CBDTXL010000284.1:0-6120 GCA_965364435.1 uncultured bacterium
AACTGTATTTGTGAAGTTCATTGCCAAACTTTACAGATTCTTTACAAAAAAGACTGTAGCTTTACAAAACAATGGCATACATTATTAATAAAATCTCCTGTTTAGGGCTGTTGGGTACAAATAAAATTCTTTTCAAGAAGAGTGAGCGCACGCAGTACCCAGAGTGCCAGAAACTGTTGAGAAATTTATCTCGTAGGTAGGACACCTAGTAAGTTTTTATACCTATTATACCTAATCGCTGCGGATTCTACCTTGCGGTGTAGGTAACTTATCTTTATATTTATTTAAGGTTGATGGGAGGGTAGGTACAACTAACTCAGTTCATCTCACTATTAGAGCTTATCTACTTTTTTATGAATTACATGGCAAGCCAACAAGCCAGTTGTAGCGCACCAGAGACCCATCAAGAGGAAAAATTTGATACAGGCGCACTCTGGCTATATAACCGTGCCTTAGCAGCGACAAGCTGTGGCATCGTCATTAGTGATGCTCGCCAACCGAATAATCCTATCATCTATTGCAATCCAGCTTTCCTTGAAATCACAGGCTATTCCCCTGAGGAAGTGATCGGGCGTAACTGCCGGTTTTTACAAGGCACTGAGACTGATCCACTGGCTATTGAGGAAATCCGCCAGTCGATACGAGCAGAGCAAGGATGCCAAGTGGTGTTAAAGAATTACCGGAAAGATGGCACGCTTTTCTGGAATGACCTAACAATTTCGCCGGTACGAGATGCATCGGGGTGTCTGACACACTTTATCGGTGTCCAGACAGATATTACGAAGCGTAAGCAGGCAGAAGAGAAACTACAGTTGATGCAGTTCTCGGTTGATCGCGCTGCCGATGCTGCCTTCTACATTTGCCCAGATGGTAAGTTCTTCTACGTCAATGAGGCGGCTTGCAAGTCCCTGGGATACTCCCGTGAAGAACTGCTCACGATGAGCATCCACGACATTGATCCAGGATTTGCCGCCCAGGGGTGGAGGTTACACTGGCAAGAAGTTCAGCAACGTGGCTCTTTCACGATTGAAACTCAGCACCAAACAAAACAAGGTCGGGTATTTCCTGTAGAAGTCACACTCAACTATCTGAAATTTAACGATCAAGAGTACAACTGCGCGTTTGCCCGTGACATTAGCGATCGCAAACGTTCAGAGGCAGCACTACGCAAGAGTGAAGGACTATACCGCACCCTGGCGAAAAACTTTCCGAATGGGGCGGTACTGCTGTTTGACCGAGATCTGCGCCACATTATTGCCGAAGGAGGCGAGTTAGCTAGGGTAGGGCTTTCTAAAGAGTCAGTGGAAGGGAAGACCCTCTATGCTAGCTTTGCTCCGGAAATCTGTGAAGTCTTTGAGCCAGCTTATCGGGCAGCGCTGGAGGGAGAAACAAGGATTTTTGAGTTTCCCTATCGCGATCGCGTCTACCTCGTCTATACCTTACCTGTAACCAATGAAGATGGGGAAATCTTTGCGGGTATGGTGATGACCCAAAACATCAGCGATCGCAAGCAAGCGGAAAAGGAGATACAACGTAGTAATGCCTTATTGAAGGCGCAACAAGAAGCTGCCCTCGACGGAGTTCTGGTGATTGACGAAAAAAGAGCGAAGGACGGTAGCGCATCCCAGTTCGCGATCGCCAGCTATAATCGCCGGTTCTGCCAAATGTGGCAAATCCCTGAGGACGTGATGCACTCACTCGATCAGGAGAACCTGCTGCTAAACTGGGTGCTGCCCTTGATTGCTGAACCGCAACAGGTTTTCAGCCAGGTGGAGTATCTCAATAAGAATCCCACCCTAACCAGCCGTAATGAAATTCGCCTGAATAACGGACGGGTTTTTGATCGTTACTCAGCTCCTGTGTTATCACCCAATGGCGAGTGCTACGGTAGAATCTGGTCTTTCCGCGATATCACAGAGCGAAAGCAGACCGAAGCGAGATTAAGGCAGCAGGCAGAGAGAGAGCTGCTGCTTGGGGGGATGAATCAGCGCATCCGCCAGTCTTTGAACCTTGATGAAGTTCTCAACACAGCTGTAGAGGAAGTACGACAATTTCTCGCCTGCGATCGGGCAATTATCTACCGCTTTAACCCCGATTGGAGTGGCACTCTAGTCGTGGAGTCAGTCGGTGCGGGGTGGACGCCCACTCTGGGAATGAATATTCAGGACAACTGTTTTAAGGCAACTAAAGCCCATCAGTACCAAAAAGGTCGGATTCTAGCCATTGAGGATATCCACAACGCTGGTCTGACCTCATGTCACATTGAATTACTAGAGCGGTTTCAGGTACGTGCTAACCTGGTGGTTCCCATTCTCCAAGGAGACAAACTCTGGGGGCTGCTGATAGCCCATCAGTGTTCTAGGACACGGCAATGGCAGGAACCGGAAGTGGAATTGCTCAGACAGCTGAGTGTGCAGTTGAGCGTAGCGATTCAGCAAGCAGCACTATTCGAGCAGCTAGCAGACGAACTGATGGAGCGAAAAGCTGCTGAAGCTGCCTTGCGAAAGTCAGAAGCGACGCTAAAAAAGCAAGCGACTCAGCTAGAAAAAGCCCTCTTTAAACTCAAACAAACTCAACTCCAGCTGATTCAGACCGAAAAAATGTCCAGCTTAGGGCAGTTGGTTGCCGGTGTTGCCCATGAAATTAATAACCCGGTTACCTTCATCTACGGCAATATCAGCCATGCTGACGAATATGCTCATGATCTGCTGGAATTGGTACGGCTCTATGCCAAGCACTATCCCCAACCTGTACCGGAAATTGAAGAGCTAACCGAGTCCATTGACTTCGACTTTCTGGTGGAAGATTTCCCCAGACTGCTGAGTTCAATGCAGATAGGGGTGAACCGCATTCACCAGATTGTACTTAGCTTAAAAAATTTCTCGCGGCTGGATGAAGCGGAGCGTAAACCAGTAGATATTCATGAAGGCATTGAGAATACCCTCATGATTTTGCAGCACCGCTTAAAGCCTGAAGCTGCTAACATCCAGCTGATCAAAGAGTACGGTAATCTGCCGCAGGTAGAGTGCTACGCAGGGCAGCTCAATCAAGTCTTTATGAATCTCCTTAATAATGCGATTGATGCCCTGGAAAAATCCGATCAGGGAGAAACCTCCTGCCTTGCGGCAAGGGTTAGCCCTAAAGGAAGCAAGGGCAATCCCAGAATGATTAAAATTTCCACTGAAGTGGTAGACCGTTCCTCGGTAGAAGCGTTCAACTCTTTGGCAACTGAAAACTTTAAAAGCGTCGTAATCCGGATCGCCGACAACGGACCGGGCATTCCTAAAATGCTCAAGAAACGGATTTTTGACCCATTCTTCACAACCAAACCTGTGGGAGAAGGCACGGGTTTGGGGTTGTCAATCAGCTATCAAATTGTTGTCGAAAAACATGGAGGGCAACTTCAATGCCTGTCAGAACCTGGAAAAGGTACAGAGTTTATTATTGAAATTCCCCTCACCCCCCCACTCTCAAATCGGCACAAACACCAGTGCCCCCTCATCAGGTGACGTAAACCGTTGCATAGGTCAAATTGGTAAGAGATATCTTCTGGTAACCGATGTTCTCCAGACCGCTAAAGATCAAGCGTTAGAGCTATAGGTACAACATCTGAGAATAACCGACCTAAGAATCCCTGCCCCAGAAAGCTATGCCGCTAAACACATCTACTCAATCACTGCTAAGGACATTCTCCCAAATTAAAACAATAGCAGCTATGCCACGAGAAAGTAATGGATACGCGATCTCGAATCGCTTTTTTAGTGAGTTGGTATCGCCACAGGATTTTAGGAGTGAGTTCCCAGTGGATGGTGAACAACTGTTGCGTTCATGGATGTCCAATTCGCCAGTAGCTCTGTACAGCATTGATAACAATGGCATATTTACATTGTCAGAAGGAAAGGCGGTGGAGGCTCTTGGACTGAAAATGGATGAGGTAGTGGGCAAGTCAATTTTTGAGGTGTTTTTTGACTATCCCGACATCTTGGCAAACATGCAGCGCACGTTAGCTGGAGAAGAGGTGACATGGACAAGAGAATTCAACGGCTGTGTTTATGAAAACCGTACCATCCCACTGCGGGGAGCGGCGGGTGAAGTCGTTGGGCTAGTGGGTAGGGTGACCGATATCACCCAAAAAAGTCAAGCTGAGGAACAACTGCGGCTACTGGCGGCGGCGGTTGAGTACGCCGAAGAGTCGATTTTAATCACTTCCCCAGAAATAAGCGCTCCAGGTCCTGAAATTGTCTTCGTCAATAAAGCATTTACCAAAATGACAGGCTATCCAGCTGAGGAGGTTCTCGGTCAATCCCCACGTATCCTGCAAGGGCCAAAAACAGACCGCACAGTTTTAGAGCGATTGCTTCAGAACTTGCGAGAGGGAGAAATTTTCTCCGGCGAGGCGATTAACTACCGCAAAGACGGCACAGAATTTTACAACCAGTGGCAGATTGAACCGATCCGGAATTCAACGGGTCAGATTACCCATTACCTGGCAATTCAACGCGACGTTACCCACCGAAAGAAATCCGAGGAGAAATTACGCCATGATGCCTTCTACGACCCCCTGACAAACTTGCCTAACCGGGCTTTGTTTATGAACCAGCTACGCAGCTGTATCGAGCGGGTTCAACAGTGCCAAGACTACTTATTTGCGGTACTATTTTTGGATCTCGATCGCTTTAAGGTCATTAATGATAGTCTTGGGCACAAAGCTGGAGACAAAATGCTGGTAGCGATCGCACAACGGCTGAAAGCATCGGTGCGACCGGGTGATACTGTGGCACGAGTCGGCGGTGATGAGTTTGCCATCCTGTTGGAAGACATAAAAGACATTGGTGACGTTGCGCTCATCGCCAACCGTCTGCAAACACAACTGCGGGAACCGCTTCAGTTGGAAGGACAGGAAGTGTTCACCACCGCCAGCATTGGCATTGCTCTAAGTATGCTGTGGTATGACTTCCCAGAAGACATCCTACGGGATGCCGACATTGCAATGTACCGGGCAAAGGCACTAGGCAAGGCTCGTTCTGTTGTCTTCAACAAAACCATGTACCGGCACGCGGTGAACCGCTTGCAGCTGGAGACAGACCTGCGACAAGCCATCCCCCGGAACGAACTGCGGCTGTACTACCAGCCGATTGTCTCCCTTGCCACAGGTCGAATTACTGGGTTTGAGGCGCTGGTGCGCTGGCAGCACCCCACACGCGGTCTGGTTTCCCCAATTGAGTTTATCCCAGTTGCGGAAGAAACAGGATTAATTCTCCCAATTGGGGAGTGGGTACTGCGTGAGGCTTGTCTAACAGCCAAAGACTGGCAACGGGCATTTCCCAACCAGACGCCTTTAACCATCAGTGTGAATCTCTCTGGCAGGCAGTTTGTGCAACCGAATTTGAGCGAAAAGATTGACCAAATTCTGTGTGAGACAGGGATAGAGCGGCAAAGCTTGAAGCTTGAGATTACCGAAAGCGCCATTATGGAAAACACAGAATCCGCAGTACTTGAGGCCCCAGGCGAAGGTTCGATCTCGATTTTAGAGCATCTGAGGTCGTTAGGGGTTCAGCTGGGCATTGATGACTTCGGCACTGGCTACTCGTCCTTGAGCCGGTTGTATCGCTTCCCCATCAATACTTTGAAAATTGACAAGTCTTTCATCAAACGTATGGATAGCGGCAGTGAAGATAAGCACGGCCCTTCTCCCGGCAAAATTGTCCGCGCGATCGTGACGCTAGCTCACAATTTGGGTTTGGATGTCACGGCTGAAGGGATTGAAACGCCCGAGCAACTGGCACGACTCCGGGAACTAGGATGTGAATCTGGGCAAGGCTACCTCTTCTCTAAGCCAGTGGAGGCTGTAAAAGCTGAAGCGCTGATTGCTGCACAGCCGCAATGGTGAGACCGTCGAGATTAGCTTATCGGAACTTCTCAACTGTGACATCCCTCACCAACAGGGGTGAGCTACGTCCTAGAAAAAACCTGCTAAAATCATCGTTTACCCTGAGAAAAATTACAAACTCTCAACCTTTAAATCACTGAATTCTCTAGAAGCTTACTCCATTATAAAAAGTATAACGCTGTACACTCGAAACCCAAAGGATAAATGAACAAGCCGTTGCTGAGTTTTGC
>CBDTXL010000285.1:0-6112 GCA_965364435.1 uncultured bacterium
GGTCAAAGTGGTGCTGGGAAGAGTTCTCTGCTACGAGCGATCGCGGGGCTTTGGAACGCTGGCACGGGGCGTCTGGTACGACCGAAGCTTGAGGAAATGTTATTTTTGCCTCAGCGTCCTTATATGCTTTTGGGTTCTCTCCGCAATCAGCTGTTGTATCCCAATACTGAGCGTGAGGTGTCAGATACCGAACTCCAAAAGATATTGGAACAAGTGAATTTGGCAGATTTAGCAGAAAGAGTCGGAGGTTTTGATGCCCAGTTAGATTGGGCTGATGTTCTTTCCTTGGGAGAACAACAACGCCTTGCGTTTGCCCGACTGCTGATTTCCAAACCTCGCTACGCCATTTTGGATGAAGCGACAAGTGCTTTGGATTTGAGAAACGAGGCGCTTCTCTACGAAAACCTGCAACGGACAGAAACGACGTTTGTCAGCGTTGGGCATCGCTCAAGCTTGTTGCAGTATCACCAGCAAGTTTTAGAGCTAAGTGGTGATTCTCGCTGGAAAGTGATGCCAGCTGGAGATTACACTGCTGATGCGGGTTCGTTTGCTTGAGGGGGGCGAACATTGAGTCTTGAGCTATTGAGGAGCAATTACAATCTCTCCCGTCATCCCAGCTTCTGTATGTCCTGGTATCGGACAACGCAGGGAATATTTTCCCGGCTTCATCGGCACAAACACCCACTCGGCTTCCCCTCCCGGCTTCAGTTCGAGTTCGTGAATTGCCCCTTTTATTTCTACCTTGCCTGCTTGAACTTTTTGAGTCCAACTGACATCGGCAAAGTCTTTAGCAGTGAAGTAGTGTTTCTGGGGACTGGGATTATCCAGCAGGAGTTTGTATCGCTCACCGACAACGAACTCCAGGTTGCTGGGGAAGAACTTTAACTCATTGGCGCTGTTACCCAAGCTAACTTTGACTTCAGTTACCTGGGGAGCAGCAACTGCCGCTGGTGTTGAGAGGACGCCAACCCAGAAGATTAGCCACAGTATTATCGATAAACACCAGCTTATCCACTGGCGGCGCAAGTAGTTACCTGTTGAGACAACGAACTGCATCATAGCCATATTCACAACAACTACTGAGCTGACGCCGATACAGCAGGGCCAGCCGTGACAACTACTAGATTATCTGGATGGAGCAACTCCTTAGCTGCCTGATTAACCTGATCTAAGGTTACAGCCTGAATTTGACTAACGAATTCACGAAGTTCACTAGGCGCTAGCCCATAGACTTCGTTGTTTAGAATCATTTGCGCTAAACTGTCGGGTTCGGCAAGAGCAACGGGATATTGGCTGGTAATCGAACGTTGGGCAGCGGCGACTTCACTACTCATAAAGCCCTTTTCTTGGATTTGCTTGAGAAGGGAGATCGTATTAGCGATCGCACGCTGGGTATCTTGGGGAGCCGTTTGCATTTCAATCAGGAATGGACCGGGATGCATCCCCGCCTGGAAGTAGCTGTAGATGCCGTAGGTCAAGCCTTGGCGATCGCGGATTTCAGTTCCTAGCCGACTCGATAAGGTATCACCGCCCAGAATCTGATTCAGTACTGTTGCGGCATAGAAACGTGGGTCTTTTCGGTCAATCCCCCTATAACCCAGAAAGGTAATGGATTGGGCTTTACCAGGGAGGACTGGGTTCAGTTGAACGATCGTTTTCGGCAGAGGTACCTCTGGATAGCTTGCGACGACTGCCTTACCACTAGCTTGCCAGCGCGAAAGCTGAGTTTCTAGTAGCGATCGCACCTGTGCTGGGTCAAAGTCGCCTACAAGACTAAGCACCGTTGTATCAGGACGGTAATGCTCCTGATAAAAGCGCACCACATCCTCACGGGTGACGCGCTTTAAGCTATCCTCCGATGGAAAAGCATGGTATGGATGATTCTCCGGGTAAATGGTCTGTTGGAAAGTCCGTCTTGCCAGGTTCGATGGCGTATCCAACTCCACTGTCAGGGAAGTCAAAGCTTGTTGACGGGTCAGTTCCAGTTTGTCTGTAGGGAAAGTAGCATTTTGCACGACATCCGCAAATGTCTCAATCAGGATGGGTAAATCTGCCGCTAAACTATAACCCCCGATATCTACACCCTCACGCTGGGCATTAAAGCCCAAACTCGCTCCTCGCTCCTCTAAAGCTTGAGCAATCTCTAAGGCATCTCGCGTTTTCGTGCCATTCATCAGATTTTCCGCTGTCAGACTCGCCAACCCAGCTTTAGCTGCTGAGTCAAACTCCGTACCGGCACGCACATAGGCAGTCAGGGTCACGGTGGGAGTGCTGGGGTCGGGTAGAAGTAATACCCGCACACCATTGGCTAAACTAAACTGTTCTGGTAGCGACTGTAGGGGTGGGGTAACCCTGCCCGTACCCGACGCGGCAGGGGAGTCTACCGGCGGCAGGTACTTCGCCACCTCAGCTGGGTCTACTGGTGGTCCTGCGTTGAAACTCTCGCTGGTTTGAGTTGCACCCGTACTCGCCGTACCAGGCTTCCCATCCAATTTAGTCGGCTCAAAAAAGCCCACTGTCCGCTTATCAAGTGTGAAGTAGGTTTGAGCAACACGCCGTACATCTGCTACACTGACTTTCTGGACTGCCGCCAGGTAGCGGTCTGTATAGCGATAATCACCGCCTGTGGATTGGTCAGAGCCGAGTTGCATTGCTTGGCTTGTGATATCCCGATTGTCCAAAATCACGCTAGCAACAAGTTGGGTTTTCGCCTGATTTAGTTCTTCCTCAGTAACACCCTTCTCCCTCAACTGAGTAATTTCTGAGGCAAGAACCTGCTCAATTTTTTGCAGTTCTTGACCAGGGGCAGCTGTAGCAAACAGTTCATACCAGCCGGATTCCATCATGTTTGCGGCATAACCTGACATATCGCTAGCTAGTCCCGATTCCACCAAAGCCTGGTAGAGTCGGGAATTCCGTCCCCCCGTCAAGATGTAATCCATAACATCCAAGGCGGGCACGTCAGGATGATTAACCGCTGGTAACGGATATACCTCCTCCAGCATCGCGGCACTACCCTCTTCACGCAGGATGATGGGAGTCCGCTGTTCCTGAAGGGTTGCAGGTTGCAGGTTAGAAGGTTGAATGTTATTTTCAGAACCTTCAACCTTCAACTCTCTGATTGGCACTTTGCCAAATGTCTCTTTGACGGCATTGAGAGTGGATTCAGTTTGAAAATCTCCCACAATTACCAACGTTGAATTGTTAGGGCTGTAGTACTTACGGTAGTAATACTGCACCTGCTCAGGTGTAAACTTCTCCACATCTGCCTTCGTTCCACCCACGGGTAAGCCATAGGCTTGCTTGGGAAACGCCGCACGCATCACGGCGCGATTGAGTCGATAACCAGGGCTGTTCTCGTACCCCTGCAACTCAGAAATCACGACGCGCTTTTCATTTGTAAGTTGTTGCGGTTCAATGCTGGAGTTTTGCATCCGGTCTGCTTCCAGAGTGAGCAGTGCTTTCAGCTTTTCTCGCTCTACTGTGCCGAAGTAGACGGTGTTGTCGTAACTTGTGAAAGCGTTAGACTCACTCCCCAAAGCGCTAAAAAGGCGACCAAATTGAATCGGGCGATCGCTTGTGCCTTTGAAGAGCATATGTTCTAGTTGGTGGGCAATTCCATTCACTCCTGGCGCTTCGTTACGTGACCCCACTTTGTACCATACCTGTACAGTCACGACTGGTGCAGTATGCACTTCCTTTGTCAGAACGGTCAGACCATTGTCCAAGACTGTTTTATGCACATCTTCAGTAAGCGCAAGTGGTCTGGAATCTGTACTTGTGAACAGCGACGGGGCAGATGGAGATTGGGACTGGGCTGCACCGGACTCAGTAGAAGTGGCTTTCGTCGCCAATAGCACAGCACTCAGGCAGAAGCTGAACAGGAAAATTAATAGACCACGACGACGCAAAGTTGACGAGAAATGCATAACTTTTGTCAAACGACGGAGGAAAGGCAATAGGGGAGTTATCTTAGGGGAGTGCTAAGTTTTCCTTTATATTATTGAGTAATAAATTGTTGAATTGTGAAATATTCTAACTTCAAAACTACTGAGGGCTGAGAAGTCGTAGGAATTCTAAAGGTAGACCATCGGTGTCGGCAATAAAGGTCACTTCGTAAACGCGATCGCCGATCATCTGTTGGGTAGGTTCCAAAAGAATTTTCAGGGGCTGAACCTCTGTCGGGTTGCGGTGGGACGCTTCTGCAAAGCGTTCTTGCAGATTGGTTAACCAAGTTGGCAGGTCAATTGCCGCAGCCGTGATGTCAAAGGATAGATGGTAGTACCCCACATAATGCTCATCCCCAAAGGCATCCGGTGCTGGTTGGGGTTCGGGAATTTGGATAAGCTCAATGCGTCCGCCGAGTCCCTCCATCCAGCAGGCAAGGGTAATCCCGGCGGTGAAGCGTTCAGAGACGGTAAATCCCAACTGTTCGTAAAACGCGATCGCACGATGAATATTCGCTGTACGAATCGAGGCGTGATGCATAGGGGTTAGGGACTAGGGGCTATGCGCTAGCCCCTAATTGTCTACTCAAATAATCGGAAGTAGGGATAGCGCACGGGAACCCCCGGTTCTTTTTCCAAATCGAAATTGATCACTTCCCAGCAAGGTTCTTGTTCGGGTTCAGGGCTAAACTCCACTGGCAAGCCATAAAGCCTGGGTCGAGCTGGCTCTGAGGGGGCACGCCAAGGGGTGCTACGCTCCAAGTAGGCACTTACTAACTCCCGATAACGACTGGCAATAATCACCCTTGTCGCCCGATACCCTTGAGTGTACAGCCGGTCTAACGCTTCGTGAATCTCAAAGCGAATCCCATCAGGATGAGTGTGCTGCCTGTACCACTCATCGTTCCAACGACGCCAGTGACGTCCGGATTGTAAATGAATCAGTTCCCCCGTTTTTGGGTCTGCCTCGAAGGCACCATGACGCGGACAGAGATAGGTATCAGTCAGCGTCAATGCCGGAATCGACTGACGGCAGTGAGGACACTGAATCTCTGGACCAAATATGGGGTACTGCAAGCCTGAATTGATCATCAAGTGCTATTGAGCGCCTTTACCGTGTGTGCTAATACCGCTGGGTTCGTCCGCGTGTAGTTTGTCATGACATACTAAGTGGACAACTTTGAGCTTGTGCTCTTCTGTTGCGGCTACACATAAATCAGCGTGTGTGGCTTTATTATATCTAGGGATCAGTTCTATTCACTGATTTTTACGGGCTTTCCTTAAGTGAATTAACGATAATCGTGAATCATCTCAATCCACAATTCTCTTCAGCCATGTCTTATTGGTCTCCCCCCGACCTCTCTCAAGCTGCCTTTATCGCCCCGAATGCAGTGGTCATGGGTCAGGTTTTGTTAGCCGCTGGGGTCAGTATCTGGTACGGTGCTGTTGTACGGGGAGATGTTGAGCGAATCGAAATTGGTGAGCGAACGAATATACAGGATGGTGCGATTTTACATGGTGACCCTGGCAAGCCAACGATTCTAGAAGACCATGTTACGGTTGGTCATCGCGCTGTGGTTCATTCTGCCCACATTGAACGAGGTTGCCTGATTGGCATTGGTGCCGTGGTGCTAGATGGTGTCCGTGTAGGACATGGCAGCATTATTGGTGCTGGTGCGGTGGTTAATAAAGACATTCCTCCACTGTCGCTGGTTGTCGGCGTTCCTGCTAGACGAGCACGCGACCTCTCTGAAGCAGAGGCGGCTGAACTTATTGAACATGCGAGGCGCTACGAACAGCTGGCTCTAGTTCACGCCGGGAGAGGAAGCGATTTGGGGTTTACAATATCTCACTAACTTATAGCCTCCAGTGGCAAGAAGTCCTGTAGCAAACCGTGCCATTTTGCCTAAAAATAGAAAAATGAGAAACATTCAAAAAACTTCAAGCGTTAACTGAGGAAAATAAAGACATGGAAATTGATTGGCGTATAGTAGCAGTTTTGTCTCCTGTCATCCTGGCAGCAAGCTGGGCATTGTTCAATATTGGTGCTGCTGCCTTGAGACAAGTTCAGGCGTTTCTGAATAAATAAAGCCTGAATAGCACTGGGCACAAAGGACAAAAAGCCAGTTGTTCCGACTCCAGACGAGCAGCTGGCTCAAAAAGCG
>CBDTXL010000286.1:0-6078 GCA_965364435.1 uncultured bacterium
TTATTCGTAGCCTTCCTTGTCTTTAGCTCTGATGGACACTACCACCCGGCAACAGCAGGCACCTGTGTTGCTAGAACTAGTTGTGGGCGGCAGCCAATACAGTTTATACCGGGGCAACGCATCACCGTTGAGGTAGTTAACCTGACTGAAAGCCTTGTTCAACTACAACAGGTTTCTGGCACCGCCCCCCTTCCTATTAGTCCGGGACAGGTATTCTCGTTTGTGCGGGGAGGCACGACAAACCCGAATTTCTCAGTGGTGTTGTGGGATGCGATTGGGCTACCACTCAGGGTGAATATCCTGAAACCAGAAGCTAGAAGACTACGTATCGAAGTACGTCCCGGTGGGCGTCCTCCAGGCGATCGCACTATTTATCTTAGAGATGACGGTCGTGTAGCGGTTTTCTAGGTATTGAAGAAGAAGAAAGGTTAGCTGAGTGCTGTAGACTAGCCGTAGCCTACTGTCAATTTCATCAACTTCAGTGCAAGACAGACTTAATTCTGAACCATCTAAACGCCCTCAGCAATTACCCAATCAGCGGTGGCAGGTCGCACGCCAAGAGACACAGCAAGCTGCAAAACTGGCACAAGCCATAGGACTTTCACCTCTGTTGGGTCAGGTGCTGATTAACCGGGGGATCGAAACCCCACAGCAGGCACAGGTGTATTTGTATCCAGAATCCCAGGTAATGCCCGCACCGATTGATGAATTTCCCGATTTGGCAATCAGTGTCGAGATGCTCAAAGAAGCGATCGCGTCTCAAGAAAAAATCGCGATCTGTGGGGACTACGACGCCGACGGGATGACTAGCACCGCCTTGTTACTCCGAGCATTGCGCTGGTTAGGTGCTGATATAGACTACACCATCCCCAGCCGCATGAAAGACGGCTACGGCATCAATACGCGAATAGTTGAGGAGTTTGCAGAAGAAGGCGTAGCGCTGATTTTGACTGTCGATAATGGGATTTCTGCCCATGAAGCGATCGCCAGAGCATTAGAACTCGGCATGATGGTTATTGTGACTGACCACCATGACCTGCCACCAGAACTGCCGCCAGCTGATGCAATTCTTAACCCGAAACAGCTTCCCGAATCCTCACCTTATCGGGGTCTGGCGGGTGTTGGCGTGGCTTATGTTTTAGCCGTTTGTCTTGCCCAAGAATTGGGTAAGCTTCAAGGATTAACAGCTCAATTGTTAGAGCTTTTTACTCTGGGAACGATTGCCGATTTAGCCCCCCTTATTGGCATCAACCGCCGTTGGCTGAAGCGAGGCTTAGGGTTGCTGCCTAAATCTGAGCTTACAGGTATCCAAGCCTTAATCCAGATGGCTGGGGTAAGCGAAGACCAAAAAGCACTCAAACCAGAGGACATAGGCTTTAAACTAGGCCCAAGAATTAATGCGATCGGTCGCCTATCAGACCCCCAGATTGTGATTGAACTCCTGACAACAACTGATCAGGGTGTGGCGCTGGAACGGGCGATGCAGTGTGAACAAATTAACCAAAAGCGTCAGCAACTGTGTGAGCAAATTGAAAAAGATGCGATCGCTTTCATCGAAGAGAGTCAGCTAGATTTGCAACAACAGCGCGTGTTGGTCATTGTTCAACCCGATTGGCATCACGGCGTCATTGGCATTGTTGCCTCCCGACTGGTGGAACGCTACGGCGTCCCCGTCTTCATCGGTACTTATGAAGAGGAAGACTCAAAACACATCCGTGGTTCAGCACGAGGAATTCCTGAATTCCATGTCTTTGAAGCGTTACAGTTTTGCAAAGATAACTTAGGAAAATTTGGTGGACACAAAGCCGCTGGAGGCTTTTCCTTACCCGCTAAGAACCTGGAAGCGTTTCGACAATCTCTTAGCCGCTTTGCCCATCAGTCCCTAAAACCCGAACACCTCAAGCCGCTGATTGCCATTGATGCACAAGCTGACTTCACTCAAATTACTTCTAACCTCTATCGACAAATTGACGCTCTCCACCCGTGCGGCATTGGTAACCCTGACCCCATCTTCTGGACACCCAATGTTAAGGTTGTAGAGCAAAAAATTGTGGGGAAGGGACACCTCAAGCTTACTCTAAGTCAGGACAACCAACCCATCAAAATTACAGCGGTTGCTTGGCGATGGGGCGAGTACTTTCCTCTACCGTCGCAAGTGGATATCGCCTATAAATTGCGAGAAAACAGCTGGAATGGCAACACAAGCATTGAGTTGGAGTTAGTCGGCATTCGCTTACCCGCCTCTCCCAGTTCTCCAGCCAAGACAGCCGAGTTTTATCACAACAAACGCCGATACACTTGCAGCCTGTCGGAACCGTTCAACGAATTAAGAATTAGAAATCCTGAAGGAAAAGTCCTAGCGATTCAGAAAGGACAACGAATCGGGCTTTTAGGAATGAAACGGGAAGATGCTAAAGAGATCGATGTCACGCAACCCCACTACTATAAATTAATTAAAGCGGCAACTCGCGCTTTGGGAGTCACCTGAAGGTTGGAAGGTTGAAGGTTATTTTCTATACGTTCTACTTTCAACGTGCTAACTTTCAACTCTTCCTTCAACCTTCCTTATACCATTTGGGTTTTAACTTGCTACATTTAAAATTCTGAAACGTCCTTGTAGGAAGGCTTCCAGAATCCAAAATCTAAAATCCAAAATGGTATTAGAGGTCGCCTTTGAGAGCAGCCAGAGCGAAAATGACTATCGGTCCAGCAAGCACGACCGCCGCGAGCATGCTCAGCTGAGCAACTACTTCCCAATTGACGTTACCTAAAAAGCTTAAATCCATTTGTCCTCCCAAATGACCCAACGAATTTGATTCGGAACTGAAAATTTCTCGCTTAGATTTTACTTGGTAATTCCCACGGGTTTTTAAGTTTTTTAACAAAAATCTACAAAACGCAACAAAAACCGATAGAGCATCTGCTAGAGGCGAAAACTCGCTAAGCTGGATGTGCCCGGAACTTATAGCCCTTGTTTAAAGTAATGGCAACTTGGCATTGTGTAAAGCAATGTGGTGCATGCTGTAATCTTGACCCAGATGAGCGTCCAGAATTAGAAGAGTATCTTTCCCCAGAAGAGCTAGAGCTTTATCTAAGTATGGTGGGGGAAGGAGGATGGTGTGTGAATTTCGATCACGCCACCCGTGAATGCCGCATATATCCAGATCGACCTCGCTTCTGTCGTGTGGAACCGGATGTCTTTGAGGAGATGTACGGTGTGGAACCGGCAGAGTTAAACGACTTTGCGATTGACTGCTGCCGCCAGCAGATTGAGGGAGTTTATGGCGATCGCAGTCTGGAAATGTTTCGTTTTGACCGAGAGGTCGGCATTTGATTCGTTAGACCTCTTGCAAAAGTGCTGATTCCGGATTTGTAACCACAGATGAACACAGATAAACACAGATGGATTTGATAGTGTTGATATTTTTTGTAAAGTTCTGAGAAAATGAAAAGAATATGAAAGATATTTGACGTTTACTTCGACTGCCCGTGAAACTCTCTTCTCTGCCTTTAGTCGATCCTGTCCTGACAGCACCTCCAACATTGATCGAGCCAGCGTTAAAAAACGGCTCTAACCGTTCTAAGTCGGTCACTACAACTGAGCTAGCGACAAATCCGCTGGTGACTCGTTCTCAGAAGCCTCAGCGTGTTAAGGCATGCAGTCTTGGAAGATGGGGGGTCTTTAGCTCAACTTTCTTAACGATTTTTCTGGCAGAGATGGGAGACAAAACCCAGCTAGCGACCCTGCTTATGAGTGCTCAATCTCAATCTCCCTGGGTTGTTTTTGCCGGTGCTGCTGCCGCACTGATTGCAACAAGTTTGCTGGGCGTCCTCATCGGTCGGTGGTTAGCTACGCGACTTTCTCCTAAAACTCTGGAAACATCAGCAGGAGCGCTTTTACTCTTCATTTCCGTCATGCTGCTGTGGGATGTCGTGTGTTTGTAGTTGGAAGCTGGAAGACTCGAAAGTTAAACCTGACGCTCGAAGACTCGCTACCGCTACGCTATCAACCTTTAACCTTCCAACCTTAAAACCTTCAACCCTTCTATGGACTGGCAACTTCTCGGACTAAGTTTCATAACGGTGTTTTTGGCAGAAATTGGCGACAAGAGCCAACTTGCCGCGATCGCGTTGGGTGGTAGTCTCAAGTCTCCCCGTGCTGTGTTTTTTGGCTCAGTGACGGCATTGCTCTTGGCTAGCCTTATTGGAGTGCTGGCAGGGGAAGGGGTAGCTCAGGTTTTGCCTGCTCGTATTTTAAAGGCGATCGCAGCCATTGGCTTTGCACTGATGGCAGTACGCTTGCTATGGCCTTCCCCGGCAGAGACTGAGGAATAGCTTTAGATTCTCCTCGTCTTTACAAGAAAGGATGTTCTTTACGTAAACACCGCAAGATCAGTACGTTTCCATCTGTGTTCATCTGTGTTCATCTGTGGTTACAAATCCGGAATCAGCACTTTTGCAAGAGGTCTAAAGAACACACGGAGTTATTTTTGGACACGCCCTAAACAAAAATCTCCCCACCGAGGTGAGGAGCCTTTGTTATTTCTGGTTAATGTCCCATCAGGCAAGCTTACGGGAATCGTAGTAGCACCAACTCAGCAGCGTGGTACCTACGGCTAACTTAATCGCTTCTAGCACCCAGTAGCTTTCAAGCATCGGCATCATTCCCTCAGGCATCCCAGTTACTGGCTCCAAAAGATTCAGTTGTAATGCCAGAGCGCTCATCTGCGGGGTCATTATGTAGGTATAAATGAGAGCAATTGCCAGCAGGAGCAGGGATAAGAAAATTGACCAGCGTCTTACCTGAAGATAAAGACTTGAAGTGCCACGAAGCGCTAGGAGACTTGCTAACACCAAAGCGGCACACAGCAACTCGATGCGATTAAAAATCCAGAAAATTGAATAGCCAGCTGTTGCGGAACTTGGTTGATTCATCATGCCAGCAGCAGATAGACCGGGCATGATCACGAAGTCCAGAAGCAGGCTGCTACTCAGCCAAAAGCCCAAAGCAAACATCACAATCGTTTGCCATGCGGGTCGCTTTACTCCAACGCCAAAATCAGCGTTCATAAAAATTCTTCTCCTCTGTGTCTTACCCACAGCTTAACGAATAGTTTTGGGAAAAAACATGAAGTAATTTTTCAATTAAATCTAAAATTAATATAAAGGGTCTTCGTAATCATTGATTCTAATTATTCTTGCTAAGAATTGTTAAAACTTATCGCAGCTGGATACAAAACCAATAAGTAATTTTACTTAGAGTGTAACTCGTTGAGCGATCGCCTCCGGCACCCGCAAAGCTGATCGCCATAACCCAAGTAAGGGCAAACTCGAGTTTCTGCTCATCCACCTCCTCAAGATAAGCCAATGCACATTTCAAAGTTATTCGGAACTACTCTGGCGGCTTCGGCAAGCATTTGGGGAGTTGCTGCCCCGTCGGCTCATGCAATTCAGCTAGCAGATGCAACAGTCTCGTTTGAAAAGCCTCCTCGCTTGATTAATGCAACAACAACCTATAACGCTACTTATGTATGGGGAGCAACCTACTATTTCACACTGGAACTGCCAGAAAATGCCGGAAAACCACTCCAACGGGTCACAATTAACCAGCGTCAAGGAGTAGATGACATCCGCTTCGATCTTGAAGACACTCGTGCATTTGAAGGGACCCCTCGGCACAAAAGTGAGAAGTTAACTGTAAAAGAGGTGACAAAAGACCCTGAGACACAGACAATTTCAGTAACGTTCGACCCACCAGTGATGCCCGGAAAAACTGTCACAATTGGACTGCGTCCTGTCCGCAACCCTTGGATTAGCGGTGTTTACATTTTCGGCGTCACTGCTTTTCCTGAGAGTGAGAAACCCTACGGTCTGTATCTGGGTGTGGGACGTCTGCATTTCTACGATAACGACAGGCATTTCCCTATATAAGGATTACGTGTCTACAAAATGTTGTATTATGCCTAAAAATAATTGGCTCTCTCGTACTTGTGGTGGAAATCCCGATTTTTGGGTAATGGGAATTCCCTAGCGGATAAGGATTTGAGCAATTGTATAAGGCGTGAGTTATCACCCTAT
>CBDTXL010000287.1:0-5999 GCA_965364435.1 uncultured bacterium
GACCCGACATTCACACTCATTGCCATCAACTAGGCGTTTTTACTTACCCAGCCCGACTCTTGTTAACTGATTGCATCGAATCAATCCTGTTTTAAAATCAGCTGCTCTTTAAGGCAGCGAATCGACCCCCGCTAAGTTATCAGAGGGTCACAACACACCGAACCGAGACACCTGTAATAGGAACAAAGCTTTGCGCTACCCAGCAATTGGGAAGTGCCCACTTCACTGTGGCAATTCAGCGAAAAATTGCACCGAAATTAATCCGGTGGGAGCTGCTAAGCAGTTGTAGATAAATTACAAGCAATCCGGTTCGCTTTTTCCGAACACAGGAAAGGAATTATGAATGTATCTGAGTATACAGTACAGAATCTAGCTATTACAAGTTGGGTTTGGATTCATCCGGGAAAGGCTTCCACCGAAAACACAACCCCCGTTAAGCCTTTCAAACCAAAGAAACCCTTTGACCCGCTTCAACCTTTACGGCAGTGGCTTGACAACGTTGAAGTCCATAACCGTAAACTGGCTCACCGCCTCTGCCAGCTGATCCCTGCACAGTGCCCTTTTGAGCGCGACGTTAAACTGTTTGGTCGCACCCTGTTTCACATTCCGCCGATGTGCAAGCTGAATCCTCTGTATGAGGAAGTTGTAGCACTGCGCTTTCGGGCATTGTGCTATCTGGCAGATGAATGTGGTGAAGATATCACCGCTTACTGCTAGAATTCCAGTTCAGGAATTTTAGCATCGGGCGTCGGGAAACCGTGCATCTGTAAGACATCATGGCCATTATTGCCCTGAAAGCCTGGTATCTCCAGCAATACGAACCAATTAAAGAACTGGAGAAACGACCCCACGACCTACGTCTGAGCAAAAATAGCTTGCTTAAGTCTGGTTTAAGAGCTGACTTTTTAGACGATAGCCAGGATGTTAAAAAATCAGAATGGTTTGGGCGCTACCTGGAAGGGGAAACAATCGAGTTTTACATCGAAGGCAGTGGCGGCTACGCTATTTCCAACATTGACTTGATTTCTCACGAGATTTACTTCACCAAGCAAGAGGTGATGGGACAACTGGAGCCGGTAATCTTTTTGAGCTACCAAACCGAATACAACGCCTCCAGTGACGCTCTGCGTAACGCCCTCTCTGAGAGTCTAGAAGCCTTCAACCAGCGATCGCGTTTACCCCTGACTCTAGAAGAATCCCGACGCCCTTCGGGTGAACCCATGCGGCTCAACAGCACCCAGATGCGCAAAATCCGCAAAAGCCTGCTCTTTGTTGCCGATGGGACACCAGTGGCTCGTATTGAAGGGGAAAAAACGCCCCTACTGCTCCCCAGCCCGAATGTATGTGTGGAAGTGGGCTATGCCTTAACAGCAAAGCGCACAGAGCAAATTTTGTTAGCGAAGATGGAACGATTTGACTTACCGGGACAGTTTCCCTTTGACTTGCCCAACTACCAGCAGCTCTTGTACAACAAGCCAGATGACCTGCGAGCCTCCCTGCCGTCGCTCCTGGAAACTTTGCTGCAACGGTTTAATTTATTAAGCTAAGGCTGATAATGATTTGGATGGATTAGGGATTATTTTCCATGCCAAGAACTCCAGATGAATACGCTGTACACATCCTTTTGTCAAGTGGTCACCGAGAAGAAGTGCGTTTTGCAACGATTCAAGAGTTTCAGAAGTGGTACAGCGGTGAACTGATGCCAAAAGCGACCTCTAACGACTTCATTAGCGTACCGATCAAGAACATCCAAGGCGAATACATGGTGCTTCGCCCCTCCAGCGTCACTGCCATCCGGGTGGAACCTGTCTTCGCAGGGAGCGTCGAACGCTATTAGTCACAGTTGGACAGAAATAGGCGGCTGCTGAAAAAGTAAGGATGAGAAAGACACTGACTTGGCTATCCCTGAGTCTAAGGATGCTTCTGATGGCTGCTAGTAGTTCAGCCCTCGCTGATGTGCCACTGCAACCAGTCAAACCGGATGCTGGTCAAGTAACTGATGTGCCACTGCAACCAGTCAAACCGGCGGCTGGTCAGGTAACACTGGATTCATTGGGTTTCGATGATCAGTTGTGGGGGCGTCCTGGTCAGCCGGGAGACCGGCAGGCACTGTTGAAGTCTATCGATTACAGCCTACGTTATCTCGCCTCGCCCAGTGCTGCCCAAGCTTACCGGCGGTATCCGGTACCAGGGATAACACGCGATCGCGTCCGCCGTTCTCTTGTTCGTTTCCGCCAACTTGTAGTCACTTCCCGTTCACCGGCCGAACTGCAAGCCGCTGTCAATCGCGAGTTTGTCTTGTACAAGTCTGTCGGGAAGGACAATCAGGGGACAGTCTTATTCACGGGCTACTTTGAGCCAATTTATGCCGCCAGTCGGACAAAAAGTTCAGAGTATCGCTATCCCCTCTACCGGCTGCCTGCTGACTTCGACCGATGGAAGAACCCTCACCCCACCCGTGCTGAGCTGGAAGGGGAAGATGGTTTAGGGACAAAAAGCCCATTGCGAGGGCGAGAGCTGGTCTGGTTGCGCGATCGCTTCGAGGCTTTTCTCGTTCAAGTCCAGGGTTCCGCCCGACTCCAGATGCCAGATGGAAGTCTGATGACTCTTGGCGTTGCAGGCAAGACAAGTTATCCCTACGTCAGCATAGGGCGAGAACTGGTGAAGGATGGTAAGCTGCCCCTGGAGGGACTAACCCTACCCGTTCTCATCGATTATTTCCAAGCCTCTCCGGCAGAACTCGATCAATATTTGCCGCGCAATCAACGCTTTATTTTCTTCAGGGAAACCCACGGCTCACCTGCTATGGGTAGCATCGGTGTGCCAGTGACCGCCGAACGCTCGATCGCGACCGATAAATCCCTAATGCCTCCGGGAGCATTGGCCCTGATTAATGCCCCCATCCCCTACGCCAATGCGTCTGGTCAGCTAGAATCCCGGATGGTGAGTCGCTACGTGCTGGATCAGGACACAGGCGGCGCGATTCAAGGTGCGGGTCGCGTTGATATCTTTATGGGAACGGGTCCACGAGCAGGCGATCGCGCGGGACTTATTGGCGGGACGGGAGAACTGTACTACCCGCTACTCAAAGAGTGAGGGGTGTGGTCTGGAGGAGTTGGGGGAGTTGGGGGAGTTGAGGGAGTTAAGGCAGTTGAGGGAGTTGGGGGAGTTGGGGGAGTTGGGGGAGAAAATACTGCCCAATCTTCCCCACCTTCCCTACCTTTTACCTACCTACTAATCTTGCATCTTCCCGTCTGGCAGGATCGCCCCTGTGAGAACCGCTCCCTTGAAGTTTGCCCCCAGCACAGTTGCTCCACTCAGGTCTGCCGCGATCAGAATTGCCCTGGATACGTCGCTACGAATCAAGCAGGCTCGAGTCAGATCCGCCCCCCTCATGTCGGCTTCCTGGAGGATCGCTCCAATCAGATCAGCATCCTTTAAGATTGCCCGATGCAGAATGGTCTGATACAGTGTGGCTCCGTGTAAATCTGCTTGATAGAGATTGGCATGAGAGAGATTAGCAAATATTAAGCTTGCTTCTCTGAGTTTTGCCCCTGTCAAATTTGCTCTTTTCAAGCTGGTTTCAATCAGGTTTGCCTTCCTCAGGTTTGCTGCCTGTAAGTTGGCATCATTGAGGTCTGCTGAACCAAAATTTGCTACGCTCAGGTTAGCCTCACTCAGATTAGCCTCACTCAGGTTAACTCCCTTCAGGCAGGCTCCACTCAGGTTAGCCCTACTCAAGTCTGCTTGCCTCAGGTCGGCTCCCATCAGAATCGCCTCACTGAGATAGGCTCCCCGCAGCTGTGCCCCTCCAAAATCCCGCTCTCCGGCAGCATAACGCCTCAGTAGTTCATTCGCATTCATAGAATATCCCAGGTCTTGACTCCTCACTTCGGTTCATTGTGACCAGGACTTACGCAATATCTGCCGGTTAGCTCCCCATACCCCCCATCCCCACAACGAAAGGGGGGAGAAGAGGGGGGTATGGGGTTCCCTCTGGGGATTAGGGTCGGGCGACAATTGCGTAAGTCTTGGGGCGATGGGCGCTACACGCACCAACTTAGACATCACGTACTCGACGGGAGCTAAGTAGGGTATTACCTATCATTTGCCTGAGGCAGCTACACCTGGTTCTGTTGAATTATCCTTGACTTTAAGGCGATTTCCGCGCAAACGGTTTAAAAAATAAAAATTAGTTGCGCCTGCCACTCCTTGTGTTGGCGCTTTATTTCAATTTGCCGAATAAATTCTCGGAAGTAGAACCGGCGCTCTGATTCAGATAAATCACACCAGAATTGGGGAATAGACACAGTCTGGGCGATCGCTTGTAAATTAACGGGTGGCAGTGCGGCTAGACGCGATCGCAGTTGGGAAATTTCTGTACGGAGTTTGTAAGCGCGTAAATCAGCGGTTTCTGAATCCAAAATGCCACTATCTATTAACGCAGGGAGCTGAACTAAGATGTCTTGCTTGTTGGTCATTTGATTGGTGAGCGATCGCTTCACACCATCAAGGCTGAGGACACTCATCCCAGCGACGGCAAGGGGTAATTCTTGACAAATGCTTTTAATTGTGCATTGTAAAACTTTTTCGTAAGCGATCGCGCGGCACTTCGGGCTCTTAGGGCAATTAATCGGGCGCAGGTAAAGATATTCCTTGTCTTTGCGAGGTCTTGTGACACTGGTTACACTCATATGAGACTGGCACTCTCCACAGACTACCAAACCAGCTAAAGAGCGGGCAGCACTGGCAGTACGGGGTGGAAGTCGCCGATTGCGACGCAGGAGTCGGTCAATTTGCGCCGCTTCTTCCCGGTTGAGAATTGGGGTATGGGTATCTGAGAGAACCTCACCGTTTTGATAGGCGAGGTCGCCTCGATAGATGGGGTTGGTGAGCCAACGACGCCCTGTAGAAACTGAAATTTTCTTACTGTACTTTTTCTCTATATAGCGAACCGCCCCGCGCAAGGAGCCATAAAGCAGAAACTGTTCAAAAAAATCCTTGACCATGGGTGCTGTACTGCGATCAAGTATATAGCGGTCTTTCCCACGCCGGTAGCCGTAGGGTGCTTTCCCCGGTGGTGGCAAGGCTTTGAGGCGATTACGGGCGTGTCCTTGACGGATGCGGCGACTGCTCGCTTCACGCTGAATTTCGCCTAAGAGTTTCAGTAAGTCTGTCCGAAGGTTAGCGCCTTTTATGGGATCGGTAGCTTGAGAAGAACTGTAGGATTGCTCTGTAGCAATGATCTGGATGCTCAGGGCTTCGATTTGCAGGAGGCGATCGCTTACTTCCTCTAGCGAGTCGCCCAGTTCTTCTAACCGCCGAATTAACAAGTAATCAGCGGGTTCAGCTTTGCTGTCATCTAACAGTTGGCGCAGCTGTTGACGCCCTCCCAAATCTTGATAGACCCAATCCACCTCCCAACCCCAAACCACTGGGTCAGGCACCGATTCCAACAAAGGGTCACTATACAGGTATGCAATGATTTTCATTTAACGTTCCGTAGGGGCGTAAAGCCTGCCAATAAAAGCCTGACGTCCCTACACTTGGCTCAGTTCGATGATGTTCCCATCTGGGTCTTGGGTGAACAAAGCAGCACGACCGGAGGCACTCACCTGTAGGCCATGCCCATGAGCTTGGAGACGCTCCTTTGTCTCATCGAGATTCACCACGCTAAAGGCAATGTGCGGATTACGACCCCATTTTTCGGCATTTTGTAGCTCTCTGGCTACATTTGGGTCAACTATCAGGTGAATCTGAAACTCTCCCACCTGATACCAAGCACCTGGGAATTTGAGAACTCGCTCAACTTTCGATAATCCCAATACATTGCCATAGAAATGCTCTGCCTGTTCCAGGTCAGAAACAAGAACCGCTACATGGAGACACTGAGTAATCTGCATTGCTAGTGTGATTAAAACAATACTAGGTGGATTCTGTTAGGGACAATTAATAGCTCATCAAGAGATAGAATAGACTGAATACTACTTACTATACTG
>CBDTXL010000288.1:0-5982 GCA_965364435.1 uncultured bacterium
TAGAAATGGATGAACAAAGTGAAGACCAAAAACTCTTGAATCGTTTGGCGAATGAGTTTAAGTTTTCAGAGCATATTTGGATTGTGCCGTTGAATAGTGCGACGAAAGGGTTGACTAAGGTGTTCAAGAAAGTGGCAGGCGGGGCGATTTATCAGCGTTAAGGTTACAACGCGATTACTTCAGTCCTACAATGTCTTCATACAAAGCTTCGATTTTAGGCAAAGTTATTTTTTTGAGCAAGAGGGTAGGGGATTGCGCCTTGCAAAGGGACAACTCCAGGAGCAGGAAGAAGCTCAACTTTAGTATCTTTGTCACCCTCTACTCTCCAGGATAAACTCAGAATTACCGGTGGTTTAAACAATAGCAGCCAAATCAGAAACGCGATCGCCGCAACAGTAGCCGCCTTGTTTGGGGGTTAATGCAATTAGCAATGGATGCTGACGGGAGCATCCCATTTTTGCAGAAATACTCTCATACCAAGCTGCGGTCAAAAATAGCAGAATTTTCTACCCCAGCTTCCCCAGCTTCCCCAGCTTCGGTTTACATTTCCACGCATTGGGATGCTCCCATGCTGACTCCGGTCTGGGAGTTGCAGTGAGAGTGTTAACGATTGGTTGTCTTCGACAAGAGTCTCGGAAGCGGTGTAGAGATTTTTGGGGGAATTGACGAGTTGAAAAGGGGCGCGACCGCTCTTTTGAAGATGTTTTAGAAACGAACGGACTGAGTTTGAATAAAACGGTGCTGCGGATAAAAAGGTGAGAAATAACCGCTCTAGATTAGTCGCAGTATCATTGCTTATCATCACTCCCCCATCTCTATCTCCCTAAACTTGCAGCAAAAACTTTCTGATTCTGTGTTGATTGCTGCTCCTTACAACTCACAAACAATCTCTCGTTGCTGTAAGTAAACTGCAAATTCCTGTCCTTTTTCAACCAGACCTTCAATTCCTGAGTTAATCATGTTGCCTACTAAATACCTGGCCTGACTAACCAGGTCGATCTTTACATCCATCTTTGGTGTTTTTCCCCAGATAATACAGCCCGGTTTGAGCATATCGTCGTCGCAACTTTTTAGCTGTGCTATCAGGGTATCGACCAAGTTAATGAAGAGAGTAGGAGTCTTAGCAACTTGCTGTTTTCCTGCCGTGTATATAGCTCGTACCAAATCGTTCCACCGTTTTATTGATTGGTAGCGATCGCTAAAAAGGTGGTGGTCAAGAAAGGCATACTGAAACTCAGCGAGAAAAGCGTTTATATCCCCTTGATGGGTATCAAATAGGGCTTGCTCAAAGTGGGTCTTTTGGTGCTGTAGCAAATTATCCTGCTCTTCTGGGGAGAGATTGGCAGGAGAGTCACTGACTTCAAATGGATGGATGGTCAGCGGAAAATTTTGTAAATCTAAGTATTTAGTTAGTTGCTGCCATATGAGCCAAAGATCCTCATTTTTAAAATGATCGTCATCACTATGGCGAATATACGGTTTTAGCGTCTGACTGAGTTCACCACTACGTGCTAAGTGCTGGTAGCGAAACCTGGCTTCAACTGTAGCATCCTCAAATTTTTGTTGCTCGTAGTTGAAGACCTTGACTATAACTTCGCCCGGTTGCAACTCCAACCAACAACCGTCCTGGGCGTCCTCGTGTTTTGATAAACTCAACCGCATATTGTGCAACCCAGGTGGAACCACTTGAAAGCCTAACAGGTCAATAGCTTCATCCCTGTGATAGTAAAAGCTTTCATCCAATCCTACGTAGCCGTATTTCGACACATTCGGCACAACTATCCAACCCGACATCGTTTCCATGAGCCTTCCTCCTTTGCCGTTAGTTAAACCGCCTCAGTTAGGACTAATTCCGCGTTGCTTTAAGTAAGCGGCAAATTCTTCCCCCTTCTCAACCACCCCTTCAATTCCCGAATCAATCATGTCTTCAATCAAGTACTCAGCACCACTGACGAGATCGATTTGTATGCGGTTGGCAATTCCGCCAATAGCAACATAACCTGGCTTCAACTTGGCGTCGAATGTCAGTGCAAACTGCATGATCAGGGTATCTATCAAGTTGACGAACAAATCGGGAACCTTGACAATCCCGCGTTCACCTGCATTGTATATGGCTTGTACCAAGTAATTCCAACGATTGAGGGCTTCACTGTCTGTCGGATTAATTTGCTGACGGAGAAAGGCAATTTCAAACTCAGCTAGGAAGGCTCCCGCGTTACCTTGGTGGGTGTCGAAAAGTGCTTGCTCAAAGCGGGTTTTTTGGTATTTTAGCCAATTTTCCCGCTCCTCTAAAGAAAGATTGACGGGTGGCTCAACGGCTTCAGATAGATGAAGCCTGATAGGAAAATTACGCAGCTCCAGGTGAGTTGTCAACTTCTGCCATGCCACCCAGCGATCGTGCTTACCAGCATCAACAGCACGACTATAGGCTTTTACATTTTGATCGATCGTCCCACCCGATACTAACTTTTGGTACTCAGCAATCGTTTCTGGTGAGGCATCCTCGAATTGTTTCTGCTTGCGGTTGAATACTTTGACTAAAACTTCCTTAGGTTGCAATTCAAACCAACAGCCAGGAATAGGTTCCAGAAATCCCTCACCCAGGTAATGCAGCCCCGGTGGAACGGACTGAAAAACTAGCTGGTCTCGCTCTTTAGCCTCATACATGGTCAGATCTAAACGTACAACAGATTTTTTTACGTTGAGAACAACGAGCCAACCCAGTCCCGGTTCCATTGGTGTTTTACCTGAATAGCGGTTTATGGAGCTTCTTTGCCAAGATCAATGTTACATAATAGGCACCTCACTACCATGCCACCATTTGGGGATTTTATGGTAGGTTCTTGAGACAAGAATCCAAGAATCATTAATCTTCACACAAATGACATTTTAAAATTTGCTTTGGTCTTTATCAGGTTTCTGCATTATTTATCTTAACTTGAATTCGCTCATTCAATATTTTATTTAAATCCAACATTTTTTGCCGATATTGAGCTACGCCCGTCCAGCCTATCTTCTTAACAATCTTTAGAGCTTCTTCTGACTTTTCAGCATCATTCATCACTGGATTCTTTTTAATCTTTAGCAGTTCTACAGCTATCTCCCTCAGTTTATAAACTTCCTTCAAATCTGGATCTGTAACCGCTTCGATTTGCTCTTCTATTTTTGTCTCCTTAACTGCCATATCTGTGCGGGATTCAATTTCGCCTAGCTTTTCAGCAGCGTCGCAAATTCGGTCGAGGTACTTGGCACTTTTCCAGAGAGACTTGCCAAAGTCTTCGTCGGTTTTAACCTTTTCGGTTTGCTCCATTATGAAGCCTGTTTGCTCATTAACCGACAGTGAGAAGTCCTTCGGTTCGACTTCTAGCCCCAACCTCATTTGCTGGTTAAGCACGACGTGTTCGACTGGACCGCCTGTATGATAAGCTTCGTTGGCAAAGAAGAGAGCTTGGCTCTGGATTTGCTTGACTTCGGTATTTAGTGTCTGGATTTCTAGTAAATCTTGGGATGGAATATTTTCTAACTCTTGACCTTTGTATTTTTCCCTGAGTTCGTTAAGCCTGTTCAAATTGGGAATAAGTTCGGCGAGAGTTTCCTCGTAAAGGCGGTTAGCGGCGTGGTTTTCAGCATCGCGTACTGTATCGGGAAGACTGTCTTTTCGGTCGTGCAACTTTTGCCCAAGAGCATCGGAGACAGTCTTAGCCTCAGCAAACAGAGATTCATCTGCACCTGCCTCACGCATCATGTCGCTATAGTGCTGCCACTCAGCGTCAGTCATAAACCGCTTCATCTTGACGAGGGACATGATTTTTTGATCTCTCGCCATTTGCCCCAGGGCATCTTCACTTAAGCCTACAAGTTTCGTTTCATTTTCAGCATCGATTTTTCCCTTTAAATCCGTTCTCATGGTATTTAGAGAGCTATCGACTGTCTTGATTGCTTCGGAGGTAGTTTCTGCGTTAATCACACTGCTAGCACTTATGGGTTTTTCTCCACTAGCGTTCCTCAGATTATTGATCTGAGTCAATGTTTCCCGAATTTCTGTTTTCTTTTCGCTGATTAGCCTTTCGAGTTGACGCTCCATGCGACGGGCTTTATTGATAGCGGTTTGTGTTGTGCGCTCCTTCATCCCCTCGCGTAGTTCCTGCAACTTTTGTTGCAACTTCTCTATGTCTTTCAAATTGCTCCGTACCGCATTCATCTGGCTGTACTGCTGTCCCCGATTGCTCAAAGATGAAGCGGGCATGTGACCAGTTGTATAGACGTTTGTGTCGAAGACGGTACCGGACTCCTGAGGCCACTCTTGCTTGAATTTCTTATTAAACGCTATCACCGCTAGATTTCCAGAGATTCATCTCCTGGTTTCCCCACGACTGTAGCATCGTAGTCAGACGTTAAATCTTTGCTGCCGATAGGAAGTAATTTGACTTGCTTGAGGCTTTCCTTGCCCTCATCGGTTTTCAGCCGCTCAATCAGAGTTGGATCTTGAGGATAGTCTTCTGGGTGAGCGCAAAGATCGTCAATTGCATCGTTAAAAGTTTGATCAACAACCCTGGCGCGTTGTTCGATAATCTGCCTCATCAAGTGGGGATATTCAACGAATTTATTCTTGACCTCGTTCCAATCCTTTTGCTCCCTAACCAGAGCTTCTAGAACCTCTGGCTTCAACGGGGTTTTCTTAGTTGCATACCCAACCATCCCCCGTACTTCTTCGTTAGTTGGCTCTCTACCCAACTCCTTGACAAACAGCTCTTGCAGACGTGCCTCTTGAATTTCCCGCAATTGACGTAAATCGGTGGAAGACATCTGTCTGCCTCCCTTTTCTGCCTTATCGAGTTCTCCTGCTTTTAGAGCTTCAAACCGCTCCGCTGCCGCACGTTCTTTTGATTTGAGTGTGCTATAGTGCTCGGCTTCTATACTGCGTAAATCCTCTTTAATTTGAGTAAGCTGAGGATCTAGGTCTGCCTTATTCGTATTCTCTTGTTGCTGAAGCTCCCTGATTGTCTTGATCCTGGCATCCAGATCGTTTAGCTTTGTTTGCAGCTGTGAGCTGTATTCGGTCTTACGCTCGAATAGGTGTTTGTATCGCAGCTCTAACACCTCGCATTGCGAACAGCGGACAACGCTGCCATTTTCTAAGACTTTAAGCTGGTGTCCGTCATGAGTCGTCTGTTGGGCAACCACACTTGTCTCATCCACTTCCACCTTACGACTCTCGGATGAGTCAGCTTTTGCATCAGTGAGGGTTGCATCCTGAGTCGGTGAGGTTTCACTGGTAGTAGATGAAGGTTTCCTGTCCTTTCCTTTGGCATCCCGATCTTTGGTTTCATCTGACTTTAATTTCTCCCCTCCACTTGCTCCACTTACTTCCAGAGTTGGCCGTTTGCCTACACTCGTCGTTTGCTGGTCTTCTTTTTCCGACTCTTGTTCAACTTCAGGCTGGCGCTCAATTGTGGCGTTCTCTAGTTTTGCCTGAACAGGTACTGATTCTTCCTCAAGTTTCGCTTCACGCTGCTCTTCAATCCGTTGTATCCACGGCTGGCTTTGAATCGACGCTGTTCCTTGTGACTGGCGTTGCACCACCGGCATCATTCTTGCTGCCAAAGGGTTGGGTAGCTTTACTACTGATTCGGCGTCAAGGCGTTGCACCACCGGCATCATTTTTGGCGCCAAAGGGCTGGGTGGCTTTACTACCGATTCGGCGTCAAGGCGTTGCACCACCGGCATCATTCTTGCTGCCAAAGGGTTGGGTGGCTTTACTACCGATTCGGCATCACGGCGTTGAATTGGCGGTAGATTGACTGGAGAGGCAGGCATGCTCCTGACAGGCTTTGCCATCGAGTCAGTAACTGGCTGTTCCTGGTTGCTCTGCTCACCGAAGAACAGCTTGGACTCAAATGTTACCGGCGGGGCTTGGGCGCGTACCCTCACGCGACTGAAGTCTGGACCAAAGCGCTTTGCCCTCTCTAGTTGAGTCTGTAA
>CBDTXL010000289.1:0-5981 GCA_965364435.1 uncultured bacterium
ATCATTGCCAGTGCCCTTCAAGGCAACGGCGGTAAAATCGACATCAATGCCGCAGGCATCTTTGGCATCGAAGAACGTAGAGCAATTCCAGGAAATCGGACTAATGACATTGATGCCAGTTCTGAATTTGGAGCAGCAGGACAGGTAACGCTCAACACTCTGATTAACCCTAGCCAGGGACTCAGCCAATTACCTACTCAATTAGTTGACCCCACCCAACAAATCGATTCCAGCTGTGCTGCAAAGGGAGACAATGAGAGTAAATTCACCGTTACCGGACGGGGTGGCTTACCCTCGACGCCTAATGATTTGTTGACTTCTGACCTTGTACTAGACGATTTTGGCACCCTAGCAACGGCATCATCTCCTGCCAGTGAACCCGTTGAGCCTGCCTCTAGCAGTCCACATAAGCAACTGGTAGAAGCGCAGGGATGGATAATCGGTGCCGATGGTACAGTAATCCTAACAGCTGTTGCCCCCACCGTTACTCCCCACACTCCTGCGCTGACTCCCGCCTCTTGTCAGCACACTCAAAACTAATTGCATCGAATCTAAGCGCTAGGGGCACGGTATGCCGTGCCCTTACAGGAAATCAAGCGTTGCAATCAACCAGATCGAACACAACCTTAAATTCGATGTTAGGCACTCGCTGACGCAACAACAGCAGATGTCCATTCGCATCAGAGCAACGGCGGTATCGACCAATAATCAGCCATTTCCCATGAGGAAGTAGACGAGCAACAGCCCAAGGCTTGAGGCATTCTTTTTTAGTCATAATGAACTTGTCTCCATACGTGAGTTGGAGCCAGAGCCAGCCCGGAACCCTCTAAAGTAAAGGGCTGGCTCTTGACTTTGTTGCGGTTGCAACATTGTTACATTATCAAGTTTACTCAGTATAGTCAAGTAAAATTTGTTACATAGTTAAAACTACGTAAATATAGCCCTTCTCGATTGGATGCGGTACACTCTGACCTCTCTCCAAACCTCTCTCCTATAAGGAGAGAGGCTTTGATTTTTACTCCCCTTCCAACTAACAAATTTATTCCTTGATCAAAAAATTTTAAGAGCAATTTTGTTAGAGTTATGCCTATCTTTCTAATAGCAGTTTTTTGGGTAGGTCTGCTGACGTTATCGGGTTTTGTCGCGATCGCTTACCTGTTTCCCGAACAGTAAACCTGAGCGGCTCCCCTCTACTTAGTTTCCGATAGAAGTTTTATGCTTAAGCTGATTTTTACCATTATTTTTTATTAAGTACATTAAATGATCGGCTTGTTGGAGCATCGCCTCGACTGACCTAGGAGGATTGACGTAGGTAACAGCACCGATGCTAAATGTTGCCTGCCATTTGTTTTTTTTCATAGCCGCCAAAAGCTGCTTCTGAATTCTAGAGATAACAAGGTGGGATGGTTCATATCCACTTCCTGGGAGGATGATTACAAACTCATCCCCTCCAACTCTGCCAAGAAAATCCGTTTCTCGAAGATTATTTTTTATAGTTACAGCTGCTGTTTTTAAAAGTTTATCACCAACCCTATATCCCAATGTGTCATTGATGTTTTTAAAATTATCAACGTCCAGATAAACAACTGTTAACGGGTGTCTATATCTATAGGCTTTCTTAAGTTCCAGCCTTGCCAATTCAAAAAATAATCGTTTGTTAGCTACTCCTGTTATATAGTCGATTCGTTCTAACTTTTTCTCTTGAGCCAGAGTACTATGCAACTCAAAGAGTAAATAAGATACAGTGAAAAAAATCATCAAACTGACGACCGCATTCCAGTAAGGAACAAAGAAGTGGCTCTCGGTATTCTTAGTGTTCAGGTTAGTAAGAAATTCAGCGATCGCACTCAACACACAAGTCACCAACCCAGCTTCTTTGCCGACAAACCAGGTCATGAGCGAAATCGGCACTAGATAAAAAATCGCTAGGGAAATCTCTGAAGCGACTTGATAATCAATACAAGCGATCAGGATAAGGAGAACCCCTCCCCAAGTAATTGCAACAGTTGGTTTTTTCTTTGTAAAATAATTATTAATTTTTCTTAATAAATTACTCAAAATGTTCATTTGAGTTTTTGTAGATGCTTTACAAACTAATATAAATCACTTCTCTTGAAAAAAAAGGGATGGGTAAAATTCCCATCCCTGCCGCTCTATCTACAGTCTTAGTTAAGGGGTAGCGCTTGCCGAGGGCAAGCACTAGCTCACTTTTCGCACTACTGCCTCCGAGTGGGGACGGCACCGGGCTGCACCGTCACATTCATGTCTTTTTGATTACGGCGCAACTCCAGTTGTAAGTTGCTGCCCACCTGACTACCTTCTACAGACTTTTGGACACCCTCGGCGTCTTTCACGGGCTGACCATTGATTTTTTGGATGACATCACCAGCACGGAGTCCCGCTTTTGCTGCTGGTGAATTTGGCATCACTTTGGCAATCAGCACACCTTGATCTTCGTCTACACTGAGACCGGCATTGGGATTGCTGTTGATGTTTTGTTTTAACTCTGGTGTCAATGTCACCATCTGGATACCCAGGAAAGGATGTTCAACCTTCCCCTTCGCCACCAACTGGTTGGCAATGCGTTGAGCGGTATTGATGGGAATCGCAAAGCCTAAACCTTGGGCACCCCTGATAATTGCAGTGTTCATCCCAATTACTTGACCAGAGGCATTCAGCAGTGGTCCCCCAGAGTTACCGGGGTTAATGGCGGCGTCAGTTTGGATAAACTGGACTCGCTTATCGGGGACACCCACATCCCTGCTAGAGCGACCAGTAGCACTGATGATGCCGGTAGTTACGGTATTATCCAGACCAAGGGGGTTACCGATCGCGATCGCCCATTCCCCTGGTTTGAGTTGATCGGAATTGCCGAGAGCAACTGTTGGGAGATTGTTCGCCTCAATTTTGATGACGGCGACATCCGTCACTGGGTCGGTTCCCATTACTTTACCGGCAAAGCTGCGACCATCCTTGAGGGTCACATTCACTGTATCGGCACCATCAACGACGTGGGCATTGGTGAGAATCTGACCATTGCTGTTGATAATGAAACCCGAACCCTCACCCTTTTCAACTCGCTCTTGTGGACCCATAGGCAATTCAGAGCCAAAGAACTGGCGGAACAGAGGGTTATTAAATGCCTCTGGGATCTGACTTGTGACGGTTCGGGAAGAGTCAATCCGCACGACAGCTGGTCCGACTTTTTCGACAACTTGTGTGATAAAGTTGGAATCTTGATTCACCAAAGGGTTGCCAGTCGGAATCGTTCCGGCAAGGGCTTTAGAGGAAGTTTGAGAAGGAGACGTAGCGAGGTTTAGCGGTTTGGTCGCTGTGAAATAGCTGCTGGAAAAGGTGACACCTGCTCCCAGCAACACTAGTGATAAATAGGTCGCTGCCTTTCTTAAAGGAGAAGGGGCGCTGTTGTGGGATTTGGGGGTTTTGCTGTCTAGTAGCATAAGATTCTGTTGGAAGAGCGGTTGAGTAAAATGAGGTGCTTGGGCTGACCTTAGGCGAGAACTCAGCACCACGATGGCAAGGACTAAATTCTGCGTCATGCTCTTAACGAGCTGGCGTCAGCTGATATCGTTTAAAGACAGAATCAAGATTAGTTACAGCTGACATTTATCAAGTTAGACATTCTCTATGACGCCCTGGTGACAGCCGTGTTGCGCTTGTGTGAAAGTTATCAGCCGGTGATTTAAAGAGGCGATCGCTGATAGTGATAGTTTACTACAGGGTTTTTCAGGCATAACAACTACTCACCTGAGAGAAATTTCCGACGCTCTAACTGAGTCTGTTTGAGTCTTTCTTCTAAACTTTGCCAGTCTTCCTGCTCAATTTGTGCAATGAGTTGGTCAAGGCTGTGGCGATAGGACATGAGCGATCGCAACAGTGACTCCTGATTGTAACGCGCCATCATGACGCCCAGTTCTGGGTTGCCGCCCCCAACGCGGCTGGTATCACGAAAGCCAGAACTCGCTAATTGTTGCGCTAACTCTAACACAGCTGGGTCAGCCTCACTCAGACAGGCATCAATCAAACTAGCACTGACCATTACGGGTAGGTGAGAAATCCAGGCTACTGCTCGATCATGGTCTTCAGGGCGACAAAAATAGACTCGTGAAGTAAGCGATCGCACAATCTCCTCCACAATTTTCACAGCTGTTGGTGGAGTTGTTTCAACTGGGGTCAGGACATAGGGGTTACCAGTAAATAGCCCAGACACAGCCGCTTCAATGCCGCTGTCTGCTGTACCTGCCATTGGATGTCCGCCCACAAAGTTGTGCCACAGGGGAGCAACCTCCTCAACCACCGCCGTCTTAACTGAACCAACATCGGTGATGATGGAATCTGGGGAGAGATGGGGAATTAACTGCTGTACGGTTGGTGCGATCGCGGCGAGGGGCGTACAAATAAAGACAACATCTGCTGCTGCCAGGAGAGTCATATTGATACTGGCTTCATCGACGACAGCGCGTTCAATTGCCCGTTGACAAGTTTCAGAATGGCGAGAGACTCCTAAGACTTGGTGACCGAACGCTCTCAAATCCAATCCCAGTGAGCCGCCAATCAGACCTAGTCCTACGATTCCAATGTTCATATGTCTTCCTATACATTTAGTCAGAAATTGTCAAAGAATGTCTAAGAAAATGCCTTTTAGCAGCCAGCAGCTTGAAAACACCCTTCCTCCCCTAGCACCAGCAGTTTACATTGTTGGTGCGGGTCCAGGAGATCCAGATCTATTGACCGTTAAGGCACAGAAAATTATCCAAAGGGCGGACGTAATTGTGTTTGCGGATTCCCTGGTACCGAAGCAGATTTTGCAGGGTGTCCGTCCCGATGCTGAAATTGTTCGCACGGGTCATAAAACCCTAGAAGAGATTGTGCCACTGATGATTGAGCGAGTGCGATCGCAAAAGTCAGTTGTTCGCCTACATTCTGGTGATCTGAGTCTCTACAGCGCCATCCACGAACAAATGCAAGCTTTGGCAGAAGCTGAGATTCCCTTTGAAGTCATCCCAGGAATCAGCGCCTTCCAAGCAGCAGCAGCAAAACTTGGTGTTGAGCTAACGGTACCAGGGCTGGTACAGACTATTATTCTCACCCGCATCAGTGGTCGTGCCTCAGCGGTGCCTGAATCAGAAGAATTGGCATCTCTGGCAGCACACCAAGCTAGTCTCTGCCTCTACCTCAGCGCCCGTCACGTCGAAGATGCTCAAGCAAAACTACTGGAACATTACCCTGCGGATACACCCGTGGCAGTCTGCTTCCGAATCGGTTGGCCTGATGAACAAATCTGGCTGGTTCCCCTGGAAGAAATGGCAGCAGTCACTCAAGAGGAAAATCTGATTCGGACGACACTCTATCTGATTAGTCCGGCGCTGCGAACCTTAGGAAAGGCGGGTATGCAGTCGGTGTTATTGAAGGAGCAAACGCGATCGCGTACTCCTCAAGAGAATGCCCAGATTAGCATGGAAAAAGCGCGATCGCGTCTCTACCACCCCGAACACTCCCACCTGTTTCGCCCCTCTGGCTCTCTCTCGTAAGCTGAAAACAGGGTGTAATCGATAAATCTATGAATCCAACAATCTGCCCAAAATGTGCAGGAAGCTTAGAGCAAGTTGTCTGTGGCGGGATTGAAGTAGACCGCTGCCTCTACTGCAAAGGAATTTGGTTTGATTCCCTTGAAGCAGAAAAGCTCAAAGCCGTTCAAGGTTCTGAGAGTCTGGATATTGGGAACCCGGCAACGGGTAGTCAGTTCGATAAAATAACCCAAGATGTAGATTGCCCCCGGTGTGAGTGTCGAATGACTCGCATGGTTGATATTGATCAGCACTGTATCTGGTACGAAAAATGCCCAGCCTGCAATGGTGTCTGGTTAGATGCCGGTGAATTTAAAAACTTCAAGGACAACTTCAAGCGTCAAGGAATTCTCGGTCAAGTCAGGAAAGTTTTTAGACGAAAAAGCCAGTAAATGG
>CBDTXL010000290.1:0-5961 GCA_965364435.1 uncultured bacterium
TTTTCTTCGCGAACAAATCTCGCGAAGAGATTCTCTTTTGTCCAAAGTCCAAAATGGAAACTAGACGCTCAAATGTTGGTCGCTGGTATCACGAACAGATAGACCCAACAGGCGACACCATTGCTGATATCGTTGCAGCTTTAAGGAAAATCGAGCCAGATGCCGCTGAGGAGTTTATTAGGCTTTATCTGCGTGAGTCGATCGAGGATGAGGAGTAGTCCTAGTGGAAGAAAGTGCGATCGCTGTGAGCAATCTTAACTCTTGATAGGCGAGTTTGGTTTGTATAGCCCTAGATTTCAATCTGCGGGCATCTCCTGATGCACCGGACATGATATTTCTCTATGCTCCAATTCCCACATCTGTTGGGAACAATAATCTTGGCGAATGGAATTCGCAGCTACAAAAACAAAACCCGCCTACGCGGGTTAAAGAAGTATGAGAGCAAATTTCACGCAGTTGTATGTTCATTGCGTTTGGGCAACTTGGGATAGATTGCCTTTGATTACACCAGAGTTTCAGGAAGTTATCTATGCATCAATTATTGGGCAGTGTCATCGATTAGGAGGCACGGTAATTTCGATTGGTGGTATTGAGGAGCATATACATTTATTGACAGGGATTCCACCGACTTTGAGCGTGTCTGACTTAATCAAAAATATTAAGGGTAGCTCTTCTCATTTAATGACTCATAAAATTAATCCTGGTGAATTCTTCAAATGGCAAGGTAGCTATGGAGCGTTTACTGTTAGTCATAACAATATTGGCACTGTGGCTAACTACGTTAGAAATCAAGCATTTCACCATCGGAATAAATCGGTGTTTTCTGATTGGGAGTTGCCTGGGTAGCTTGGCGATTGAAATCGCAGCTATACAAACAAAACCCGCCGGAGTTTACCCTTGAGCAAGGCGAAGGGCGGGTTTCAAAATTCTTGATTTTTCCTCAGTCCGCGCAGGCGGACTTTGTTTTTGTAGCCGCGAATTCCATTCGCCCGGTCTTGGATCTAGCTAATTCCAAATATCATTGCTGAAAAACATAGAAGCCAACCCAAGCCTGAAAATAGAAATCATTGGAGGAGTCAGTTGTTAGCCGGATTGAAGATTAACAAGGGGAAACCGAAGAAGACTTCACCGGGACAGATGGCTTTTCCTTGGGCGCAGTGGGAGACACTCGACTCGGAGGTACAGCAGGTTGCAGAAAAGTTTGTCTTTGCCAATTGTTACAATCAGCAGGCGGCAGGGGTGATGATGCAGCAGTGCCAGGTATCGGAAAGCTAGAAACCACAAGGTTCGTGGAAATCGTCTCTGTAGCAAATCTTTACAGAAACCGGAAACCCTTAAATGCTAAAGCTTACAAGTCTCTGCGCGAAAGAAGAATTTTCCCCAATACCATTTCATGTATACCAACAACCCCACCGGGAGATGCCCTATGGGGGCACTAAGGTCAAAGAAGATGTCGTCGCTGCTCAGCCATTGCTCCTCTTTCTTCAGCCCCAGCCATTTATTTTCCCACTTTAGCCATCCAACGCGATCGCCGAACTTGTTATATATTTCATTGTCGTGTTTGCCCGGTTTACCACTGACGCTCTCCCAGATACGCTTTTGGATACTAAACCCAAAGCGTCCATTGCTGTATTTTACCCAGAGCTGGTCGATGGTACGTAAATCTGTACAGGGAAAGTTTTCGATGGACTCGATTCGGAAATAGCCTTCTTGTTCTCGATTAGCTGCCTTGAGCATGACTGCGAAAGTTTCCTCATCTGCCTTTTTCCACTGCGCCGATGCTAATAAATTCCGCAGTCTAGTGTAGTCTACACCTCGTTCAGAGCTGAGGTCATCAGTCTCAGTTGGTGGTTTGGATGGAGTTGTTTCTGCTTCTTCGTCGGCAGTAATCTGTTCTTGAATCGGTTCTACATTTTTACCTCTAGGATTGGGAACTTGTGTTTTCGGCGGTAGATTGTTTTGACGTGTATCAATCAGTTGACCTTTTTCCCAAATTATAGGGGTCAAATATTCGGGACTACGTTCTAGTTCTAGTCGAATAGCATTACAGCCAAGTTTATAAGCAAATTTAAAATCTCTTCCAGCACCCAGAGCCGCGTAGAAACCTACTGAAAACTTAATTGCGGCATTGTCGCCAATTGCCTTACTCATGCCAATTACATAATCAATATGTTGTGCAATGGCTTCGGCTTGGAATTTTGAGTAACAAGCATTGAGAACGACACACTCAACTTGCTCGGCAAACAACTCGAAAAGTTCCGCCAGTGCTTCTGAGTCTACTAACTTTTCTTGACCAATCGCATCCTCAAATACTAAGCCGTCTTGTCCTGCTCCGTGTCCGCTGAAGTGAACAATGTGCGGATCGAAGTCCAACATAGCCTGTTGTATATCTATTGGACGGACTGCACCTTCTGAATTTATGGGAATCTTGCCGTATCCGGCTAGACGCAACCGTTCCTTAATTTCGCGCTCTTCTTCTTGCAGGCGAAGATTCTGTGTACCTTTAGGATTAGCTGCTAGCAGTAGAATTGATTTGATTGAAGTGCGATCGCTCATTCCAGAGAATCTTGATAGTTGTTACTGAGTGCTTAGCTATCTCACTTGGGTTCTGCTCGCTTGAACGTCAGTTTAATCGCGCCTTTGCTTGCAGCTTTCCCTCCAGTCCCCATTAGCTTGATTTCACCTTCGCCGCTAATTTCTACTGACAGCTCAATTTCATCCAACTGCATTCCGGCGTTGTTCTTTTGAGTTTCCTGTTCAGCTTGGTGGAATATCCGACTCACTGACTTGAGGAAGCGAGACATCTTTTGCTCTAGCGCGGGAACAGAAACCTTGACTCCCTTCTCTTGTGCAACCTCTCGATAACTTCTGTGCGGTTCAGACGCTTGAGAAGCATCATCCGTAACAATCCAAATTGTCTCTACGTTGGATTCGTCAGCCATCCTAGCCCCTTAAGAATTTCTGTGTGTACGCTGTGCTAATTCAATTTACGTTTTTCTCTCACCCAGTTCAGGCGAAAAACAATTCAACACATCTATCTGAAGTATAAACTTGGAGAACCCTTGAACTCAGGACTTAAGCATTGTCTGGCTTAATACACGATGATGACTAATTAACAGTCATTGCCAAACAGCGATCTGCTGCAAGCAGCAGCGCTTCGCGATCGCCAAACCGTATTCCGTACCGCATCACCTGCCAACCACCAGTTAGGGAGATTGAGAAGTGCGATCAAGCTGAGCGAGTAGCACTTTTAGGTTTTGTGTGTCCATTGCTGCCGCCGATTTGTCTGTTCGTTGAAGCAAAAGCCTCCTCATTGGCACAAGAAACCTGATTCATAATGGCTATAAGTAACCGAATCACTATGCCAGTCGAGGTTAACAGCCGTGTCAGCCAGTTCGCAAGAGATTGAAGTCAAGTTCACGATCGCAATTCCCCAAATCGATGAGGCTCAGAGGTTAGAAGCCCAGCGCAAAGCACGGGAAGCCTTTATCATGGAATTGCTCAGACAGGGAAACATCAGCGCTGGACGAGCAGCAGAACTATTGAGCATCGATCGCTGGCAGTTGTCCGCTCTCATGGGACTTTATCGAATCTCGCCCTTTGCACCCCAAACTTCGGAAGAACTAGAACGCGAAGTTGCTGAAACTGCCCGTATGTTGGAGCAATCTAAGATGTTCTAACTCAAGCGCAAGAGTAGCATGAGTGGTTTAGCAGAAGTCACAAGGCTGCATGATTCGATATAGCAACCCTAGTCTCTTGCTTTGCGATCGCCAAACCGTATTTCGCACCGCACTACCCGCCAACTACCAGTTAGGGAGATCGAGAAGAGCGATCGCGCTCCCCGCAGTGCAATCATGCGATCGCAGGTAATACAACTCCAACAGGCGAATCAACCAGAAGCGTCTGGAGGCGAGTAGCACTATTCATGTTTTATCTGTGCAGTAGCGAAGAAAGACGCGATTGCCCTCAGGCAATGTTATGCCGCGCAAACTTAAGCAGATTCTAAATGAGCTACCGGAATCTGTTCGGTTCTCTCAGGCGACTTTGCCCCAGTTGCAATGGCGTGAACAGCATGGAGAATATCGGCACAGTAGTATCGGTTACCACAGCGATCGCAAACACCAATCGTCACATCTTCAAGAATGACGAATCCATCTTTGTGTTTGAAGGCTTCCCGCTTGAGAGTGCGAGGTTGAACGGTTCCTTCACAATACTCGCATCTGTATCCATACATACAACTAGCCCTCAAACTCAGTGACTTCGTAAACAGTGATAATCAGATAACGTCCGTTGCTAGCGAAACGTCCAACCACGCCAACAGGTGTCTGTCGATCTAATGCAGTTCCCACTACTACATATTTTGTTCCTCTAGGATCGTCTTTTTCAACCCGTATGACTTGACCACTTAGTACAGCCTCTTCTACATCCAGAATAGTCATCGGTTAGCACGCAAACACTTACCTCGTGTATTCCTGGATAACAAATACTGGACGGCTGGATTTGGGCTGGTTCTGCTTTTTCACGCGAATCAGGCGATCGCGAAACGTATCCAAAGGGTTTTTGTTTAGTTCTTCTTGCAGGTAGGCGTGTAGAGTTTGTGCCTGTCCTACATAGTCCCGATCAGTTTTGCAGATAATGATGCCGTTGTGAGGGATTCCGCTACGGTGCAGTGCGATGAAGTCGTCGCGGTTGAGGGTGATGACGGCTCGTTCTTGTTGGGTGGCAAACGTGAGAACGTCTTCATCAGGGATACCTTGGTTGGCTTGCCCTGCGTCATACGAGGTGAGAACATCATAGCCCAGTATGCCCAGTTCCCTCACGATATCCATCGGCAAGTTCTCATTGGAGTAGAACTTAATCATCCCCATCCTCATCAAGAGCAGCAATAACGCGATCGCCTTCTTCGCGGTGCTGCTCATAGTATGCCCAGGCAGCGGATAAATCGCTAGGCGTGAGAGTGGGATAATTTCGCAGTAATTCCTCATCGTCTGCCCCCTGCTTTCGGAAAGCAACCAACGTCCAGACAGGGATGCGCGTGTTGCGAATGCGGGGTTGTCCGCCACACACGCCTGCCCTCACTTGGATCGGCTTGCTGCTTAGTCGCTCAAAGAGCAACGTGCGTTCCTCTGGAGTGAGGGATTCGATAATCTGCACCAACGAATTGACCAGTTGCGTGTTCATCGGCTTTTACTCAAGTTTCATCCCTCTAACAACCGTTGTACCGAAACGCTACCGGGAGTCAGTTCAATGGCACGAATGGGAATGGTAACGCTCATCGGTAGTTTCTCCGTCCATGCTCAGGCAGCTTTTTCAACCGTAACTCGCCGTTCACCCAGAAGTCTCCAAGTGCATCAAAAAAAGCGATGTCAAAGTCATTGGTCATCAATAGCTAGAGAAACGCGATCGCCCCCAAGATCGCGCATCTTTCCCAGAAGTTGTAAAACCTTTTCGTAAGGCAAGTTTTTGTCAGCTTTTAAAATTACCGCTCCCTCTGGGTTTTGCTGCAAATAAGCTTTTATCGGCACAGCCAATTGAGCTTCACTCACGGGTTGGTTCTCCAGAAAAATTTGTCCCTGCTGGCTGAGACTCACAACTAAAGGATCGGGTGTTTTCTGCTTACTGACTCCGGCACCCCCCGTACTCGGTAGTGTCACATTTACCGCCCCCTGTTCCCCTGTCAACGTCATGGAGACAATGATGAAGAAGGTCAAAATCGTCATAATGACATCCATCATTGGCACCAGGTTAACGTCTGGCATCTGCGAACTTTTTTGCTGAGATTTGAATCGCATGGACGCTAGGGCTAGAGGCTAGAGGGGAGTAGAAAATTCAGAAGTCATTGTGACTCCAGAGTCGGAGAATCTTCGCTCCTGGTTGGTGTTCCTGAATCAGACAAAGATGGCTCATACCAAACTTGTCTGTAGATTAATTCTAGTTCGCTGCCGACTTCGGAAAAATAGT
>CBDTXL010000291.1:0-5922 GCA_965364435.1 uncultured bacterium
TACAAGCGTAATACTTGTTATACACAGTATTACAAATTGAACGGTATTGCAGGATAAAAGCAGTGGCTGTAACCGCAGTCTTCTTGATTCCCCGTTCTAGGGTAGGATACACAAGGGTTATCTATTTTTTACGCTTCAAGTTCATCAATTTCTATTTACTTTTTTCGGATAAGTAAGTGGGTATAAATAAACGCACAGATCAGGGTCTGGTGGGTACTTACCCAAATCGTCTCTATCTACGGGTCACAGAGATTTCGCCGTGGAGTACCCAGGCTACGTTTAATTAGACACACCTACTTATGCCCCCATAAGTGATGGGTGAATTAGGGAGATATCGAAGCGCTGTAATTTACTGCCTCTAATCCACTTCCCCAAAAGGGAAGGGTTTTTTTCGACCTATTGGACACTTGTATCAACCACTATGCTGGTAAAATTCTTCGGCAAATTTCAAGACCGCCTAAAACTTCAAAATCAAATTCTTATACTGCTACTTTTTAGCAGCATTGTTCCTGTATCAATCGTGGGATTTTATGGTATTTTTTCTTCTAGCACAGCCTTGTCGAGTTCAGCAAAAATCCAGATGGACAGGAAGGTAGGCGATGAAGCTGACAATATTCTCGCCGTCTTAGAGGGCATAAATAAGGATGTTTTATTTTTGAGCAAAACTCCCCCAATTCAAGGGATTATTCGCGCTAAAGAAGGTGGCAAAATAGACAAGCAAGACAACTCCTCTTCTGATGCTTGGACTGACCAGCTACAAGCCATTTTTGTGGGGATGATGGAGGCGAAACCCTATTATATGCAGCTCCGGTATTTGGACGAGAGTGGTCAAGAAATAGTGCGAGTCGATTCTGATGGTACTAACGTCAAACTTATCCCCAAAGACCAGCTGCAAAACAAGGGAGATCGTTCATACTTTACCGAGACAATGAACTTGTCTCCTGGCAGTGTCTATGTATCACCAGTAGACCTAAACCAGGAACGCGGTCAAATCGAAAAGCCTTTTAAACCAGTGATTCGGTATGCTACACCGATTGTTGACTCGACTGGTAAAAAAAGAGGGATTGTGATTGCAAATGTATTTGCAAATCAATTTATAAAAGTTATCGAAGAGGCAAAGTTAGGCAAGGGAGAACAAGCCTTTCTAATTAATCAAGATGGCTATTACATCTCCCATCCCAACCCTGAAAAAGAGTGGGGTTTTGACCTCAAAAAGAATGAAAAATTGCAAAATGATTATCCGGCAAAAATTGCCCAGCAAATTCTGAGCAGCGAACAGGGGGTGATTGACCAAGGTCTTGACCAGCTCGTCGGCTACCATAAGGTAGTTATCGATCCAGAAAAGAAGCAATTCTTAGTAGCTATCAATCAAGTTCCAAAGGGGACCGTTTTTGCCTCCGTCAACTCCTTTAAAATCGTCGCCCTCCTGATTATTGTTGTGTCTCTAGCGACGGTGCTGCCATTGGGAATTTTCAGGGGACAGCAACTGGCGAACCTGATTAAGCAACTGGTTAACAAAATTTCCAGCGCTAGCCAGCAAATTTTCTCTACCTTGGAAGAGCAAGAACGGGTAGCGAGTCAGCAAGCTGCCTCGGTGAATGAAACCACCACCACTATGGATGAACTGGAAGCCTCATCGCGACAGTCGGCTGAGCAAGCTAAAGCTGCCGTCACCGCTGCACAGCAAGCACTTGAACTGACACGGGGTGGTACTCACGCGGTGGGAGAAACCCTGGAAGGCATGTTTATCTTGGAAAAGAAAGTGGGAGCGATCGCAGAACAGATTGTACATCTGAGCGAACAAGCTAATCAAATTGGCAGCATTTCCCAACTCGTTTTTGACTTAGCCAACAAAACGAATATGTTGGCGCTCAATTCATCCGTTGAAGCGGTTCGCGCTGGAGAGCATGGTAAGGGCTTTTCCGTAGTTGCCAATGAGATTCGCAAATTAGCGGATCAGAGTCAACGCTCTGCCGAAAAGATTAACGTCTTGGTTTCTGAAATTCAAAGCGCGATTAATTCAACGGTGATGGTAACCGATGAAGGGACGAAGACGGTAACGGCAGGCGTGCAAATCGCTAAAACAACAGATCAAGCCTTTGCTGGGGTGGCGGATGCAGTCAACACGGTGGTTTTGAACAATCAACAAATCTCGCTGAATCTCAAACAGCAAGTCGATGCCATTCAACAAGTTGTCCAAGCAATGGACACCATCAACCAAGGGGCAAAAGAAACCGCGACTGGCATCAATCAAACCAAAGTGGGTACTCAGCAACTTAATGAAACTGCTCTGGATCTCCAGCAGATGGTATAGCTCTTGAAAGGGGAGTGGAGAGTATAGTCTCTCCTCATATTCCCCCCTTGGAAAGGGGGGCTAGGGGGGTAAGGGAGGAGTGAGGGGGGTAAACGAGAATTGAGGACATGACTGTGCAAGATGTGAGAAAACCGAAAATCTACTCCCCCCTCCCTATTCCCTACTCCCCATTCCCTACTCCCCACTATCCTTCTTACCAATAACCGATGACCGATTGTGATGATAGAAGACGAAGAACTCCGGAATCTGTATCAACTTTCGAGCGTTGAACATTTGCAGAACTTGGAAGTCGGTTTGCGGCATCTCCAAAAGTACCCGGATGACGAAACGAGCTTGGAAGAGTTACGGCGGGAAGCTCACAGTCTCAAAGGAGACTCCAGAAGTGTCGGGGTAGACACGGTGGAAACCTTCGCCCATGCTCTGGAAGACATTCTCTCAAGCATCAAACGCCAAGAGATTGTTTTAACCCCACGCTTGAGCGATCGCGTCTCTCAAGGATTAGAGGTGATTGGCTTATTGGTACAGGAAGCCGTTACTGCCCAACCGAGTGGCGTTGATACCAATGAGGCGATCGCGCAGTTGATGGAAGCGGTTTGGGAGTCACAAGCACCACAGCCGCAACCGACTCCAGAAAACGGCAAGGCTTTCCAACTAGCACCCACCTTTATCGAAGACGAAGAACTTCGAGACATCTATAAAATTACCAGCGTTGAACGTTTGGAGAAACTGAAATTTGGTTTGCTGCATTTAGAAAAGTACCCGCATGACGAAGCAACCTTGGAACAGTTGCGGCGGGAAGTCCACAGCCTTAAAGGAGACTCCCGAAGTGTCGGGGTAGAGACGGTAGAAACTCTCACTCATACTCTCGAAGAGATTCTCTTAAGCATCCATTGCCAACAGATTGTTTTAACCCCACGCTTGAGCGATCGCTTTTATCAAGGATTAGAGGCGATTAACTTATTGGTACGGGAAGCGGTTACGGGTGAAGCGAGTGGGGTTGAGACAACTGAGGTGCTTGAGCAGTTGATGCAAGCTGTTTTCGAGCCACAAGAACTCCAGCCACTAGCGACTCCAGAAAACGGCTTGGCTTGCCAACTGACACCCACCTTTATCCCAGATGAAGAACTCCGGAATCTGTATCAAACATCTAGCGAAGAACGTTTGCAGAAACTGGAAGTCGGTTGGCGACACCTCTCGGGGCACCCACATGACGAAACAACCCTGGAAGAGTTGCGGCGGGAAGCCCACAGCCTCAAAGGAGACTCCAGAAGTGTTGGGGTAGAGGCGGTGGAAACCCTCACTCATACTCTCGAAGAGATTCTCTTTAGCATCAAGCACCAACAGATTGTTTTAACCCCGTTGTTAAGCGATCGCGTTTATCAAGGATTAGAGGCGATGACGCTCCTGGTACGGGAAGCGGTTACTGGTGAAGCGAGTGGAGTGGATACAAATGAGGTGCTTGAGCAGTTGATGCAAGCTGTTGTGGAATCAATTGCGCCACAGCAACAACCGACTCCAGAACAAGGCAAGGCTTTCCAACTGCCACCCACCTTTATCGAAGACGACGAACTTCGAGACATCTATAAAATTACCAGCGTTGAACGTTTGCAGAAACTCGAAGCCGGTGTGCTGCATTTAGAAAAGCACCCACAGGACAAAACTACTTTAGAACAGTTGCTGCGGGAAGCCCACAGCCTCAAAGGAGACTCTAGAAGTGCCGGGGTAGACCCTGTGGAAACCCTCACTCATGCGCTCGAAGAGATTTTCTTAAGCATCAAAAGCCAACAGACAATTTTAACTCGACAGGTGAGCGATCGCCTTTATCAGGGATTAGATGCGATCGGCTTATTGGTACGCGAAGCTGTTACTGGGCAATTCAGTGGCGTTGATATCGCTGAAATCCTCAACCCCTTGCAGGAAGTCGTTTCTGCACCACCTCTTGAGGAGTCCCTACCTGTCCCTGCTGAATTTGCCGACGCTCTCGAAATTCCTGTAATACAACCTCAAGAGTTACCCTCTCCTCTCCCAGGGGTTGGCGAACCCTACCGCATCGATACCATTCGCGTTCAAACTCGCGAACTCGATGCCTTAATGTCACAATCTGAGGAACTAATCGTCACCAAAATCCGCATCGCTCACGCTACGGCTGCCATTGAGGAAATGGCAACCTTATGGGACGACTGGAAAGCGTTTTATAGCAGAGGGCAATCCCGTGGCTCTTCATCCTTGCATACCAATCCCTACCAAGAGCGCCTCGAAAACATCATTAACTCCCTCTTGACTTCAACTCAGGAAGACAGCATCAGGCTGGACATCATTGCTGGAGAATTAAGAGACAAAATTCGCACCCTGCGGCTTCTACCCCTATCCACCGTATTTCAGTTGTTTCCTCGCATGGTGCGGGATTTAGCCCGACAACAATCGAAAGAAGTCGAATTAATTATCGAAGGAGGAGAAACAACCGCCGACAAACAGATTCTTGAAGAAATCAAAGACTCCTTGATGCACATGATTCGTAACGCGATCGATCATGGCATCGAGACGCCTGCCGAGCGAGAACGACTCGGCAAATCTCCCGTCGCCAAGATTTGGCTTAGGGGCTATCAAACCGCCCACAACATCGTGATTGAAGTGGCAGATGATGGACGAGGGTTAGACATTGAGAAGATTAAACAAACCGCCGTCAAGCGCAAGCTTTACCGAAAAGAAGAACTCCAGACAATGAGTTCAAGTCAGATTTACGACTTGATCTTTGCTCCTGGCTTCTCAACCCGGACGTTTATTACAGAAATTTCTGGCAGAGGGATTGGGTTGGATGTAGTACGCAGCAACGTCGAACGACTCAAAGGCAATAGCCAGATCGAATCCACCCCCGGTCAAGGATGCACCTTCCGCCTACAGCTACGCACAACTCTAGCAACTGTCAATGCACTGCTCCTAGAAGTTCAGGGTATTGTTCATGCTCTACCGATTGAGTTTGTACAAACAACTTTACTGGTTTCCCAGGAGCAGAAGATTTTTACCCCCGAAGGTTACCAGACCGTTGTTTGGGATGATCAAGCTGTTCCGGTTGCGAACCTCGCTGATGTGCTGGAACTCTCTAACTCTCTTGCTTATGCCTTCACCGCCAAATTTGAGCCAGAAACCAGCGATTTGCAACCTTGCATCCTGCTTAAGGTGGGAGAAGAACAATGCGGATTCTTTGTCGATCGCCTCTGGGATACACAAGAGGTGATACTCAAACCTCAAAGTCAGTTATTGAAGCGGGTGCGTAATGTCATTGGAGGGACGATTCTTCCCACAGGCGAAGTTTGCACAATCCTGAACCCCCCAGAATTGCTCAGGTCATTGCAAAAGCAAACCCCCTCCAACGTCTCAATCAAACCCAGGGAAAGTGTTCCCAGGAAGTCAGTCATTCTTTTAGTAGAAGACTCCCTCCCCGTTCGTACCCAAGAAAAACGGCTCTTGGAAAAAGCTGGGTATGAAGTGGTGATCGCCGTAGATGGATTAGAGGGCTATAACAAACTAAAAACCCGTAACTTTAATGCGGTGGTATCTGACGTGGAAATGCCCAATTTAGACGGGTTTTCCCTCACTGCCAAAATTCG
>CBDTXL010000292.1:0-5914 GCA_965364435.1 uncultured bacterium
GGGTCTAGGTGTGATGGATTGATTAGGAAGCTCTACCTCTATGAGTCACAACATTGTTGAGCTATATGAACCGATCAACACCCTGAAACCTGTCGATGAAGATATCTGGATTGTTGATGGACCAATCGTGAGGATGGCAATGTATGGAACCTCCATCCCTTTTCCAACCCGCATGACAATTGTGCGATTGAACAGCGGACAGTTATGGTGTCATTCACCCGTAGAACTGACGCCAGCACTTAAAGCTGAAATAGACGCACTTGGCTCAGTATGCCATCTCGTTTCACCCAACAAGATCCACTACGCTCACATTGAGACTTGGGCTAAAGCGTATCCACAAGCCACAGCATGGGCATCCCCTGGTGTACGCGATCGCGCATCACAGCAGAAGATTGAAGTTACTTTCCATGCCGATTTGGGAGATGAACCATCGCCGCAGTGGGCAGCAGATCTTGACCAGTTGATCTTTCGCGGCAGTCGATTCATGGATGAAGTGGTATTCTTCCATCGCAAGAGTTCTACCCTCATCCTTGCTGACCTAATCGAAAACTTTGAGCCAGCCAAAGTTAGTAAGTACTTTGGTTGGCTGATTAAGCTGGCGGGTAGTGCCTCACCTGATGGCAAAGCTCCATTGGATTTGCGATTGACGTTCTGGGGGCGCAAAGCTCAAGCCCGTAGCTGCCTGAAGCGGATGTTCCAATGGGAGCCTAGAAAAATCATTCTCTCACATGGTCGTTGGTATCAGGATAATGGCACTGCTGAGTTGCATCGCGCTTTTCGCTGGCTTGAATAGGGATGACCAAGTTGCAATCTCAGGTAGACAATCCCGTAAGGGGAGAGCGTCTGGAGTACGTTACGAGCTTAAGAAAGCTTCATCAACAGTTCCAGGAAGCTCTTGGTACGGGGCGTCAGGAGGGTTCGTCTGTAGCTATCCGCCGCCTTCTTGATTGCCTCAGCTTGGGTGGGATAGGGATGAATCACACTAGAAATTTTTCCCAGCCCCACGTCGCCAATCATCGCTAAAGTGATCTCGCTGATCATGTCTCCTGCGTGGGAGGCGACAATCGTTGCGCCCAGGATTTTGTCTGTGCCCTTCTTTAGATGGATCTTGACAAAACCTTCGGTTTCTCCATCAGCGATCGCACGGTCTACACTACTAAAGGGAATCTTAATCGTATTGACATCAATACCCTTTTCCTGAGCTTCGTGTTCATACATTCCCACATGGGCAATTTCCGGGTCAGTATAGGTTACCCAAGGCATCACCAGACTACTCAGTTTGGAACGTCCTAAGCCAAAGGGAGAAAACAGGGTATTCTTAATCACAATCCGGGCTGCTGCATCAGCCGCATGGGTAAACTTCCAATTCATGCAGATGTCGCCCGCTGCATAAATCTTGGGGTTTGTCGTCTGGAGGTAATCATTCACCTTCACACCTTTGCGCGGGTCGTATTCAACTCCGACCCTCTCTAAATTCAGACCTTCAACATTGGGATCACGTCCTGCACCGACTAAAACTTCATCAACAGTGACTGACTCTGACTTGCCATTGCAGGTATAGTAAAGTGTTTTACCTGCGCTAGTCATTTCCACTCGCTGCATCTGGCAACCCAGCACCAAGCGAATTCCTTCCCGGATAAAAACATTTTGAACAATTTCGGCAGCATCGGCATCCTCTTTATTTAAAATGTGAGAGCCTCGATGGAACAGTGCCACCTCGCAGCCCAAACGGTGGAAGGCTTGAGCTAATTCGCAACCAATGGGGCCACCCCCCATCACAGCTAAACGTTCGGGGCGTTGGGTAAGCGAAAAGACTGTTTCATTCGTGAGAAATCCTGCCTCTTCAATCCCTTCAATCGAGGGTCGCACAGCTCTAGCACCTGTGGCAATCACGGCTTTTTTATACCGGAGTTTCTTATCCCCAACGTCAACAGTATTGTCACTCGAAAAACGACCGCTACCCAAGAAGACATCGATCCCCATCGATTGGAAGCGTGAAGCTGAATCGTGATGACTAATCCCGGCGCGAAGCTTCCTCATCCGTTCCATCACGGCGGGAAAATCAACTTCAATGTGTTCTGGAGGGCGAATGCCAAAGGCTCCTGCCTCCCACATCTCGCCAACGACGCGAGAAGAGCGGATGACGCACTTTGAAGGAACGCAACCAACATTCAAGCAATCGCCGCCCATGAGATGTTTTTCAACCAAGGCGACTTTCAAACCCACATCTAAACCTGCTGCCCCTGCCGCTACGACCAATCCAGCTGTGCCAGCACCAATCACGACTAAATCATAACAATCAGCCGGTTGAGGATTAACCCAATCGGGCGGATGAACATAAGAAACTAACTTCTTGTTATGCTCATCCATTGGTGAGACAGTCACTTTTTCAAAGGCTGAACTTGACATCATGCACTCCTTCAACGACTAACCATCGATTCAGCTATCCCACCTCAATATGAAGGTTGAAGAAATATAGCGGTTCTCATACCATTTCATTTTTAAAGTGCTACAAATCGATGATTGCTTGCTTGAATGTAAAAGAAGCCATTAGCCACGAACCATTAGTAGGATATAGGAAAATTGTTGAATTTAACGATTCCTACTGCTAGCATGACTAACTTCTCCCGATGAAACGCTTTGGTCTAAAGCTTTCTTGGCAATGCAGCTTGCGTAGACAGTCACAGCAACGGTCGCAATAAATCCAACCCCCCGAAGCACCCACTGCGCGAGTTGAGTTTCTGGACTAATCGGCTGATTCGACATCCCGATTGCGCTCACGTGGGTAGCCAGGGAACCGATATAAACGTACATCACGGTGCCTGGAACCATACCGAAGGAACCCAAGATATAGTCTCGGAGAGAAACCTGCGTCACCCCAAAGGCATAATTGAGGAGGTTAAACGGAAAGATAGGGGAAAGGCGAGTCAGCAGGACAATTTTCCATCCCTCTCTCTTCACAGCCTGATCAATCGCTTTAAATTTAGGATGAGATGCAATCTGCCGAGAAACCCAATCTCGCGAAAGGTAGCGACCAATGAGAAATGCAAAAGTTGCTCCGAACGTTGCCCCAATCAAGACATAGACTGAACCCCAAAACAGACCAAACAGGCAACCTCCTTTTAGCGTCAGGAGAGAACCCGGTATAAATAGCAGTGTTGCCACGTTGTAGATGACCATAAACGCGATCGGTCCCAAGGGACCAAGACTTTTGACCCAAATTAATGAAGTGTGCAAAAGTTCCTGAACGTTGAACTGTTTGGTGACAACAATCAGCATGGCAACTAGGCAACTCACCAGTACCCATTTGAGCTTGGAATTGAATCGGCGTTTGCTTGATTGAGCCATTGGACTTATACCATGCGAGGATGCGAGGATGCGAGGATGCGAGGATTGTCCCACTTACTCTTCTATAAAAGTGACTCGCCCCTGCCCTGGATACTTCTTTATTGGGAACTCCCTAACCTTCCTTAACAGAGCAGTATTGGCGTAACTTCTATGAAGCTGTTGGCGAATTCGTGGGGGGTGTTACTCCTCACCTCTGGGGCGGTAGCGAGCTTGCGAGCGTCAGCTTTTGCGTTCAACTTTGCGATAGCCAACCTAACTTTTCGAGCAAATGCGAGAGCCCCTACCTACCCATTTGGGGGTGAAGAGTCAGACCCCTCGTGAATTGACCAACAGTATCCTTCTATTCTCTACCCTAACCCTGCGGAGGCATTACCACCTTCTTCGCCAAGCCAAACGTTTTCAAAACTTGAATCACCCACCAAGTAACATCCACTTCCCACCATTGCCGTCCAGCTGGGGCAACATTGGGCTGAGCATGATGATTGTTGTGCCAACCTTCTCCATAGGTTAAGAGTGCCGCCCACCAGAGATTTCGAGAGCCATCATCAACCCCATACGTTTGATAACCCCGCAGGTGAGACGCCGAATTAATCAACCAGGTGCTGTGCCACAGCAACACTAATCTCAAAAACATCCCGTAGATGACAAAAGACCATCCTCCCAGAACATAAAGCAGCAGACCAAGGGGAATCTGGAGCAATAAGAAGTAACGGTCAAGCCAGCGATAAAATGAGTCTCTGGCTAAGTCAGGTGCAAATTTTTTATAAGCTTCGTAGTCAAAAAACTGCTGGTTTTGACAAAAAAGCCAAAGCATGTGACTCCACCAAAAACCCCGCCGCGCTGAGTAGGGGTCTTTGGCTTCATCTTCTGGGTGAGCATGATGAAGACGGTGGCTTGCTACCCAAAAGATTGGACCTCCTTGAACAGCTAAGGCACCAATAGTCGCAATGATATACTCCAACCACTTGGGCACCTGAAAACTACGATGGGTCAAAAGCCGGTGATACCCCAAACAGATGCCAATGCTGCCAAATAACCAGTGGAGAAAGATTGTGACTCCCAACGCTGACCAGGAGAAAAACCAGGGAGCGAGCAGTGCCAAAGCGTGAATCGTAGCGAAAAACGCTACACTTACCCAGTTTAGAGCCAGAGGAGGCCTGCTCTCTTGGGCAGCCGAGAGTGAGTTGTTGGTCATGAATTTTCCTCTTAAGTGGAGAGGAGCGCTATAGTTGGGAATCGTTATGCAAGTAACACTTGCACTTTCTCCCAGCTTAACAACGGAAATTTAAAAGTGCAAGTGTCACTTACATATGGAGCTTATGTCTCGAACATCTTCTTCAACTCGACAGCGCTTGATTAATGCAGCGCTTGAGTTGTTCAGCTCTCAAGGAGTCACCGAGACGACAACTCGGCAGATTGCAGAATTGGCACAGGTTAATGAAGTGACGCTGTTTCGCCAGTTTGGGAACAAGCAGGGATTGCTATTGGCAGTAATCGAAGACTCTGCGGTGTTTAGCCACCTGGCTAAATCCTTAAGAGAGCAAGTAAATCACACAAGCCAACTAGACGAGGCTCTAAAAAACTATGCAAGCGATCGCTTACAGGCTCTAGAACAGATTCCAGAGTTACTACGCTCTGTAGTGGGTGAAGCAGGTCAGTACGCACTCGAAAATCGTCGGGCGCTAGGACGGGGGATAACTCAAGCCAATCGCGATGTCGCCCGATATCTAGCCACCGTGATTGAGCGCGATCGCTTACACACCCGTTTACCTCCCGAAAAATTATCCAGTTTGCTCAATGGGATGTTGTTCGGGTATTTAGTCATTGAATTGACGAGTGAGTTCCATGAACTTTGGGATGACCGCGAGGATTTCTTGGAGAGTTTGGTGGAACTATTCTTACACGGAGCGGTTTCAACAGAAGAGTTGAAAGAAGAGTTGAAAGTTGTACCCGAAGCGTTCCCCGTTCGCGAAGCGTTCTCCGAAGGAGTAGGGGTAGGTTCAACCCAACCTAACCTTCAACCTTCACCCCCCAGACAACCTTCAACCCTTGGGGAGAAAGTGGCTGATTTACCAGCTTCTTTAGTTCACTCCATTCTGCAACAAGCGAAAAAACAGGGGTTACGAGATTATGCCCTAGCCTATGTACTGTTTGGAACAGGCTTGTTTCCTCAAGAAGTTATCGCATTAGAGCGATCGCATCAAATCATTGATGCTCATCAGCACCTGTTGCAAGTCACTCAAGGCGCGGTTCGACAAGTGCCAGTGAATCAGTGGATTATGGGGAAGCGTTATGGCTCCTATACTCGCAATCCTTTGAGTCAATGGCTAAAAAGTCGTAAAGATGACCATTCAGTGTTGTTTTTGAGTGATGCTGGTCAGCCGATGTCAGAGGGAGAGTTACGCGCTGCTTGGCGGAAATTTACTTCAGGGTTGTTAACTCCTGAAGGTCAACCTCTTTTTGTTGAGCAAGCACGACAGACTTGGTGTGTAGAAATGTTGATCAAAGGAATTGATTTGGAGGATTTAAGTATCCTTAGTGGTTGGGATACGACGCAATTACAGCC
>CBDTXL010000293.1:0-5901 GCA_965364435.1 uncultured bacterium
AGTGTATATCAAGGGAAGGAATCAACCGTTAGCTTTCTGTATCTTTTGGGGTATAGACCGACCCAACGGTTCCGGTATGGTGGTTGTAAGAGGCGATCGCTTGGAATGACCTCCGAATGCTCTCACTCCACCACTACCCGTCCCAAGCGTTTCAAAATTCGTAAAACCTCGCCCAACTCGTGCCGCCGGGGAAACAAGGAAAATGTCCGCGATGCGTCATATCGCGGCTCATCTCCTTGGCTTAGCTTCAGAAACACAAACTCGTCCCCGTTCGTTGCCATGCCAAACACCGCGCGATCGCTCCTTCCCTGTCGGAAACATTTGGTTGATTAGTTCTAGTAGAGCTTTATCATGAACAGGAGTATCGACCACCCTACGGCTGAGCATGAACTACGTTGACAAGATTAACCACATACTTAAACCTGCTACATCGCGCAGTCCTCTGGTAGTAGATCTCTTTGCCGGATGTGGTGGTTTATCACTGGGTTTTGAGGCACAGGGGTTTGAGACGCACGGCTTTGAAATGGATGCTGATTCCTGTGCAACTTATAGAAAAAACTTAAAAGGTAACTGTACCCAGGTAGTCTTATCCACAGAAACAGAGTTACCTGCTGCACCTGTGCTGATTGGTGGCCCACCCTGTCAGCCTTTTAGTGTCGGTGGAAAGCAAAAGGGTTTAAAAGATTCACGGGATGGTTTTCCAATTTTCATCAGTGCTGTAGAGAGGCTTCGTCCTGAAATTTGGCTTTTTGAGAATGTTCGCGGTCTTCTTTATCGAAATAAGTGGTACTTGGATGAAATTACTCAATCTCTTCAGCTATTGGGTTATGTCATCGAAGTTAAATTATTAAATGCCGTTGATTTTGGTGTTCCTCAAAATCGCGAACGTCTTATCGTAGTAGGTCACAAAGGGCACTTTAGTTTTCCTAGATTAGTAGATAGAAAAATCAGTGCAGGCGAAGCTTTAGGAGAGTTGGCTTTTCAAGCTCCTCCTGAATCAAAATTTCTTACGCCGAGTATGGATGAGTATGTAGCTAAGTATGAAAAGGCTTCTTTTTGCAAACGTCCCCGCGATCTTCATCTAGATAAACCAGCTCGAACTTTAACCTGTAGAAATCTGGCAGGTGCAACGGGCGACATGCACCGGGTTAAACTTCCTGATGGACGGCGGCGTCGTCTTCTTTTGAGAGAAGCAGCACGTCTGCAAAGTTTTCCAGATTGGTTTGAATTTGTTGGAACAGAAACCAGTTGCTTGAATCAAGTGGGTAATGCCGTTCCACCATTATTTGCATTTAATCTAGCTGGAGGGGTTCAGGATTATTTGCGATCAAGCAAACGCTTATCACCTAGCGAGATAGTAAGCAATAATTTACCTTTGCAGCTATCGTTACCTTTTTAAGTACTATCCATGCCTGAGCTACCTCAGTATATTAACCAATCGAATAAGCCAAAGCAACTGCAAAAGCTTATTAATGAAGCTTTATATATTCTTTCTAAGTTTGGTGTACCTGTTGAAGGGATGAGCAAACGGCGCATGGAAAGGGTAGCTATGGCTTTTTTAGCTGTAGCTAATGTCAAACTTCATTAGTTAAAATGTCTTCATCCCGTTCAGAAAGATCGTTTTCAGCGGAATTCCCAATGCCTGCAATAGAAAGCAGAAATGCAGAGCCTGAATTCTCCTCTGCTTTTTGTTCTGTTGATGATACCTCTTTGCACCATTTAACTAGATGGTTTCCTAAGTCACTAATCAGCAACCCTCTAAAGCGCCTGACGTTGATAGGTTCATCGTAGGATAGATAGGTTTGTGAGCTAATTGGAGGCTCAAAGATAAGGTTAAGTTGTAGCAATGCTTCACAAGCAATACGGGTTTCTTGCTCACTCCAATTCATCTCTTGTTCAATGTCAGCGATACTCACACCAAATGCTTGTTTTGAATCATCGCTCTTCTGAATCTTATCTATAGCTGTTATCGCAAGCATTTCTTCATCTGATAGTTGTGCTATAAGTCGAAGAGCAGTTTGCTCACCAGTAAAATTCTCCCTTTTTGCTAAAACTGAATTAACTAACAAATTAGCTAAAGCCTTTCGTTTTAAATCAGATGAAGACTTAGATGTAATATCCCTAGTTTTAATGAATAATTCCATGAACTCATCAAAAGCTAAGCTAGGCGGTTCACTTTTTGTCTTAATCTCATCAATCCTTTTCTCCAAGGTTTCTTTTAATTCATTCAACCATTTATTCTGTTGTTCTCTTTCCCATGCAGAAATCATGAATCCACTGGCTGTCGCTGCAAATACCCAAGATGTAGGGGTAGATAAAAGAGTCAGTATTTGTGGTAACCCCTTAGCAATGCCAAGTTCCCAAACACTTTTCAGGCGGTTGAGTACCTGAGTCCTCAATTGATTTTCTATCTCGTCCTGTCGAATCCGTTCTTCAATCTGCCGAATTAACTCAGGATCGGTGATGTTGCAATCCATTACCAATCGTGCGGTACGTTCATTGATTTTGTCTTCGTTCATCGCAGTGTCCATCGATCTTAAGAGTTTCTGGGGATATAGGATCGCCCCTTCTCTACCAGCATTTAGGCAATGAGAGTGATCGCTCTCACTCCAGCACTGCCTGTCCCAACCGTTTTAAAATTCGTAAAACTTCACCCAACTCGTGCCGCCGGGGAAACAGCGAAAATGTCCGCGATGCGTCATATTGCGGAGTTTCTCCTTGGCTTAGCTTCAGAAACACAAACTCGTCACCGTTTGTTGCCATGCCAAACACCGGGCGATTGCCTTCGGCACCGTGCAAAGCCCGATCGCTCTGGGGATTAGTCAGCAGATAAGCTAGTAACTGGGGCAATGCTGCCGGAACTGGAATACTCGTCCGCTTCGACTCGACAACCAAAATCCAAAGTCGCTCCTGTACGACTAGCACGTCGATAAAACCGCGAATTGTTTCTTCAGGATCGTCCAGTTCTAGCGCAATACCGTAAGGCGATCGCAGGCGGAAGGGTGGATCGAGAAAACCTGCAAGTTCCAACAGTGGCGAAACCACCACGAGGTTAATCGTACCTTCCAACAACAAACCATCGAAGCGATGGTAATCATAGCGTTGCTTGATGCGCTCGATGCCAGCCTGTTCCCGTTCGTCGAGATCGGGTAAATCTTCAACCCACTCGCTGAAAAAGCGATCGCTATCCGCCTGAGGCAAATTACAGCGAACCTGAAGATCGCTCAAACTCTTAATGGTGTCAGTAATCCCTACACCAGTAACCATCTGCTGCTGCCTACTTGCTGCCCTTAGTCTAGCAATGAGCGATAAGCCTAACAAGAGCGCTTGCGTTCACCTTTACGCCAAATTTATTCACTGAGCGAGGCAAAAAGCGAGGCTATCAAAGGCATCTCATGCGCTTAATCCCGCAGGCTGTCTGCTTACCATGCTGACTAGAGTACCCAGGATATTTTCAACGGGCGAGATATAGCAGTCATTGAAGTCAATCGTCACCGTATTGCCTTCTAAAGCCAGAAATCGCCAAAATGCCCCCGTAGTAACGGCACCGTACACGGGACTAATGGCATTTTCTCGCGCTTTATTGAACTGGTCCGCTGCAATCATCGTGGCAATGCATTGAGGAATGCCAACGTTTAACTCTTCTTTCTTAGCTTCCACAATGACGGCAACTGGAGCTTCAATCTCCAGTTGCTCTGGAGACAGACTAATTAAGAAATCCACCCATCCATTCAGACCAACTTTGGGGTCTACGGTAAAGTCATTCCCAGAAAACAAACCAATCTGGTGATTCATCAACACCACTAACTCCATCAAGATCGGGGCAATAATCAACTCAGAGCGAATCTTCTCAGTGCTGACGGTTTGGGCAATGCGAAAGTTACGCTTGAGCGTTTCCTCAATGTAGGCACTGGGAGTTATAGGTGTTTTGGGAACAATAGGTTCTGCCTGTTCAATTAACTGGATGTTGAACTGGCTTTTGAGCTTGCCGATGGTGAAGTCTCTATAGGACATGGTTTCAATCCTTACCACACTTCAAATCAAAGTAGCATCATGTCGATGCCTATTCTTCTTCTTTATCCAGTTCCTTAAGCTCCTCTCTATACTTCTCTACAGCCGACTGTAGGAGCATCTGAGCCATGGGAATGCCTATTCTCTCGGATATGATCTTGAGCTTTCTGTGAAGGTCATTCGGTATAGTTACCTTGAGTTGCTTATTCTTCTCCCGATCGATAGGCATCTGAACTAGGACTTAGATACCCCATAAGAATACCCTGAGTAGGCTCTATCCTGCTCAGATTGCTGCCCTTAGTCTAGCAATGAGCGATAAGCAAGGGCGGCATGCTGACGCTCCTTACGTCGCTACCGCTTCGCTATCGCTACCGCTCCTTCCCGGTGAGAAGCTGTTGCTGCATGAGGGTGATTACTCCAGAATTTCCCTACTCCTGAAACACTAGAAAGTTCTTTCCTATTCCGAGAGCTTATGGTGGGCACAGTCTACCCTCTCAAGTGCGATCGCCTATAGCTGTGGCTACATTGGAGGTTGAAGCGGTAGTTCCGCCAGGGATGGACAAAAATATCCAGCAATCTCTTTAGCGATCGCATCCGGTCGTGCGATTTTGTCTAGATTGCAAAACAGGATAACGGTGATCTTGTGGTCGATAAAGCGGGTCATGTTGGTCGCAAACCCAAGGATAGAACCATTGTGGCTAACCACTCGCTGATCCCCATAATTGAGAATAAACCAACCTAAGCCTGCTACATATCTAAGCTTTTCCCACTCATGACCACAGGCTGAGGGATGGGGAGTCCACATCATGTCCAAGGTTGCTCGTCTCAGTAGGGTTTCACTGCCAAGCGCCTTTTCCCACTTAACCATGTCTTCCACACTGGAAAGCTGACCTCCAGCTGAATAAGTTACCGAGGGGCTATAGTACGGCTTATTGCGGAGAGTTTCATTCTGCCATCTGTAGCCAGCAGCACGGTGGGGCACGATGCTTGCCGGATTGTTCATGATAGTGGCATTCATTCCCAAGGGAGCAAAAATGCGCTCGCGCAATAGTTCCTCATAGGGTTGACCCGTCACCTTTTCGAGCATCAAGCCCAGCAGATAGTAACCCGTGTTGTCATAGGCGTTCAATTCACCCGGTTGGAACTTGAGAGGCAAATCGGTTATCAAAGCCAAAATTTCAGCCTTGGATAGATCTAGACGAGTAATCTCCCAGTAGTTCTTAGCATCGGTATAGCTGGGAATTCCGGATTGATGAGATAGGATATGCTTCAAGGTTACAGGACGCCATGCCTCTGGCGGCTTGTCTAGGTAATCCACAATGGAATCATCCAGCGAGATAACGCCCTCCTCAACCAACATCATCGTGACTGTAGCGGTGAATGTTTTACCGATTGAGGCAATTTCATAGACGGTCTGTTCAGTTGCCGGAACTGAGTGTTCGACGTTTGCCAATCCATAACCTTTAACCAGGACAGGCTCACCATCCTGCACAACCGCAATAGAGAGTCCAGGGATGTGTTCCTGGGTCATTGTGGCTTGGATATACTCATCAATCATGATTGAGCTTTAGTTGTTGCACTAACCAGGTAGGCGATCGCACTTCCACTCATCCGCAGTAAGGCGGTAAAACACATGGGGTAGATCGGCGTGGATAATGTCTCGCTCGTACTTAAATCCGACTTTCTCCATCACTCGTTGCGATGCATAGTTAGTGGTCATTGTAAAGCAAACCACGTCTGCCAAGCCAAGTTGCTCGAAACCTATCTTTAAACTCGCCTGTGCCATTTCAGTAGCTAGCCCTTTGCCCCAGAATTCGGACATCAGCCCGTAGGCCAACTCAACCCCATCGTTCCCACCCACAAGGGTCTTCCGAAGTCCACCGCGACCGA
>CBDTXL010000294.1:0-5882 GCA_965364435.1 uncultured bacterium
AACTTGTCAGTCAGGGCATGAGTTATGACTACTCATGGAACCACCCAGGTAAGGACTACTTGGAAATTTACGACCGCATCCGACACAAGTAGCTACGCAGCTTTCCTTACCAGTAGGGTGTGTTAATAACGCACCCTACGGCAGAAAACTAGGGCGTGTCATCAATTAGGTAAATCTCCCACCAAGAATGGTAAACCCTTAAAACATCTGTGTAGCCTGCGGCAAGCCAAGGAAAGCGTCTACATCTGTGTGCATCTGTGGTTAAAAAATTTGAAATTTATATTTATGTAAGAAGTCTATTGAACCTCAGCTACTTTCATAACAAAATTCCAAGTTCTAGAATCCTATGAGTTCTCGAATAGGCTTGGCTTTGAGCCTGTTAACAATCCTGACTTTCCTTGCTGACGAGACGCCTGCCGCAGCTCAAAGGGAAACGTTTAGCTTGCCTCGATCCGTACCAACTAGGTCGGGGGATCGGGAGAGTACCAAACCCATCGCCGTTGCCGAGTTAGTAGAACAACTCCGTACTGCCGATGTTGAAGAGCGTTGGAAAATTATTCAACAACTTAGCGACACCCAACAAAATATTGTGCCTGCATTGGTTAGAGCTATGGAGGAACCCGATCCTCTGGTCAAAAGTGGCGTGGCAGAGGTGCTGGGAAATCTCACTGATGACGCAGTACCAGCCATTCCTGGATTGATTGAGATGATGAACGATGGACGCAGAGCGATCGTGCCAGCGTCGCGTCTCGTTGCACCGTATCCGTATCTCAATGATGCAATACCTCCCCTTCCCCTTCCCTCTCTAGCAACGGTTAGAGATATGAAAGAGCGGCGCAGCCCACCGAACCCTCCCAAAAACCCCGAAAACCTACTGCGGATTACAGCGATCGCGGCGCTGGGAAAAATTGGTTTACCCGCGAGAACATTAGCCACACCACCCCTAACCCAAGCCTTGCAAGACCCTGATCCTTGGGTGAAGCTGAATGCCACATGGGCACTCTCCGAAATCGGAGCCTCTGTACCCCTACTGCCTCACTGGTTAGAAGCCTTACAGCACCCTGACCCTAGCCTGCGTCGCAGTGCAGCGGAAGTTTTTCAAGACTCACGCTCACTCCTGCGTAAAGTCTTGGGAGCGGAAGCTGATAACAGCACGACTGCCTCATTGGTCATAGCACTTAAAGATGACGATTTCACGGTTCGTAATGCCGCAAGCGTTGCGTTAAAGTTGCTAGGAACAGGGGCATTACCAGGATTAGTCCAAGCGTTAAAAGCACCAGAGCCAATTGTTCGGTTGGAGGCGGCAGAACTGGTGGGCAATCTAGGAGGGGCGGCTCAGTCTGCGGTTCCCGATCTGCTGGCACTACTGGGGGATACAGGGCGTTATGTGCCACCAACCTCGAACCAATACCCCTACTCCTTGTACCCCTTGTTTATAGCCCCTCTACCACCGTTGTATTCAGGCACAACGCAATACCCCCCAGCCCCCGATAACCCTGAGCAACTGGTGCGAGTCAATGCCGCTATAGCCCTGGGCAAGTTGGGCGATCGCAGCGCCATTCCTGCCCTCACTACTGCCCTCAAAGATAATAATCCTTGGATGCAGCTTGCAACTGGGTGGGCATTACTCAGATTGGGACAGGCTCAAGGCTTGCCTGTTGTCGGGCGATTGTTGCAGTACCCCGATTCATCCATTCGGCGGGCGGCACTGTCTCAGTTGCAGGGCTATGGTTCACAGTCCGCGCCTTATATCCTGCCTTACTACACGGCGCAGTTAGAGTCTGCCGATGATAACGAGCGCAATGGCGCAATTATTGCGATTGGGAAGTTTGGGGCAGCCGCGTTGGATCTGGTACCCAAACTCCGGGCAATGCTTGTAGGCAAGCAAAAAAACTCGCCGGGGTATGCAGCGACAATTCTGGGGGAAATTGCGCGGGATACGGCTGTTGCTTGGCAGAATGGCAGTCTTTCAGCTAACCAACGCCAACAAGCGATCGCTGAATTGACCAAAGTTCTGAATATCATGCAGGCTCCCAATGCTCGGTTTAACCGTGAACCAATTGATCGCGTCCGCAATGCCCTGACTACGCTCCGAGGTGTTACGCCGTAGTTGCTGCGAAAGTATACACGTTCCGACGGAACCTGTCCACGCCTCAACCTTGTACTACAATCGCGCCGCCCGGTAACAGGGCGCGATGGTCTTGCAGCGCGTAACGTCGAGTCATCCTCAGCCTCGCTGATTCCTGCTTACCTAATTGATGACACACTCTAGGAATTTACCTCTTTTTGATGTCGCACTTCCACGACCGTGTGAACATTACCACGAGGGGCAAAATCTCCTTTGATCGTGGCCTCTAAAGGGTCACATGCCGCAACAAAATCATCGAGAATTTGATTGATGCTCTCTTCGTGAGAGATATAGCGATCGCGGTAGCTATTGATGTAAAGTTTAATCGCCTTCAGCTCCACCACCCGCTTATTAGGAACGTAGGTGATGTAAATCGTTGCAAAGTCCGGATATCCTGAAAACGGGCACTTGCAGGTAAACTCCGGCAACGTGATCTCAATATCGTAACGACGGCCTACACGCGGATTAGGGAATGTAATTAGTTTTCCCTCTTCAATCTCGCGTTCGCCGTATTTCATCTGCGGCGTTTGTACTTCCGGTGAGGGGTGTTGCTGCGCATTGGAGTGAGTCATAAGTCGTTGTTAGTCTTTAAGGGATTGCCAGTCGGGACAATCCTCAGTTTCCCAACCATAGGGGTGCATGGCACAGACAAACAAATTACCGCTGTAGACTTGACCATGATAATGACTGCAACCTACGCAGGCAGGGTGTTTCTCCGGCGTTGGTTCCACGGGATAGGTGAAAGTATACTCTGTTTCGCCTGCGATCTCTTCCAGTTCAGCATATATTTCCGCGATCGGTTCAAACATATCCTGCAAACACTGGTCAATTTCCACGCCTACAGTATTTTGTACGTCCTCGGCAAAGACTTCGACCATTTCAGCAACTCCCAGGAAGAACTCATCGACCATATAAGTCACTGATTCCAGGATTTCAAATATATTTTTTGACCAATCTTCCATGTTGGAGATTCAGTAAAGAGTTATCATTTTCTAGCGACGAATTAGTGACGCTAGGCACATTAATCAGCAATCATAGCCTGAATTAAGGGCGATCGCTCCCTCTAACCCTGAGCTAGAAGGTGCTTACGGGTTAGCGCTTCGACACCTAAACCCGATCGTCTATTCGCGCTTGAGCCGACGCAGTTCTTCTTGCATGGCTTGCACCTGCTGGCGCAGGGCATCAACATTCTCAGCATTAGGAGTCGCTGGCGCTTCATCTTCCGAGAGAATCTCAATCCGGCGCGGTTCAGATGGGGGGGCATTCGTGGAGGGTTTCACAGGTTGCTGTTGCGCCTGTTGCATCAAATCATCAACCAGTTTACGGGCTTCCTCCGTTGTCATCTCGCCTCGTTCTACAAGTTCATCTGCCAGTTTCTGGGCTTGGACTCGCAGTTCGCCCAATGTTCCCCCGGCTTTCTCACTCGCATAAGACGCTAGACCAACGCCGAGGTAAAACGCTTTTTGAACAATATTTCCAAAACCAGGCATTACAACTGATGCTCCAATAATTACGCAAGTACCCGATAATTCCAGGATACGAGCGAAACTATAAATCTGCCCACCTAATTTAAGTCAGACAAATTACTAATTACTGATAGCAGGAAATACAAGTAACCAAAGCTCTGTTCAGGCTTCATGTCCATCAAATAATTGTATTCCATTTTAAAGGATTAATTTCCATTTTGCCATTAAAGTCTAATTCAGGCTCAAATCCTTGTTCAATAAGGGTTTGAGCCTGTTTTTTATCGCCAATACCCCTCTTGTTACTTTTAAAGTAAACCACTTCCAAAATTCGTAAACGCCATAATATTCTTTAAAGTGAAAGGCTTCACTTTTTTAGAGCAATGGTTGGAGGTTCACTATGTCTACAAAGGATACGGTGTTGGAAAACAGTTCTTCCAGTCAAGAGGCAGAAGACTTACAGGGACGGACTGCCAAGCCACTCACTCTCCTCAATGAGATTAGAAAAGAGGTTGAGCAAAAGATAGACCTGATTGACGCTGTACTCCAAGCCCGCGATCGCAAAGGCCGAAGGGAGGCTATTCAAAAAGCATCCTCAGTACTAGGCAGAACTCCCCGCATGATTCGCCTGATGGTAAAGAGGGTAGAGACTGAGGGAGTTGCCACTCTTGGGGTTGGTCGTAAGGACAAGGGACAGTTTCGTATTTCCGAGCAGTGGTTCAAATTTATTATTGCCACCCATAGCTGGGGGCAGCGAGATGGTTCTCGGATGAATCACAACCAAGTTCATGTGCATCTCATGACTCTTGCATCCAAGGGAGAAGCACTGCGAGAGAAAAAATATGCTGAGCGGTTCAAGGATTACCCAGAGGTGTTGTCCGACCTTGTGGCAGGAAAATATCCATCCCATCCGACTGTCTATAAAGTCATTAATTTTCATCTTGCTCAAGAAAACAAGAAGGTTCGTCATTCGGGTTCTCCGGCCCAAGGGCAAATCATCCAAACCACTGAAGGGATTTTAGAAATCACTCATAGCAATCAAATTTGGCAGTGTGACCACACGAAACTTGATATCTTTCTGGTTGACGAGCAGGGTGAGGTGATTTTTCAGTTAGACGATAAAGGCGAAGAAATCATTGGTCGCCCCTATATAACGCTAATAATGGATAGCTACTCTGGCTGTGTTGTAGGCTTTCACCTGGGATTTGAAGCAGCCGGATCGCATGAGGTGGGTCTGGCATTGCGTCATGCAATCCTGCCCAAGCAATATGAACCAGAGTACGAACTCCAGAAGCAATGGATTGTTTTTGGACTACTAGAGTATTTGGTAACTGACCGTGCTAAGGAGTTCAAGTGCAATCACTTGAAACAAATCTCAATGCAGCTAGATTTCAAGCGCCGCCTACGTGCATTTCCCTCAGCCGGTGGGCTAATTGAGTCGATTTTCGACAAAATCAACAAAGAAGTTTTATCACTGCTTCCAGGTTATACAGGCTCAAGTGTTGAAAAGCGCCCAGACAATTGTGAGAAACACGCCTCTCTAACACTCAATGAGCTAGAGAAGATATTGGTGAGATACTTCGTCGATCACTACAACCAGCATGATTATCCGAGGGTGGCAAACCAGAAGCGAACTCAACGATGGCAGTCAGGATTGCTGGTAGAGCCAGACGTTGTAAATGAACGTTCGCTAGACATCTGCTTGATGAAGGTGGCTCATCGTAAGGTGGAAAAGTATGGTTGTGTCAGGTTTGAGGGCTTGGTTTACCGGGCGGATTGCTTAGTGGACTATCAGGGCGAACCGATTTCCCTAAGATACGACCAGCGCAACATCCTTGTCCTTCTTGCCTACACTCGCCCAAAAGACGGTCAACCCGGAGAGTTTATTGGAGTTGTTCCTGCTAGAGATGCCAAAGAAAAGCAGATGTCTCTGGAGGAGTTGAAGTGGCGCAAGCAGAAATTGCGTGAGCAAGCTCAGGAGATTGACAATAGTTCAATCTTGAACGAGCGTCTGGCCTTGTATGAATTTGTGGACCAGAAGCGTAAATCCAAGCGGCAGCGGCGGAAGAAGGCTCAACAACGGCATGAGCAGCAGACTAATCAATCCAAGGTGCTTGAACTATTTCCTCAAAATGCTACTGTTGGTGATACGCCAGTACCACCAGTGGCGTCCCAATCCACTGTGGAGCAGGCTCACTCCATAGTTGTAGAGCCATTAGATGACTCATCTAACGAGTCTGGACTTTGGACAAGTGAAGACGTAAAACAGTCTAAAGTAACTTACGCACCGA
>CBDTXL010000295.1:0-5874 GCA_965364435.1 uncultured bacterium
CGCCTTCACTGCCGCCAAGTATCGCTCCTCAATATCCTTGCGATCGCACTCCTGAGATACCTCCTCACGACTACTGCGCTCACCCACCGCCGCTTGCCCCCCGGCCTCCCATACCCAATCTTTTGTCCCACTTTCCGCACCCTCCACTGTCACAATCGGTTTTTGTGGAATTTTTTGGGAACCAAATTGGTCACTTTTTCTACACAGAAGTGGGAAATTGGACTGGCGAGGGTCAGTCCAATTTCGCCAAATTCCCAAAATTCGTAGTGTGACACTTGACTAGTGCGGAATGTGGGTTGAAAGCAGTGTACGTGCACCATCGGTGCCACCTGTGTAGATCCAGGCGAACTTTTCAATCGACCCTGACTTGTCTGGTCCCTAACCCCCAGCCCCGACGCCCTGTTCAAGTAATGACAGTCGGTGCCTCCCTCTGTGTAAAACTACGAATCTGGGCAACCTCATCCGCCACAGCAATCAATGGTGCCAGTGCCTCTTGTGTATCCAGATTGTGCTTTGTCTCATCCGGCTCATAGCTTTCTATGTAGACCCTGAGTGTTGCTCCCTGCGTTCCCGTACCCGATAATCGAAACACAATGCGAGAGCCATCGGTAAAGCCAATCCGGATGCCTTGGTGTTGGCTAACGCTCTCATCAACCGGGTCGGTGTAACTAAAGTCATCAGTGTACTCGACCTGGTATTGACCAAATTGCTTACCTTTGAGTTCTGGGGCTAACTGACCCAGACGAACCATAAGCTCAGATGCTCGCTCTGCATCTACCCCTTCGTAGTCACGGCGCGAATAGAAATTGCGACCATAGGTCTGCCAGTGGCTGCGGACAATTTGCTCCACTGATTCAGAGCGTACTGCGAGGATGTTGAGCCAGAATAGCACCGCCCATAACCCATCCTTCTCGCGCACATGGTTGGACCCGGTGCCGAAGCTCTCTTCACCGCACAAGGTCACCTTATCAGCATCCAGCAAGTTGCCAAAAAACTTCCAACCCGTGGGAGTCTCATAGCAGTCGATTCCCAACTCTCGCGCCACTCGGTCTACAGCAGCGCTTGTAGGCATGGACCTGGCTACCCCAGCTAGACCCTGGCGATAACCTGGAACTAAATGGGCATTAGCCGTTAACACAGCCAAACTATCACTGGGGGTGACGAAGAATCTTTGCCCCAAAATCATATTGCGATCGCCATCTCCGTCCGATGCCGCCCCAAAGTCCGGTGCATCCGTGCCATACAAAACCTCCACTAGGTCATGAGCATAGACCAAATTCGGGTCAGGATGACCGCCGCCAAAATCCTCCAAAGGTGTCCCGTTGAGTACCGTACCCGCCGGTGCCCCCAGGCGTTGCTCTAAGATAGCTTTAGCATAGGGACCCGTCACAGCATGCATTGAATCAACACACAAACGGAATTGTCCAGAAGTCAGGAGTTCGTGTATGCGATCGAAATCGAACAGAGACTCCATTAATTGTGCGTAAGGCTCAACTGGGTCAATCACCTCAACGACCAAGTTTCCCAGCGGGAATTCACCCAGCTTGTCTAAATCTACATCCGGCGCTTCCATGAGGTGGTAAGTGTTGATGATTTTAGAACGGGCATACATAGACTCTGTCACCTTTTCTGGTGCTGGTCCGCCGTTGCTAATGTTGTACTTAATGCCAAAGTCACCCTCTGGTCCGCCCGGATTATGACTGGCTGAGAGGATAATGCCGCCAAATGCCTGGGACTGGCGGATTACGCAGGAAGCTGCCGGGGTAGAGAGTATTCCCCCACGACCCACTTTGACGCGCCCAAACCCATTCGCGGCGGCCATTTTCAAGATAGTCTGAATCGCAGTACGGTTGTAGTAGCGACCGTCGCCGCCCAGTACTAGCGTCTGACCCTCATGGTCATCAAGCGTGTCGAAGATCGACTGCACAAAGTTTTCCAGGTAATGAGCCTGCTGGAACACCGTGACCGGCTTGCGAAGCCCTGAAGTACCGGGCTTTTGGTCTGAAAAGGGCGTAGTCTTAACTGTTCGTAGGTTCATGAAGAAATAGAAGCAGATTTCACGACTTGACTTTATTGTTGAGAGTCTTAGTCGGCTCAAGCCAGAGGAAGAAGGTTACGGAACCAGAGTCCTTGTTCTTAATGCCCGACAATTGCGGCGGCGCTGCCGTCCCATAGCAGTCTAGCCTTGTAGTCTGGCTAAGTCCAAGTACGGGTAACAATTTGTGAACGCGCCGAGACTGGACAGGTCGCCTTCTCCCTCTCAAGAAACACTCTCTCAAACCCTTATGTTTAGAGGAACACAGAAAATCGTTTTTCTTCCATCTATAACGGATGGCTTAGCGAAGCTCTTGCGTTAGCCCTTCGCGTCCTTTGTTCCTAAAAACTTAGAAAAGTTTCTTTACCTTTAAAAACAAAACAGTAGATTTTAGTTCTTTTTTTGTAATTGAGGTTACCTTACCTATCCCCGTTATCTGACGGTAATCTTTTTGTCAATAGATGCTATGTAAAAAACGCATTTATTCAATCCTTAAATCCCCTCAATAGTTAAATAAAAATAAAATGTGATATTAAATACATTCTTTTCAGGGACTGAGAGTGTATTTAACTAACTAAGTACGTGCAAGTAATTAAACTCAAAAACTTTTAGGGAATAAAACGAACAAATTATTACTGTACATTGATTCGAGATTCCTAACATTTTGAGTTTGCATATCTACACTTACTTGTCTTTCTTCAAAAGCTTTTTCTAGGGGTTCCTATGTTTGGAGTTGTTGTTAACTACTTTCACCGAGAAGGTTACCCACCATCCGTTCAAGAATCAGCAAGATTGGCTCTTTCGCTTTTAAGAAATTGCCCAGAAGTGACATCCATTGTCTTGGCTGATGGCTCATCTCAGGTCAATACAGAGTTCAAAGAGTATTGCGAATCTTTGAATATCATATATGCCCATGCTGGGAAAATGCTCTCCTTTGGAGAGGCATATAATTACGGTGTGACGATGCTAAAGGAAGATTGGATTGTCACAATGGCATCCGACATCTATGTGTATCCTAAAACGTTCTCGGAATTTCGTCTCTTTATCGAAAAGCATGAGAATCTGTCGATTGGATGCCTGATTCCATACTTGTCAAGGTGTGACTTGCCAATGCAACGAACATCACAAACAGCCAAAAAAAAGGCTTGCTATGCCCCCATTATGAGTTTTAACCTCAATATTTTTCCCAGAGATGTCTTTGAAAAATTTGGTGGTTTGTCTACAAACTACAGTGGAAATTTCAATGATATTGATGTGAGCATTAAACTCAAAAAGATGGGCTTTGATATTTTTCTGGTTCCCACCTATGTACATCATTATGGTCGCCTAACACTTCAGCATGGAAGTAATGTCAAGGGGGGGGCTGACTGGAAGCAGTTTTATGCAGATTATCCTGAACTCAAATGTAACAGCCTTCTCTGGAATCTAAAACTAGACGAATTTCTTCGCCATCCCATCCTGAAGATGGTATATCGCGTATCTACTCGTGTCCGCCATCAGGCTCTCAAGAAAAATCTAACTTTATGGGTCTATGATATGATTCCAGTTCTTCAAAGAGTCCCATGATTAACAAATAAGATGTTTCTGCCCTGAAACTAAGCACCCCTCAGTTGACAAAATAACTGAAGGGTGCTTATTAGTAATCGGTTAGACTGAATTTTGGAGTGTTTTAACGTACAGCTCAGCGTGATAGTCCTTAAAAGACTGATAGCACTCATCTGAACTATAGAGGTGACACTGGTCTGTAATTTGCTTCATCAAAGACCAAGAGAAACGACACTCATAAAGCTGGTCTCCCCATTTTTCCTTAAGACTGCGATGCGCGTCGCGCAAATTATAGGAAGGAATTGCTGTGGAAAGGTGATGGGGGATGTGGACGTTGATGTCGTGGCAGAGGAATTCCACCCAACGGGGATAATCGCAGTGAACAGTACCAAATAACTGGGCTTGAGCCTCATTCCATTGATCAGCAGGGATGAAGGGAATATCAGGTGCTGTGTGGTGAACGATGGTGAAGGTACTCATCCAGAAGTGGTAAACCATCCAGGGTAGCAGCCAGAATTTGACGAATCCCCAAATGCCGGTAGTGGCAATCAGCAAAGGAAATGCGATCGCGGCAAAACCCAGCGCAACTAAAACCGACAACTTCACCTGAGAACGCTGTTTGCCCTGAAACTTAGTCCAGTTAAAGTGTAGTGCGGCCCAGTGGGTGATTGAACCAACCCACCAAACTCGACTCATGATTAGCTCGTAAAACAACTGTAGCCAGCGTGGTTTGCTGGCATAAAACTCTGGTGTCCAGGGTTGCCAAGCGTTGTCTACATCGAGCTTATTTGTGTGGGCATGATGGTAATTGTGCAAAATTCGCCAACTATGGAAGGGATAAATAAGTGGCGCAAATGCCAAATGTCCTACCAGGTCATTAACCCAGCGCCGATTCGCAAAAGAGCGGTGACCACAATCATGCCCAATTACAAAAAAACCGGTCAACGCTGTGCCGGTAAAAATCCACAAAGGGGGTAAAAGAAACCAGGGCGCGATTACTAGACCCCAGTAGCCCAAGCCGACCATTAAGACATTCAGTAGCACCATTGTCCAGGCTTTACGACGGTTTTTCGCAAAAACCTCACGGGGAAAGGTTCGCACAATGTCTTTCAAGCGCAGGGTATCAGCGCTAACTGTAGATGGTAGATTTGGGCTTGCTTCTTTAATTACCGATATAGTCATGAAAAGATTAACTTCTCCAGTCTCAGTTTGGTGATGACGCACAAAAAGCCTGCCAGGATACAAATCACTGGCAGGCAGCGCTTTTTATCTGCCTGATGCTTATGTCAGTGATGAAAAGAGTTAGCACGCCTGGAGCGGTTGCCAGGGTGATAAACAGTATAGCTGACGACAAAATATTCTATTGCCCCTGATTACCAGCATCGGATTGCACCGAGGTCAGCCGTTGCTGTTGAAGTATTTGCAGTTGCTGCAATAGGGATTCGACTTCCGCCTGCAAATGCAGGTATTTGACCTGCTGGTCGGCCTGATAGAGAGACTTCATCAATTCCATCAGACGGTGGCTGCCACTTAGGGCAGTTGAGGGATTCTTTAGCGATCGCGACTCACCAATCGGGCTTGGTGAATAGACCAGACTAGATGAAAGAGTTGACATCAGTCGTTGAATAGTTATTTGTGCTTACTCACACCACTTGGTAATTGTATACCGAATGTCAAGATTAGTTACATTTAATGTGTCAATTTTCTAACTGGCTTAGGTAAGGAGTAAGTAATAAGCGAGATAATCGGTAGGGCCGAACCTTGTCTTAGCCCTTCAATTAGTACAATCCGGGAACCAGCTTTTTGACTCGTTGCTGGTAGTCTGAGTATTCTGGGTACTTCTGGGTCAACCAGGCTTCTTCTCGACGGGCTTTGGCGTCGAAAAAGGCGAACAAAATAGCAGTTGCGATTAGGTGGGACAAGCTGAATTGAAAGACTACCCAGCTAAAGGCTGCAAAAATTAAGCCGCTATACAGGGGATGGCGCACAATTGTGTAAACCCCCGATTGCACCAGTTGTCCGTCATCTTTGGGGTAGGGCAGGGGGGTAAGGTTGCGTCCCAAGTCCAGCAGTCCTTTCAGGATTAGTACAGATGCCCATAGTCCCAGTGCTGCCGCGATACCCCAGCGCAGATACAACAATGTGGGTGAGTCAATAGTCCAGCCCACTGGGCGGTAAACTGGCAACAGCACGAAGCCGATGAGCAAGGCACCCTGAAGCAATACCAGATATTCCCCTCGCTCACCGCTACGCCATCCTTTACGGGTGAAACCCCAGTCGCTCAAGAGTTTCAT
>CBDTXL010000296.1:0-5872 GCA_965364435.1 uncultured bacterium
ATTTGGCGGCTTACTTCCGGTGTCGCTTGCTCGGTATTGGTCAGCAGATCTCGAAGTAGCTGTGATTCTTGCTCTAGCGAGATCGCTAACTCTTCTATCTCGGTATAATCCTCAGTCATCTTGAACCCCTTTCTTTCCCCTGCCTTTGCCACTGCCGCCAGAAGCGGGAGGCTTCGGTTTTTGCGGAATCTCCCCTCGTTCCCTTGCCTCTCTAAGAGAAGACTCAATTAGAAAGTTTGCAAGATTTGCTGTGGGTCTTCCCTGTGTTTCAGCCCACCACTCCAACTCCTCATAAACAGCATCTGGTAGGGTGACGTTAATCCGTTTGCTCACAGATTTACTTTTGTGATGTCTATTACAGATCCATCGTAACTGTGAGCGCTGAAGTAACATATATTTCCTCCTAAAAAATCTCTAATAGATGTTTATAGAATATTAATAAGCGCTATATTAACATCTATTAGACAACTCAAGCCAACCCAAGCAAAAACGCACCGGAGCATGACAGGGATTGGCGAAAGATTCGTTTACAAAAAACTGGGCATGGCAACGCACTACAGCCCAGACTTCACAAAGCTTTCACGCAATTTTCAGGAGAAAAAACACTATGGTTGCGAGTAGCCCGGAAAGGGCAGAACCCACCAGTTCGCGCCAGTATGGGGTAAAGGTAGCGAAGCTGCAACGAAGTGCCATATGATGGCTGAAACCCTGACTGGTACAGGAACTCAAAAAAGTTTTTGGGTCTAAAAATCTCAAGCCGCATCAAGTTGAAGTCGTTTGTTCATATCCAACCGGAATGTGCCATAGGGATTGATATGCTCCCAAATCAACGGAGTCAAAGCCCGCAAATCCTCTTTGGTCAAGAGCTTCTCCCAGACTGACTCAGTTAAAACATAGCAGAATCATTAACGTGTTGATGTACACCAAACAGATCTGCAACAAATGCAGCGCTAGCACCGACAACTCCTGCTCATCCAATCGGTTTGTAGCAATCTCACTGTTTTTGCCATAGAAGATAAATCCATTGGCTCCATTCCATTGTTCCACCACATTCAACCCCTCTTGAATCTCGCGGCGCAACTCCTCTGAATGCAGATACTTACACAATAAAATCGTCCGCACTGCCTTGCCCAATTCACTCAAAGCAAGATGGGTTGGGTGTAGAGGTGACGAAGAACGGTTAAACCGTCGCAAGAGCGATTCGGCTTCAGCCGTACCCAACTTAAGGGCTAGTATCTGAATCAATAAATCTTGACAATACCTGACACAGCTGACAGTTTTTGGGGTTATAATGGTGTTATGTCAGGATTAACACCGCAAGAAGCCGCCGACTTGCTGGGAGTATCGACCAGAACATTGCTGCGGTGGGAAGAAAAAGGCAAAATTACTCCTCGTAGGACAGAAGGCGGTCATCGCCGATATGATATCTACGAACTACTGGGAAATAAAACGGATGCAAAACTTACTGTTGGATACGCACGAGTTTCCAGCCATGACCAGAAACAAGATTTAGAACGTCAAAGTAGACTTCTGGAAGCCTACTGCGCAAAACAGGGATGGAGTTTTGAAATCATCCAAGATTTTGGAAGTGGGATGAATTACAGAAAAAAGGGACTCATCAGACTCATCAAGCTCATAACGAGCTACCAGGTCGAACGATTAGTCCTAACTCATAAAGATAGATTGTTAAGATTTGGAGCCGAATTAATCTTATACTTATGCGAACAATTTGGAACAGAAGTAATAATTATTAATCGTTCCGAAGACTCCAGTTTTGAGGAAGACTTGGCTCAAGATGTTTTAGAAATCATCACGGTTTTCTCAGCGCGCCTTTATGGCAGTCGCTCTCACAGAAATAAACAGATTGTAGAACAATTAAGAGAAGTCGCTAAAGAACTCAAATGAGCGTTGCTACCTATCAAACCCTCGTCCCATCCAGTCTCGTCCAATATTGCGAGGCAATGGGATTTTTGTTTTGTCAGGTAGAGCGTCATCTATACAAAGCATTAGAACGAGGCGAAAAGCTCAACAACCTTAAGAAAGAGTATTCATACCGTTTCGGCATCAATGCTAGACAGTTCAACAGCGTCCACTCCAGCATTAAAGGCAAGATTGAAAGTCTTCATGAATGTTACAAAAGGCAAATCACTCAGCTCAAAGAAAGAATCAAGGGTTTAGAGCAGTCGGTCAAGAAACTGACCAAGCAACTCAAATCCACCCCATCAGCTTGTGCTCTTAGAGGCAAGTCTCCTAGGGGAATAGTGCGCTGGAAGTTGCACCAAAAGAAACGCTTCCTCGCTTTCCTTCAGAACAAACTCAATCGGCTCAAATCCCAGAAACCCTCCTTAATTTTTGGAGGCAAAAAGCTATGGAAAGATCAGTTCAACCTAGAAGCTAACGGCTACGAATCTCACGAGCAATGGCTGAGTGATTGGCAAGATGCTCGTTCGGGGCAGTTCATGCTGGTTGGCAGCAAGGATGAAACCAATGGCTGCCAGAACTGTCAAATTACTCCAGACGGTCGCTTAAAAATCCGAGTCGCGCCAGGATTAGAACATCTTTTTGGTAAGTACATCATTGCACAGGGCGTTCAGTTTGCCTATGGTCAAGAAAACATCAACTATGCCCTAGAGAAAGGACTTGCGTTAACCTACAGATTTGTCCGCAAGCATGGGCAATGGTATATTTTCTGCACAACCTCTCGACCAGATGTTCCGATTCAGAGTCGGTACAGCAATGGTCTACTCGGAGTAGACCTCAATCCAGGCGTCATTGGCTGGGCGGTTTGCGACAGTGAAGGTAATCTCTTGGATAAGGGACAAATTCGGCTCAATCTTAACGACCGCTCCACTAACCAAGTTGAAGCGACATTAGGCGATGCCGTGTCGAGGTTGGTAGATATCGCCTCATCCTACAGATGTCCCATTGCCACAGAACATCTTGACTTCTCGAAAAAGAAAACATCTATGAAACAGCAGGGAGTGCGTTACTCCCGGATGCTCAGTAATTTTAGCTATGCAAAATTCCTGGAACTTTTAAGTTCTAGGACTCAGCGTTATGGGATTGAATTAATTCAACTCAATCCCGCCTATTCATCCGTGATTGGCATGCTCAAGTTCATGCCCATGTATGGCTTGAGTTCTGATACAGCAGCAGCCTTAGTATTGGCTCGCCGCGCCTTACGCAAAAGCGAACGAGTTCCAGCCAATCTCGCCCGGTTTCTACCAGTGGATAGATGTCGGCACAGTTGGAGTTACTGGAACTCGCTTAAGAAGAAGAAGAATGGTGTTCGTCGCCATCGCTTCTTCGATCTTAACGCCCCTAACAGCGGGATGGTGGTTACGCTCGTCGATGAGTCGGTTCCAATTGGAACTGATGGGTCAACGGGCAAGCGTACTCGCGCTTCCATTGGCAGGTGAGATTCCTACCCGTTAGCAGACAGTACTGCTCGGTCTGCGTCCCTGTCAGTATTTGTCAGGGTTTTCAGGAGCGGCAGTAGCATACTTAATCATCTGGTCATACTGCTGACTAATCAGTTCCCAGTCAATCGCTTTTGTCAGCACCGATTGCAAATTCGGGTAATCCTGCCTTTGTGCCGAGTGCGGTAGATAGAGCCGTTGTTCGCCAATGCGCCGGATACGAGGCATCAGTTCAAACCCCAGCAGGCGACAGAAGGCTTTCATCCACTTCACTCTGCCCATGCGTGTCTACAAAATTCTTCTTCACCTGCATATCTGTGCAGTGACGCAACAGTCCTTCAATCATGGCTGCCACTTCACGCTTAAGAACAGGTCTTAAGTTGGGAGTAGATACAGGCTGATTTCTTCTCCACATGCCAGTAGATGGCGTTTTGGTAGCAATCGTGCAGAAACTTACGCGCTTGGCTGAAAGCTTTACTGGGAATAGGTTTCAGCCCAAGATCCTGAGGAATTGTCCAAGCGTAGAGGACGTATCCCCCCATTCTTCAACGACTCAGGCAAATGGAAGTGGTAGCGCCCTACCATATTGATATGCTCATGTCCCAAAGGAGACAACCGAGCTATATCTTCCTGTGTGAGAGTTTCGCCTTGCTCCCTTAAATATGAGAGCGCTACATCTATGTAATAGGTGTTCCACAGTACTAGGACATTAACTCGATAAACAGCGCAGTAAGTCTTCAACCAAGGCCCAATGATAAGCGAGAAAACTTTTCGGAGTAATCCGCGTACCGTGGGGCACATGGGAACGTACCCTGAAATGGGTAAACGCTTGGAGTTCAGGGGGCGACAAGCACCCCCAAAGCCAGAATTGACAAGGGTTTTACCCAGAAAGCCCCCGCGCCAAATACCGAGCTTATTGACAAGGAAATGGATGGGGGTAGGAAGGAAAGACAAAGGTGTACCCAATGTATGGTAAAAAAGAACGGTCTTATTAGTGAAAACAAGACCGTCATCAAAAATGCTACCAATATTTTATCAAGTTCAGATAGAAAAGTATCTAAGTCAGCCTCAATTAATTACATTGAAACTGTTAGTCTGGGTACTCCAGAGTCAAAAAGAAGTAAAAATAGAAAGATTGGCAGCAACACTACCTTTACCGATTCAACAGAACAGCCGTCGTCGCCATATCAAACGTTTTTTAAGCCTGAAAAGATTAAGTGTTGTTCTCCTGTGGTTTCCCTTAATCCAACAGATAATAGCTCGACATATAGCCAAAGGGAAACAACTAATTATCGCCTTAGATAGAACTCAATGGAAAGAGAATAATATCTTGATGGCAAGTGCAATTTATCAGAAGCGAGCCTTGCCCATATTTTGGATTTTATTGGAGAAAAAGGGAGTGAGCGACCTCAGAGAGCAACAAGTCGTCTTGCGACCCGTAATTAAGTTATTTAAAGCTCATCAAGTAGTGATTATAGGTGACAGGGAGTTTCATAGTGTTGAACTGGCACAATGGTTACACAGGAAAGGAGTCAAATTTGTGTTTCGCCAAAAGAAAGACACAACCTTTCGTCAAAATCGACAGAAGTTTAAGCCCCTGTCTCAGGTGGAAATATCTCCAGGTATGAAACAATTCATCCCGAAAATTAATCTAACTCAAAAAAAAGGATTTGGTCGATTTAACTTAGCCATTTATTGGAAAAGGAAATATAAGGGCAAACAAGCACAATCACCTTGGTATCTTTTAACGAATTTACCGGATTGTGAAACCGCTGTCAAAATCTATGGAAAACGCTTCGGGATAGAAGCCATGTTTAAAGATTGTAAAACGGGAGGCTATAACCTCGAAGGTTCACAAGCTTCATCAGATAAATTAGTCCGTTTAGTATTATTAATTGCCCTCGCTATGTCTGCTGCTTGGTTGCAGGGTCAACACATCTCAACTGGAGGCCAATCTTGCTATATTTGTCGGCAAAAGGAAACACGAAGAATTCGCCGAAGACATAGCAACTTTTGGATAGGCTTGTATGGGCACAATTGGATAGCTGCGTTTCATCTGTGTCAGGAATGGGTGGAAGAACTCAGTGGTCTTATTCGCAATAAGCTTCCTTTTTATCAACGGGGGTTGAGAGCCTTACACCTTATACAGCAATCCCTCTAGAGCCTTTGTCGCCCCCTGAACGCTTGGAGAGTAGTCCATTAAAAGGGCGTCTAGATATTAAGTGATATTCTAGTTCGCTCGGACTAGACATAATCGTGTAAGACCTGATTCGGGGCAACCCCAAAGGGCAGTGATTAGCTCAAGAATCTCCGCACATAAGAGGGCGGAGAGTTGTCAAGAGGACCTGAATTACGCTCACTGCGACAATTACAGCGAGACTATCCTGGCTCGCCCTATCTAGGGCTTGCTGCGAAAAGCGGAAACCCTGATCTATCAATAGGTTGAGCGGTAT
>CBDTXL010000297.1:0-5862 GCA_965364435.1 uncultured bacterium
CGCTTGGGCAGTCGGACTCACTATCTATTACCTAATAATTAATTTTTGATACGCTTTTCATTTTGCCACACTGACTCCCGTTGAGTTTTGAGTTTTCAACACAGTTGCACTGCTATCAAAAAGGGCAGGCACGACAATATAGCCATTGGTTGCGTCACCTAGTACCCAGTTGCGTTCAATGCCCCAGTACCACCAGTGAGCCGCGACATAAGCGCAGATTAGGCTATCTAGTTGGTCTTCGACTGCTTTGAGGGCAGCACCAGTGGCGGGGATTTCGGGAAGAAACGAAGCGCCAAGAGGTAGAGAGGAAGAGGAGAGATTAAGCGTCGGTTCTAGGGTGGGCAAGATGTCGAGAATGTACTGGCGAAGTCTCATTAGCTCTAATCGACGCTCAGCTAGTTTGCCTTTTTTGTATTTGAGGATACGAGTTAGACCAAACAGATGGACGATTGCAGGATGAGGATAGACTTCGATTTGGAAGCGACCTAGTGCTTGGGGGGTAATTAGTGGTGCATGAGTGAAACCTCGCGCTTCTAGACTTAGACCAAACTCCACGGTGCGTTGGGCAAAGGGGCGTCCGAGATTCGCTGGGTAGCAACCGGCGTGATAGCGACCAAAGTGGGAGTGGGTAAGCTTGTCGGGTAGGCGCATCCCTGTGAGGTTGGGGATAAGGGTTGGGGCATCTACCGCAATCATTGCGGGTTGTGTGGGTGCTGCCCATTTGTCTACCCAATTCAGGATGTCTACTGTTGTCTGCTGTCGGTCTAAATCTAACAGATGCAGGTATCCAGCTGACCACTCTAGGCAGCACAGTCCACTTGCTCCAGAACTCCAACCGAGGTCAATTCCTAAAAATTTCATCGCAGCTTGAAGAAGTGGGGATTGCCCAAATCTGCTAATCGTTTCTGAATTCGCTCTAGAACACCGATTCACTAATAAAAACCTAACCCCCCAACCCCCTTCCCTTGTAGGGAAGGGGGAGAAAGAAAAGAGTTCTCCTCAGAAGCATCGGGGAGGGGGATCTTCAAGACGTAACTGCCTTGATGAGGAGTTTGCAAACAGGCTCTAGTCCCAGATCGACTCCAAAGCGCTGAAACGGGTTAAGGATCGTGTCTATTTCTATGAGCAAGGGAATATTAGCCTGATTTTAGAAGATTTAAAGTTTAGGTAATTTTACTGAATTTTTATGTACGGCGTTTCCTGGTTATTTTGATTGAGATGTGTGACTACTATATCTATAGGGAGTAGTCTCGCAAAACACTAATTCTATCTCCCAAATTACCTGAAAGTATTACTATGCCAGACAAAAATAAAGCCAAAGATACGGGGTCAGGGGTTAATGAACACCAAGCCAAAACGCGCCTGCTGCTTGCCTTGTGGGATATGGGGGCAAGCAAGACGGAAGTAATGAAAGGTCAACTGACAAAACGAATTGTACAGAAGAATAACAAAGCAGCAGACTATCAAGGAATTATTGACCAATTGCAACAGGAGGGAGCGATCGCGATCGCCAAAAATAAACTCTCCCTCTCTGATAAAGGGGTGGAGATGCTAGGCGAGAGTCTGAAGCATCCTGAAGTTAAGTTTGAGGGGACGATTGTTGGGACTTGGGTTGCTAATGCCTTAGTCAGGTGGATTGCACAGATGGATGGTGCGGTAAGCACTCCATCGGCACAAGGGAAAACGAAGGAAAAGGCGATCGCGTCTTACGACGAGTTTAAGCCTGTGGCGTTGGATGTCTACGACCACCTGAATCGGGACTACAACCTGGATGACCTAGTGCCGATTTATCGAATTCGGCGAGAAATAGGCGATCGCGTCAGCCGCTCCCATTTCAGTGAGTGGCTGCTGGAAATGCAGGCTAATAACATTTTTCAGCTAATGGGGGGAGAGATGCCAGACATTACGCCTGATAAACGCGAGGACTCAATCGAAACGCCAGTTGGTGGATTGCGCTACTACGCTAAGCGCTTGATTTCCTGAGCTTAACCTAAATCCTCTTTTAGTTCCTTACCTCACACTGAATCACCATGACCAGTTCTCCTGTTTCTCCGATTGAAGCCCTCAACGCCGCTATCCAAAGTCACAATCCATTTGACAAACCTGCGATTGTCACGGGTCAGGATGTGTGGGGGAAAGGATTTCCGGATGTAGAGACTCTCAACTCTCACGCCTCCGATGCCGTTTTTGAAGCTATTAAGCGAGTTCGTACAAGTCAATCGAGCCAAGACAAGGTGACTTCACTCGCCATAACGGCTGAAAAGGGAGTTGGTAAAAGTCATATCATTAGTCGGATTCGCCATCGCCTTGAACGCGAGGGTGGTGCTTTATTTGTTTATGCAAGTGCCGATGAATATGTGGACTTAGACCTGATTAAGTACCAATTCCAACAAACTTTGGCAGATAGCCTTAAACACACTGGTAGTCAAGGGGTCATGCAGTGGCAGGAAGTGGCAACGGCGATGGCTAACCAAGCCTCAAGAGCCAGCAACACGAACGCTCCGACTCTTGCACCGGAACAGCTAGTTAAAAGATTTGACCAAGTATATGACAAGAGGATTGCTGAGAAGAAGAAGAATTTAATGGAGGAGTTGGTAGAAAAAGTCCTCAAAAGTAAGCCAAATTCCGATCCAGATATTGTCCGTGCTATTTTGTGGACGCTTTCTGAGAAGCAGGCACCTTATGCAACCAATTGGTTGTCGGGCAAGGAGTTAGTTCAATTTAAGGCAGAACAACTAGGATTGCCATCCAACTCCAACAAAACTAATCAAGATAGAGAAGCTGAAGCTCTTAACAATATCCGGCAAATCTTGAATTTAGTAAGTGACTATTACCCCGTTCTAATTTGTTTTGATGAAATAGATGTACTTGACGACCGTGATGAAGCTGGGAATAGTACACCAGAAGTTATTGCTGATTTAGTTAAGAGGCTGTTTGATACTCAAAAACAATCGGAATCTAGCCAAGGATTAGTCATCCTTACAGTAATGATGCCTGACACTTGGATAAAAACAATTAAGCAACTAAGTGGTGGAATAATTGATAGAGTTGCAGCCAGTGGCAAACCAATTGAGTTAAATTACATGGATAGTAACTCTATCATTGAGTTGGTCAAATATAGGCTTCATCATTTTTATGAAGAAAGAAAGTTAAATCCCATTCATCCTGTTTACCCATTTCAAGAAAACCAGTTAAGAGAACTGGGTAAAGAAAAGTTACCAGTTCGGAATATTTTGAGATGGTGTGCAGAAAATTTTAAGGTTGATGCCCCTCAACTTCCAGAAAACCCACTTGAGCGTTTTGAATTTGCATGGGAGAGGGAAAGTGAGGTAGAGCTGAGTAATTATCTAGAGGAAAATTCACTAATTGCAGATATTCTTTTCTGGGGATTTCGTACCCTGGAAGGTCAAACTATAGAAGGAGTAACAATTGAAAATGTTACAGATGCTTTCGGAAAGAAGGGTGGTAAAGATAAATACGTTAATTTCAAAATTATTGGTAAGGAGGATGGGAAAGATGTAAAAATCGGAGTAGCTGTCCTCCAAGATTCTAATGGAAATACATTCCAAGCTGGTTTAAAGCGCTTAAGGGAATATCAGGCTCTTGATATAACTCGCGGTTGTCTAGTCCGTTCTCAAGACAAAAAAGTTAACCGCTCTTGGAAAAAAGCCTGGGATTATCTAAATCAGCTTACAGCAGAACTAGGTGGAGAGTTTGTAGAGCTAATAGAAGAGCAAATTAAACCACTTTTTGATATTCATTCCGTATATCAGAAGCGCGAAAAATATAGTTTAAGCGAAGAGCAGATTTTTGCTTTCGTATCTCAGAAGCAGATAACTATTGACAATCTATTACTACAGGAGATTTTGAGCGCTCCATCCGGTCAACTTCCAGAGGTTGAGGAGGATATTTTCGATGAACTAGCTGGTACAACTGCCGATAATGCCGCCAAGGACGAGACAAGTATCTACGATGAATTTACCAGTTTGTCTAGTACAGACAACATTACCGAAGAGGATGGTATGAGCGACCTGTTTAATTAAGATAGATAAATTAGCTGTGATTTCAACGATTTCAACTGCATTATGCCTCCCTGCTCCAGATATTGAAGCTTTAATACAAGGGCGAATAATTGCAGCCGTGCCTCGGATATCCCTCAAGCCAGGAAGCCGTGAATTCGCCCTCTATCCCTGCGACACCTTAAATAATCCACTGCCAGATGAGCGGTACTACCGCTCTAATTTTTTACCCATTGCTCACAATGCTCTTGCCAGTCTGAATTATCAAAAAGTTACGATTAAAGCATGGGCAATGTGTGAACACCGGAAACGCCTAGATAATAGTGAATCTTTCGATGCCTTATCGCGGTTGACGATATGGACGACTGACGCTTTACAGGAAACACTCTCGCAGCGAGGTTATATTTTCCTGACTTATCTGCGCGTTTACTTACTACCGCAGCCAATTGAAGTACCAGTGCATCCTGAAGTTCAGGAGAAAAACGGGAAGTTTATTTCTTTACCGCAGCGGCTGACAGTTACTCAATCTTTACCCGTGTTGAGCGATCGCATCTTTACCCAACGCCGCCGTCAGCTAGAAAAACTAGAACCACCGTTGCATCCTGAATTGGAAGAGTTGCAAAGTGCGATCGCTCAACTCGACAATCCAGATGCCCAACACCTAAATAATGAAATCAGACAATTCTTGGGCTGGGCTAGCAATCCACCCACCCAGCAACTTAATTCGCAGTCTGCCTGGATAAACACCATAACAGAATTAGGAAATCGCACCAAAGAACAAGATACGGGAAAAAGCAACTATCAAGCCGGAACCGACTTTGAAAATGTTGTGCGCGATAGCCTTGAGTTTCTGGGATTCACCATTGACTACTCCCACAAAGGGGGTGCTGGTGGCTTAGATTTATTCTGCTCAAAACCCTATCCCCTAGTTGGCGAATGCAAAGCAGGTAGAAAGATTCCCAATACTACCGCCGTGCAACTATTGAATTTGGGCACCTTACGCCTGCAAAGCAAAGAGCGCTTCAGGCAAGCAGCTAAGTTAATCATTGGCCCTGGTGAACCGACAAAGCAATTGGAAGACGCGGCGGAAATGCAAGGTATGGCAATAATTAATCCTGAAACGCTTGAAAAGCTAGTTAAACTCCAGAGCAAGTATCGCGGTTCAGTAGACTTGTTTCAACTGAAGGAATACCTGAAACCAGGTCAAGCTGATGATGAGGTGGAAAAATATATAGATCAGGTTTCCAGAGAAATTAAGCTGCGATCGCATCTAGTCCAGCTAGTCAAAAACTTCCTGGAAGACGCAGGCTTAGAGCAAGCTGGCGTTGATGCCCTTTATGGAGCCTATTTCGGTTCTAAGCCGCCTCAACCGCTACAACTTCGAGAAATGCACGACATTCTGGTTGAGCTTTCCTCGCCTTTAACGGGTTACGTGGGGCGAATCAAGGGAAGTGATTGGCAGCGCGATCGCTTTTACTTCCTACGTGATTTGAAGGTTGATTGATGACTGGATGGAGGAACAGATTATACTAAATCCGTTTTAATAACCCCCTTCTTCTCTAAAAGACGGGGAGACGGGGAGACGGGGAGACGGGGAGACGGGGAGAAATTGGCGGCTGAAGTCGAAAAAGGGGTATACGAGGCGGATTTGGTATTAGATCCCCCCTAGCCCCCCTTTTTAAGGGGGGAAAATCTTGAGGCTTCAAAGTCCCCCTTTTTAAGCCGGAGCGAAGGTGAGGAGATTTAGGGGGATCTTCTAAGTGTTGCACTATTTTTTTATGAAATTGCTCTAACTCCCCTCTCCTCCTAGGAGAGGGGCTGGGGGAGAGGTCAATCTGTATTG
>CBDTXL010000298.1:0-5861 GCA_965364435.1 uncultured bacterium
GATTTAGTTAGGTTGAGAAGAAGATATTTTTTTCTTCAAAAAACTGGCAATGCTTAGAACACCTAATGCTAAAAGTGCTAGTTCTTGTCGTCCTTCTGGAACTGAAGTAGGTTCTACAACTCTTAGGGTAAAAGAAGATTTCGACATACCGAAAGTGTTTACGAAGTTTGAAGTAGTAGCGGGATTTTTGATATCAGTTGAAAAATTTCCTAAGAGACCGAAAGGTCCTGGGGGATTAAAGAAAGCCAAACTTAAGAAGGGATTATTCCAAGTTGCTGTGCCCGAAAAGCCTGTGAAGGGGCCATAGAACGATAGACCATGAGTTTCAGGGAAATCTCTTTCCCAGGTTAGGTCAAAAGTTTCTGCATTGTTCTTTGTAAATGTCGTTCCAGAAAAATTGAACTGAAAATCTATAAACTGTCTTACAGAAGAACCACTGGATATGCAGTAACCAGGAGTATTTGGGTCAGATGAATTAAATAAATAACAGGATGGAAGCCCAAACTCACTGGGGTCATGACCGAGGAATACGTATTGAGCTGGATAATATATTACTGATGATGTGTCATAACTAAAGCTTCCAGTAATAGGAGGTTGATTATAAAGAAAAAAATTAAAATCGTAAGTAACAATAGCAGCCGTTGTAGGAAGAGAACTAGATACTGTTAAACATAAAGTAGTGCTAGCAGTAGCAAGTGCTAATTTCTGACCGAGGCTAAGTGTCATAGTTTTGAAACCCTGTAGAAAAGTAATCCAAGTATAGTCTTGTATAAAGAGTAGAACAGATTAACCTAAAGAGTGTAAGGATAGGTAAATCTTCATCAAGACTTTACAAGTTTAATTTGTGTAAAGAGATAACGTGACTAAAACAAAAACAAAAGCCAATGAAAGCATAATACTGGCAGAGCAAGCGTCTCACGTCGAGGTCTTTCGTGCTAAAGCTAACGCGCATCTAATTTGCATATTGTTGGGTTGTCGGGAAAACCATCAATTCCTCTCCCTGTCCCCCCGTCTCCCCGTCAGTCTCAACAGGCAACGCGAGAAGCGTGACAGCTAATTAATTGTGCCGGTGAGAGGTGAACTAGCGCTGGCATAGCTTTTTACCGGAATTCGACCGGCAAGATAGGCAAGACGCCCCGCCTCAGTTGCCATACCCATCGCTCTCCCCATCGCCACTGGATTTTTTGCAAGCGCGATCGCACTATTAATTAATAAAGCATCCGCCCCCAATTCCATCGAATAAGCCGCCTCACTAGGCGTACCAATCCCAGCATCCACCACCACTGGTACATTTGCCTCCTCAATGATGATTTGGATATTCGCGGCATTCTTTACACCTTGTCCCGAACCAATCGGCGAACCCAAAGGCATCACCGTCACACAGCCAACCTCTTCCAGGCGTTTGGCGAGCATTGGGTCAGCATTAATATAAGGCAACACTGCAAAACCTTCCTTCACCAATTGCTCTGCTGCTTGCAATGTGCCAATCGGGTCAGGTAGCAAATACTTCGCATCAGGAATCACTTCCAACTTGACAAAGTTATTGTCTTCTTGACCTAATAACTTCGCCATTTCACGACCCAGCCGCGCCACCCGCACGGCTTCCTCAGCTGTTTTACAGCCAGCCGTATTCGGTAACATCCACAGTTTTGTCCAATCCAGCGCCTCTGCTAGTCCTTCATGCCCTGCTGCTTTGGTTTGCACCCGACGCACGGCTACAGTGACAATCTCACTCCCGCTTGCGGCAATACTCTGCTGCATCTGTTCAAGGCTGCCATACTTGCCGGTGCCTGTCATCAGGCGAGAGTGAAACGTTCGACCAGCAATGATTAGTTTGTCAGTTGGGGCTTGTTCTGTGGGAGTTGTTGCCTGGGGTGCAAGGAGAGAGGAGGAATTAAATTGGGACACTGGGGTTAGGTCGGAGTTGCTTGAGAAAATTATCGGACTAGTCTGAACTGGGGAAGATTTAGTATAGAAGCGATCGCATCGAAAATGCTCTAGCAGTGGGTCAGACTTTTTCTCCCCAATCAAGTCGGCAATCAACACTGCTGTCACGGGTGCCAGGAGAATGCCATTCCGATAGTGACCCGTTGCAAAGGTGAGGTTTTCACAGGGACCCGTACCGAGAATGGGTAATTCATCCGGCGTTGCTGGTCGAAATCCCCACCAGCACTCCTCAATTGGCCAATCCTGCAATTGGGGATACAGCCGAATCGCTTGCGCTAGCAGGGTCTGAATTCCTGCCGGGGTGTTGTGAGGCGAAAAGCCGACATCCTCACTAGTCGCACCGATTACAAGACGCCCATCTCGACGCGGCACTAGATAAATGTCAGAACCAAATAGCACCCGCTGTAGGGGTAAGGGCTTATGCTTGCCCTCGGTCGCTTGTACAGACAACATCTGACCTTTTATTGGGCGTACCGGCACCGGCAACAGTTCATTAGACCAGGCACCTGTTGCGAGGACATAATGGTCTGCCTGAAATCCACCCGCAGAGGTTCTCACCTCACGGACAAGGCGATTTTGCTGCTCAATTGCCTCGACTTCCACCCCTTCACGGAGTTCTATCCCTAATTCCTGGGCAGCAAGCCGCAGGGCTTGAGCCAGTGCCCGGTTATCTACCTGAGCATCTTCAGGGTACCACCAGCCACCCACCACATCTGAACCCAGACCAGCTTGATACAAATGAATGGCATCTTTATCTAACCAGAGTGCGCTAGAGGTAGTGTTTCTCTGTCTGCCCTCTGTATCATCTGGAGTGCGATACAACGGTGCTAAAATGCCAGATGGCCAGTAGCCAGTAGCCACCCCAGTCAGCTGTTCAAGCTTGTAGCACCATTCGGGATATAATGAGCGCGATCGCAGGCATAAATCCAACATTGGCGCTTCGGGTATCGCTTCTGCCTGAGGAGCCAACATCCCTGCTGCTGCTAGGGTTGACGCCTGTTTGAAATCGCGACTCACAACAGTCACCGTTGCGCCCCGCAACTTTAATTCAACGGCGATCGCCAAACCGATAACGCCACCACCGATGATCAGAATGTCACTTGCTGCGTTCATTTCTAAAAAAAATTGAGACGCGCCCTGACACGTCTACACAGTTCTTGGCTACTTTTTCAAAACTAGAAACCAACCCGTCACAACTTAAGAAGGGAAATTTACCATAGTGCTGGCACGGGTTCGTTGGTCTCTGCTTGGTCTGACTGAGTGGTCCCTGTCGCCTCTGGATTTACAGTCGCGTCGGGTGCCTGTGCAGTTTGCTGATTGTTGTTTTGAGCTTGTGTGCTTGGCTGATTAGCGCGTTGAACCCTTGTACGGTTCGCCGGTTGACCTTGTGTCGCTTCTTGAGAATCTCCTAATTGGTTTGCACTTTGCCTCTGCCCTAGGCCGGGAAAGTTACAGCTAGTTGCTACTACTACAAGAGCGGCAGCTACAACTCCCTTAAGCATTAATCTTTTAAATCTGTTCATACCTGGGTCAAAAAAAGAATTGTGCATCCATCAATCTGAAAAAACCCTCAAAACTACATATCGTGTTTTTTGAGCTGCCTTTGGTAATGGGTGCCAATCAAGCCTCTATTTATCAAGCTTTACTTTACCTCCTAGGGAGGCAATTGAAAAGTCTCTAACACCCAACTCAAGAACCCTACTCTACCATAGCGCTGGCACTGGTTCGTTTGTGTCTGATTGCTCTTGCTGAGTGTTCGTAGCCTCTGGATTTACAGTCGCGTCCGGTGCCTGTGCCGTTGTCTGATTATTATTTTGAGCCTGTGTGGTTGGCTGATTAGCACGTAGAGTCCTTGCTCGATTAGTAGCCGGTTGACCTTGAGTCCCGTCTTGAGACGTTTCTAATTGGTTTGAACTCTGCCTCTGTCCTAGGAAGGGGAAGCGCCAGCCAATCGCTGCTCCAGCAAGAGCGGCAACTGCAACAACCATGATAATCAATCCAATAAATCTGTTCATAGCTAGAATTGTGCGTTAGTAAATCTGAAATAATTAAAACTAATATGCCATAGTTTTTCGCGCTTGCTTTGCTAAGGGATACGAATCAAGCTTTTACTGATTAGGCTTTACTCCACCTTACCAATTATTCTCCCTGAATCAGTGGCACATTTCCTTCAAACCAACGAAAGAAATATTTCTTATCCTCTTTATCCTCTCTCCCCCTCATCACTACTGGAACTGGTGGCAAACTTTCGCCGCGAAGGTCTAGTCCCCAGCCCCGACGCCCTAATCCCTCTGAAACTCCCAAGGTTTTGTATCGTTCGTTACATTCGCCTGGATAATAACTCACCCTTAGATAGAGATAGGGCAGTAGACGAAGGCTCATAACCCATTAGTAAGAGGAGAAAAGACTTCTCGCTTTTTAGGATGGAATCAGAGGATTAGAAATTTTGAAATTCGAGGAAAAAGGGGGCGATCGCTTCCGGTTGTGTCGCGTACTCAATACCTGCTTGTCGAGGGCGGCAAATCACTATCAACCGTCAGCTGTCAGCGCTTAGAGACCTTGAGTGCTGAATCTAGAAGGACTAGAACTATGGTAGATGCAACAATAAGGAAGCTAACCGATGCAGTGCGTGAGTCGGCTCACCCACTGACAGGTTCGCCCCAAGACTACGACCCATTGATGGATTTGATCGGTGATGCCCGCTTTGTGCTAATTGGTGAGGCGTCCCACGGTACCCATGAATTCTATCGAGAGCGAGCCGAAATCACGAAGCGGTTGATTCAAGAAAAAGGCTTCACAGCGGTTGCCGTCGAGGCAGATTGGCCAGATGCCTACCGCGTTAACCGCTATGTAAGGGGTGTCAGTGACGATACCACAAGTGCCGATGCTCTCTCCGGCTTCGATGGCTTTCCGGCTTGGATGTGGCGCAACACGGTGGTGGTCAACTTTGTTGACTGGCTCTGTGATTACAATAATGCACTGCCTCAAAATGCAAAAAAAGCTGGCTTTTACGGTCTTGACCTCTACAGCATGCATGCCTCAATGGAAGCTGTCCTCAGTTATCTGGACAAAATTGATCCAGAAGCTGCCAAGCGGGCACGCTACCGCTATTCTTGCTTTGAGCAGTTTGGCGAAGATAGTCAAAGCTATGGGTATGCCGCAAGTTTCGGTCTAACCAAACCCTGTGAGGATGCGGCAGTTAAGCAATTGAGGGAACTGCAAGGTCGGACTGGGGAGTATGCCCAAGCCGATGGTCAGGTGGCAGAGGACGAATTATTCTATGCTGAGCAGAACGCACGGCTAGTCAAGAACGCAGAGAAATACTACCGCTCAATGTTCCGGGGTCGGGTTTCGTCGTGGAATTTGCGCGATCGCCATATGGCTGAGACACTCGATCAACTCGTCGCCCACCTAGACAAACAGGGCGATCGCACGAAGGTTGTCGTTTGGGCCCACAACTCCCACCTCGGTGATGCACGGGCAACTGATATGGGTGAGGCGGGGGAGCTAAACGTCGGTCAGCTTGTGCGCCAACGGTATGGTCGCGACGCTGTACTCCTCGGTTTGACCACGTACACGGGCACTGTCACAGCCGCCTCAAGCTGGGGCGCACCTGCCGAACGCAAGCGTGTTCGACCAGGATTGTCAGGGAGTTACGAAGCGCTATTTCATGACACAGGTATGCCTAGCTTCCTGCTAACCCTGCGCGACGACGGCAAAGTGGTGACCGCTTTGCGTAAACGCCTGCTAGAGCGAGCGATCGGCGTTATCTACCTACCCGAAACAGAGCGCCTTAGTCACTACTTCTATGCCCGGTTACCTGACCAGTTTGATGCCGTACTCCACTTTGATGAGACACGGGCGCTTGAGCCACTAGATAGCACAACCCACTGGGAAAGAGGCGAGGTGCCGGA
>CBDTXL010000299.1:0-5850 GCA_965364435.1 uncultured bacterium
TCGATGTTTACTGGCTTGAAGGCTTCTGAGGCAATTGATCGAGCTTTGGCAGGTGAAGGAGACGCCTTAGAAAAATACACTCAGGTCATTAGCGAAGAATGGGGAAGTGATATGGTGTGGGCTCAACGTTTAGCTGGAACCTTCTATCGCATTCCCCAAATCGGCTACAAAGCAGGCGTTAAGCGACCTGCTGCTACTCAGATAATGGCCAAGATTCTGTGCGGGGAATTAACTTACTCTGAGGTAGTAAGCGTTGCCCTCAAGCGATTGGGTGGTAGCTTGATACCCGGTATGGGCGGTTAAGTGCGGACAAGCGATCAACTGAAGGTCCAATTGTAAAGGATGAAGGATGAAACACTTCAGTGATTGGGTCACAATCCCCCATCAGATTTTTGGTGGCATGCTTGTTCGTGGGGGTACGACAATGTCGTGCCCTTAAAATCTCCAACCAACCTTCAACCTTCAACCTTCAGTTGATTCTTGAGAAAAATTTGCCATGAGGATTGAGACACTGGCAGTGCATGCTGGCCATCGCGTTGATCCGGCGACAGGAGCAGTAGCACCGCCCATTTATCTGTCCACTACCTTCGAGCGCTCAAAAGACGGAGGCTACCCCCACGGCTATGACTACATTCGTAGCAACAATCCGAACCGGGAAGCCCTAGAAAAAGTCTGTTGTGAATTGGAGGGAGGAGTCGCCGCTGCTGCGTTTTCTTCAGGCTCAGCTGCCACGATGAGTGTATTCCAGGCTCTACGAGCAGGAGACCATGTCATCGCACCAAATGATGCTTACTCAGGAACATCCTTGCTCTTAAAAGAAATCCTTGTCCCCTGGGGGCTGGAAGTGACTTTTGTGGATCTGACTAATCTCACCTTGGTGCAGCAAGCTGTTCAACAAAACACTAAGCTGATCTGGGTAGAAACACCCTCGAATCCTCTACTTAAAATTACCGATATTGAGAAGATTTGTGCGATCGCACATCAGGCGAACGCATGGTGCGTGTGCGACAATACTTGGGCGACACCGATGGGGCAAAATCCTTTAAAACTTGGTGCTGACTTGATTGTCCATGCCACCACCAAGTACCTCGGTGGGCATAGTGATGTCCTGGGAGGTGTGGTAATTACCAGGGTCGAAGATGACTTCTTTAAAAGGATTAAGACGATTCAGAAAACCGGAGGTGCAGTGGCTTCTCCCTTCGACTGTTGGCTGGTATTGCGGGGTATTCAGACCTTACCCTATCGTATGCGGGCTCACTCGGAAAATGCTCTTCAGGTGGCTGAGTTTCTAAGTGACCATCCCAAGGTGGAAATCGTCCATTATCCGGGTCTAAAAAAGCATCCAGGATACGAGATTGCCGCTTCTCAGATGCAGCTTTTTGGTGGAATGCTTTCTTTTGAGGTCAAAGGAGGGCGAGACATGGCTTTCGCCGTGGCTGCCAACGTCCATCTGTTCACTCGCGCAACAAGTCTTGGTGGAGTAGAGAGTTTAATCGAACACCGAGCTTCAATTGAAGGGTCAGGAACAAGAACGCCTGAAAACTTGCTGCGGTTGTCCATTGGTCTTGAACATGCCAGTGATTTGATTGATGACCTCACCCAAGCTTTACTAGCTGCCCAATAAGGACTGGACGTGAGGTACTCCGCTATTCGTGGCACAAAAGCGTATCAGCGGATTCTAACAAATCCAGCTTTTTCGATGAGCTGTTGAGCCTCAGCTGTCAGCAGCCAATTGGCATAGGCTTCCCCAGCCTGCTGCTCTATACCATTATTCTGTTTAACAATCACAAATAATTTGCGAGTAATCGGATATTGACCACTTTGGAAGGCACTGGCGTTGAGCTGGTTGCGCTGATTCGGGCACTGTGCAGGGGGGATAAAAGGTAACTTGTAGGGGGGAACTCGTTGGTTGGATTTGTTAATTAACGGTAGGGGATTAATGCTACACTGACCGACCACTTCCGGCGCGGAGGCGTAGTAGATGCCACCAGTGGTTTCTGACACTTTTCTCAAGGCTTCGGTTGTGGAGCCAACTTTCTCAACATTGTTGCCAAAATCCTTTTTCTCCAAGACATTGTCTATAAAGAATTCCACCGTGCCACCGTCTTCCTTAGCGCGAGAGTAGGGTGTAATTTTGAGTCCGGGACCCCCAACTTGATTCCAGTTAGTAATCTGACCCGTGTAAATCTGTCTGAGCTGGTCTACCGTTATACCTGGAACGTTTAGTTCGGGGTTAACAGCGATCGCAATCCCATCAATCGCCACCGGAATCTCTTTAAGCTTAAACCCCTTTTGTTGAGCTAGCTGTTGTTCCTCATCGTTAATCGAGCGAGACGATTGAGAAAAATCCAACTGATTTTCTAACAGCATCTCAATGCCAGTACCAGAACCGGGGGTTCTGGTGGGGTGTTCAGTGTAGCGCAATCGAAACTGAGGGCAGATGCTTTGAATTACTGGATCTACGTCTCGCCGGAGCGGTGCCCAGGTTGTGCTGCCGCCGTAGTTAAACAATCCCGTTGGGATGTTCTGCCCTTTAGCAATGCTCTCACAATTCGATTTCGATTGTTTTAGTTGCTCAGGCTTGTCCGGAAAAAGACGGTTATACAACAAAAAGACGCCGCCCAATATTCCCAGAGTACCGAAAATGGTCAAGGTTAAAAGGGCTAATTCTTTGTTTGGGTTGCGCGAGGACATAAAGAGTTGGGAATCCCATGATCCAATTATCCTCTGCTCAGAGGGCTAGTGCGTGGATTGCAATTATTTGGGGACTGGCACATATTCAAAGCCAAAGCTGGTTCGCTTACCCGGTTGAATTGTGACCAGCTGTACTGCCCGATTGCGATCGCCTGATGGTAAAAACCGAATATCTCCAGAGGAACCTGTGGCAGAAAAGTCCGATGCTGAAAGCGCTTGTTGAATACCAGTACGGCTGGGATTCCGCTTAAGACCCGCAATTAACGCCCTAGCAGCATCATAAGCCAGTGCCGTGCGCCAGCTGACCTCGCCGCCCCAGAGTTGGCTAGCGGCTTTAGGAAATGGGGAGTTAGGGTCTCCCAAGATATGCCAAGGGACTGCTAGCACCATTCCCACTGCCATTGGACCGCCTATTTGTAAGGTTTGGGGGGTGTAGGCATCGTCTCCAGCTAGCAGTGGCAGCCGCTTGCGGTTGACTGCCATCACCTGTAACGCTTTATCAAGAGTAGCGGAATTCGGAGCTAACATCAAAACCTCAGCTCCCTCCTTGATCGCCTTTTCCACGTCATCACCAGCGTTAAAGGCACCGCTAGCGAAGTCATATTCAGCCACCACTTGTCCTCCATCTCCATAGAGAGCCGTGGTAAATTCTCCCTTAAGAGATTTGCTGTAAGTACTGGTGGAATTGAAAAACACAGCGGCTTTTTTACGCTTTAGCTGCGTGAGCATATAACGAGAGAGGGCGTTACCAGCAAAGCGATCGCTTGGTACCGTGCGAAAGATATAGCTGCCAAAACCCGAAAGCTGTACCGATGTACTCACAGGCGAGATAGCTACCAGTTGTCCCGACTGATACACTTTCCCGGCGGCAAGGGTAGTATCGCTGGCAAAATGACCCACAACGCCTAAAATGTCAAGATTTTTCACTAGGGCAGCGGCAACTTGTTCGGCAACGGCTGGGTTATTGTCATCATTGGCAATCAGTACCTTTAAGGGAACGCCCCCAATCCCACCGGCTTGGTTAACTTCATTTTGAGCCATCGCAACCCCCCGCAGGATTTCTTGAGCGGCGTTTACGTCAGAACCAATGGGAACAGATACTGCAATCGTGTAAGACTTCTGGTTGCCGATGCGAGCGTTGTTGAGGTAGATTAGCGCTTCTGGATTGTTGCGATCGCTTTTTAGAGCTGCTTCCAGCTTAGAGACAGCAACCTCGTAATTTCCAGATGCGATCGCTTTTACAGCTGCTTGTTTTTCAGGCGTTGCTTGTGAGGGAATTAAAAGTTTCTCTCCTGCACTGATTCGCTCACGAACTTGCTGATTTGATGTCCTTGATTCAGTTGATGTCGTTACACCAAGATTATTTAAGTTTCCTGTTCCATCCTGTTTTCCAGGAATGTATTTGAACAACCATAAGCCAGCCGCCACTAAAGCAAGGGTGACGACTAAAGAAATTACAAGAACTGTAGTTTCGTTTTTTTGGGACATGAGCCGGTGAAGCTGGCAGGATGAGAGCAGGCGTTCAAAGGAACCGGGACAGTAGCAGATAAACCAGCCGGAAAAGCGCCGTGACTGCGATCGCTCCTGCTCCTGCTAAAACTGAAATCATGATAACCAACTGGGGAGGAATGCCATCCCGCAAACCGTTGAAGAACACAACAACTGCTAGCGTTATACCAGCAATAATTAAGAAATCGAATTTCTCAATAAAGCGGCGGAACTGGGCAAAGATTAGTCCCCCCATAATCATTCCCCACAATCCAATGCTAATTCCTTGTGACGGCAGAAGGCTGCCCAAGGCGATGAATAACAATGCGCCTTCAAATCCAGTGAAGGCTGCTCCAGTTAGTACCTGTATCAGGGGAAAGGCAGATTGCCTGGAAGGGGGTTGGATGTTATGGGGAGTCGGCTGGGGATTGACTGGCGTCGCTGGTACTGGTGGAGGATTGGGTGGTTGAGAAACGGGTGGAACAACTGTGGGAGGGGTAGACACCTGAACTGGTGGCGGTGGTGTTGAAGGTCGCTGTGGCGGCAGATTAATCGCTGGTGGGGGTGTTGTTTTTTGCGGCGTGAGGGCGTCAATGACCTCCTGCGCTGACTGGAATCGTTGATTGGGTGTCGCTAACAGCATTCGGTCTAAGACATCTGCAAGGGTGTTGCTTACCTGAGCATAAGGTCTCCAATTCCAGTGGTTGTTGTAGGAGTCATAAAGCTCTCCTGGATCTTTACCAGTCAGCAACATAATCACAGTCACGGCGAGAGCATACAAGTCGGTTGAGGGGTATACTTGACCCCCACTCATCTGTTCGGGTGGTGCATATCCCATCGAATAAATTCCAGTGGACCTCCCGGCTTGGCCACCAGCAGGCGCTCCTTTTGTTACCTGCTTGACAGCACCAAAATCCAACAGATATAAACGCCCATTATTGCGATCGCGCATGATGTTAGAGGGTTTAATATCTCTGTGAATTGAGCCATTTTCATGGACAAACTTCAGCACCTTCAGGATTTTCCGCAGCACCTCTAGGGCTTGGGCTTCCGAGAACTGTCCTTTGGAGTTTAGTTCCTGCTCCAAGTCTTGTCCATCAATAAATTCTTGTACCAGGTAGAAGAACTGGTCTTCCTTCCCAGGCTGCATGCTGGGAGTGGTTAAGGGGAAGAAGGCAAACAGATCGGGTATTTGGGGATGAGTGCTGCCCAGTTGCTCTAAAACTTCTGCCTCCCGCTCAAATAAATCTTGGGCGATTTTTAGCTGTTGTGGGTTCAAGTCGCCAGAAGGCTGAAACTGTTTTACCACACACTGACGCATCTTTGGAGTGTAGCGATCGCGAGCGAGAAACGCTGCCCCAAAGCCTCCCTGCCCCAACAACCTGGTTGGTATATAACGACCGACTAAAATCAGCGGCATACCGCAGGCGGTACAGTATTTCTGCTGTGCCGTCTTGAGCTTGGCTTTGTCATCAAGATCGGCAAAGAAGTTCTGGGGACGGGGGCAGCCAGGACGAGTGCAGTGAATTTCCATTTTTCAGAGCTTCGGGACTAAAAAGGAGGCTCTCTTAAGCATTGAAAAGCACTCTACAAGAAAGCCACTGGGTTTTTTCTTTCTCTTCACACTTTAGCCTTCGTCGCCCTCTGGCTCGACGCTCAATGTTTTAG
>CBDTXL010000300.1:0-5842 GCA_965364435.1 uncultured bacterium
AACCCTAACCGCCAATCCCAACTTCTCCAGCTTTGAGTCATCTCAGAATCCGCCTTTCCAACAGCCTCAGTGATTTTACGAATCTAACCTACTGAGGCGAGTTGCCACACTAGCATAATATCAGTGCTAATGTGGCGATCGCTTTGTTAGGCAGTCGGTGGTCGTGCAAGCCCCCAACAGACTGCTAGGGGGGGGTGTGGTCAAAGTCAGTTGGGGAAGTTGAGGGAGTTGGGGGAGAAAATACATCCCAATCTTCCCAATCTTCCCAATCTTCCCCACCTTCCCTACCTTCACCCGCAGAAAAACAACCAACCACTGATGACCGCACCGCTAGGGGGGTGAATGCGTAAGTCCTGAATTTGCTTTCGAGCGGGGCAACTGAGGATTTGAATCCCGCTGGGGTTCCACGACACGGTAAACATCTACCATTTGCTGTTTGCCCTTGAGGGCTAGCAATCCCCAGGGTTCAACCTCACACTGCCCCTGAAGATGAACCAGGGTCTCGTAGCCGATGAGGATGCGACAATTCGTGGGTTGGCGATGTTTCTCACAACTTTCGAGACGGGCGGCAATATTCACGCTGTCGCCAATTACGCCGTATTCCAAGCGGTCTTTACCGCCTAAACTTCCAGCGATAACAGGACCGGTGAAAATCCCGATCCGCATCTGAATAACTGGTAAGCCAAGATGCTGCCAGTTTTCGTTCATCTCCTCTAGACGTTCGCTGATTGCGCTCGCACAAGCCACAGCTGCTCTAGCGTCCTGTGCAATCTCTCTCGTGTCAAGGCGAGATGTCGGCACCCCAAAAGCTACCATCACCCCATCACCCGTAAACTTGTTAACAATACCTTGACGGTTTAGCACTTCTTGGGTGATGACGTCTAGGAGTTCATTGAGCCACTCCAGCAATGCTTCAGGGGGCATTTGTTCTGAGATAGTGCTGAAGTCTTTGATGTCAGCAAACATCATCGTTGCCATGAGGCTGACTCCGGGTAGCTTACCAGACTTGAGCAGGCGATCGCGTCCTTGCCAAAGGGTTTGTGCAATTTGCGGTGAGGTGTTCTGCCCCAACAGCTTCATCACAATCTGTTGCTTTTGTTGTGCCTGATACGCTCGATAGGTAACAACAGTGCCCGCCGTCAGGACAAATCCCAAAGCAGGAGAAGCCAACGGCACCCATCCACCACTAGTGAACAAATAAAAGCAGGTGATTGCACAAGCACCCAGACCAACAGAAACGCCGATACTCAAAGCCAGGGGATGATAAGTTACCCGACCCAGAATACCTCCCATCACAATCCAGCCAATGATCCATACCACCTCTGCCCATTCTGACCAGAACCAGAACAGAGGTCGTTTGCCGGTGGCGGCGTCGAGTATTTGGCTCACCATCTGGCTATGAACCACAACCCCTGGCATCTTGTGGTTTTCCTTAAGGGCGGGGCTGTAAGGCGTGCTGAACATATCCTTAAGACTGGGTGCTGTCGAGCCGATGATCACAATTTTGTCTTTCACCCAACTCGAATCGAGCCACCCGTCCAAAAATTCGCTCAAAGAGACTTGTCGCACCACATTTTGAGCAGAACGGTAATTAAGCAAAATTTGGTAGCCATCGGCTTCAGCGGCTTGATATCCACCAGAATTTTCTTTTAATTTCTCAAATACTGCTGTTCCGAGCTGAAGGTCATTAGGATTGCTCTTGCTGCTTTGAGGCTTGATCCCTTGCTGTTCCAGATAGGCAAGAGCTAGACGCAAGGAAAAAGAATAGAGGACGCCGCTTTCACTCTCAGCAAACAACACATTGCGCCGTATAACATCATCTTGGTCAATCGGCAGGTCGCTGAAACCAATTCGATTTGGTGGAACATCTGGGGGTGGTGATGTCCCAGCAAGGGTATTAATGCTTTGAATTGCAATCAAATTGGGTTGCTTGAGTTGAGCCACCAGTTCGTTGTGACCAGGTTCTATCGGGATATTACGATACAAATCCAGACCAATCACTGTTGGTTTCCCGGCTTGCAATTTGCTCAACAGCTGGGCTAAAACCTTATCGGACAAAGGCCATTGCTTCTGTTGCTGAATGTCTTTCTCCGTAATTGTAATTACAAGGATTCGAGGGTCGGGTGCTGTTTCTTTTGGTCGCAGGCGTACAAGTTGGTCAAAGGCAATGAGTTCCAGGGGCTGTAGTCCACCCAGATGCCGTACTCCCAGTAGAACAATGGAGACGGCGATTGTGGCGAAGGACACTACCGCACCCCGCTTGGCGATCGCCACAACTGGCATACTTGCCAAGTGAGGCGAAATACCAAGCTTTCGAGCGACGCTGAAGATCATAGATGTCTTATTTTCAAAGAAACCCTTTAACAGCTCTGAAGAAAGAAGGACGATACCATTTCCCGCTGTTGCGATCGCCAGCCGGAAAAAAGTAGTTTCTACTTCGCTGGTAGTCGATGCTTATCTACAAAACCTGTGCGTGCCCGTTGAGATCCGGATAACTCTGGGGTTTCTTCGGTTACTCACAACATTATTACATTCTCCGCTAGGGGCTAATGCGCCTCTATCTAGTGCCGCTAGGCACAAATCCTTGTGCAGTTACTTCTCTTAATAGATACGGAGATTTGCCCTTATCTCTACTTTCCGTTAGCCTCCAGACGCGATGCCCGATGCCCTTCTTTGTCACAAAAATCTGACTTTATAGCGATCGCAACACCGAGGAGGGTACGTGTAATATATAAAAGGCGACAATTCTTAAAAAATATTCATGATTGTTTCCCCCCCCGGATTGGACAAGATCAAGGCATCATTTAAAGAAAAAGTATTTTTTGGCAACGAACCAACTACTGAGTTGATTGCCATCTTAATCGTCTATTTTGTCCAGGGAATCCTTGGGTTAGCGCGTCTAGCTGTGAGCTTCTTCCTCAAAGATGAACTGGCGCTGAGTCCTGCTCAGGTTGCAGCGCTAATGGGCATTGCAGCCTTACCCTGGGTAATTAAGCCGGTGTTTGGCTTTCTCTCAGACGGACTGCCAGTGTTTGGCTACCACAGACGCCCCTATCTGATTTTTTCGGGATTGATGGGGACAGCGGCTTGGTTAGGTCTCGCAACAGTGGTCGATACCGCTTGGGCAGCTACAGGTGCGATCCTCCTGAGTTCTCTCTCCGTTGCTATCAGTGACGTGATTGTAGACTCTCTGGTTGTAGAACGGGCACGGGGCGAATCTCTGAGTGACTCTGGTTCCCTGCAATCTCTTACGTGGGGCGCTTCAGCAGTGGGCGGCTTAATCACTGCTTACCTGAGTGGTTGGCTCTTGGAACACTTCAGCACTCAAACAGTCTTCGCCATTACCGCGACTTTCCCCTTGCTTGTCTCAGGGGTTGCCTGGTTGATTGCCGAAGAACCCGTAAGTTCCCGCCGGGACACTTCTACCGTTTGGAAGCAAGTCAAGCAACTGCGCGGTGCAATTACTCAAAAAGCGATTTGGTTACCTACGGCTTTCATCTTTATCTGGCAAGCAACACCGACAGCGGATTCTGCCTTTTTCTACTTCACCACTAATGAGCTGGGGTTTGAGCCGGAATTTTTAGGGCGTGTACGCCTGGTTACCAGCATTGCCTCTCTTGTCGGCATCTGGCTATTCCAACGCTTTTTAAAGAACATTCCCTTCCGCAGCCTGATGGGTTGGACTACGATAATTTCCTCCGTCTTAGGGATGAGTGCCCTCATTCTCGTTACCCACACTAATCGCTCTCTGGGTATTGATGATCATTGGTTCAGTCTGGGAGACAGCCTCATCCTCACTGTGATGGGACAGATTGCCTTCATGCCGGTTCTGGTACTTTCGGCGCGACTCTGTCCAGAGGGTGTGGAAGCAACCTTATTTGCCCTCTTAATGTCTGTTTGGAACTTGGCAGGACTGTTGTCCCACGAAATGGGAGCTTTAGTCACCCATTGGCTGGGCATCACTGAGACTAACTTTGACAAACTTTGGCTGTTAGTCGTGATTACGAACGCCTCAAGCTTATTGCCCCTGCCATTTTTGGGCTGGCTACCGGCAGATGACCCACAAGCCCAAATCCAAGCAGCTGGAACTTCTCGACCATTGCCCCCTGTAGAGCTTTTTGAACATCATTCTCCCGGTTCCTTATCGGAACAACCTTTCCTTCCAGATCTGGTGCCAGAATTCATGCGTGCCCGGTTAGCGAAGCAGCTCAGTAAGAGCCGAGCTTCACAGCCAGTGGAAGAACCTGTTGAATAAAATTTTGAGTTTCCAATAAAAATCTCTCAACTTACTTATAGAGACAGAAAATTTGACGTCTCTATATCCTAACTATCAACTCTTTAACAAAGAAATATGCAGACTCTACCTACTAAAGAACGTTTTTCGGTACCCGTCTCCGAGGTGCCCTATGACCGCATAGATTGGAAAAGGGGTTATCAATCCCAGCCCAACGAATATGACTATTGGATTGATGACATCGAAGGAAAAATTCCTGCGGAGCTAAAGGGTACTTTATTTCGCAATGGCCCTGGATTGCTAGAAGTCAACGGTCAGCGTCTCCATCACCCGTTTGATGGCGATGGAATGGTTTGTGCGATCGCTTTTGATGGTGGTCGTGCCCACTTCCGCAATCGGTTTGTTCGCACTGAAGGCTTCCTCGCAGAACAGAAGGCAGGAAAAATTCTCTATCGTGGCGTTTTCGGTACTCAAAAGCCAGGAGGTCTACTGGCAAATGCCTTTGACTTCCAACTCAAAAATATTGCCAACACCAACATTATTTACTGGGGTGGTAAACTTCTGGCACTATGGGAAGCCGCCCAACCCCACCGCCTAGACCCGAAAACGCTCGAAACAATCGGGAAAGACTACCTAAATGGCATTTTAGAAGAGGGTGACGCCTTTGCTGCCCACCCTCGGATAGACCCCAGCTGTAACCAGGATGGTGTAGCACCCTGTCTTGTTAACTTTTCCATTAAACCGGGTCTTTCCAGCACAATTACCATTTACGAATTCAACCCAGCAGGCAAACTCCTGCGGCGTCAATCAAGAAGCATTCCTGGCTTTGCTTTCATCCACGACTTTGCAATTACGCCAAATTACTGCATATTCTTCCAAAATCCCGTCAGCTTCAATCCGATTCCCTTCTTGTTGGGATTCCGGGGTGCTGGTGAGTGTGTGAAATTGGAGCCAGATAAGCCCACCCGTATTGTGGTGATTCCCCGTCATTCCAAAGAACCGATGAGATTTTTGGAAACGCGATCGGGTTTTATCTTCCACCACGCTAATGCGTTTGAGCAAGATGATAGGATTTTCATTGACTCAATTTGCTATGAGTCTTTTCCTGAAGTTGAATCGGGTAGCGATTTCCGCGAAGTTGATTTTGATGCGATCGCACCGGGCCAACTCTGGCGGTTCACGCTTAACTTAAGTGAACAAACCGTGCAACGTCGCCTGTTGGAAGAGCGCTGCTGTGAATTTCCCTCTGTTCATCCCAACCATGTAGGACGCCCCTACCGCTACCTCTTCATGGGTGCTGCCCATAACGCCAAGGGTAACGCACCGCTACAAGCGATTCTCAAACTGGATGTGACGACTGGCAAGCAACAACTCTGGAGTGCGGCACTTCAAGGTTATGTTAGTGAGCCAATCTTCGTTCCTCGACCTACTGGCAGCGGCGAAGATGATGGCTGGCTACTTACCTTAGTCTATGACGCTAGCAAGCATCGGTCTGATGTCGTAATTTTAGACGGTCGTGACTTAAATCAAGGACCAGTGGCGCGACTACATCTGAAGCATCACATTCCTTACGGTTTGCATGGCAGCTGGACACCAAACCTGTTTTAG
>CBDTXL010000301.1:0-5839 GCA_965364435.1 uncultured bacterium
CTCCCCCATCCTCCTCATCTCCCCCATCCTCCTCATCTCCCCCATCCCCACCAACGGGTTTTGACCACACATCTTTTATCGCTCACCCTCAGCCCAAAATCTTAGTTTAACGGGCATCGCCAATTAGGATAAAGGGTGACCAGTAAAAAGGATGGCGGTCAATTTGCTTGAGTTTGGCTTGCCGCAGGGCTTCCCCTTTGCTCATTCCCTGCTTGAGGTTTTCGTAAAACTGAATCATCAGTTGCTCCGTTGCCTTATCTTCCGTACTCCAGAGACTCGCAATCACTGCTTTGGCACCAGCACGTTCAAAGATATAAGCAACTCCAGCAATTCCTTCCTCGTTAGAGGTAGTTTCTTGGGCAGTTTGACAGGCGCTGAGCGTTAATAATTCAGTATTGTTTAATCCTAATAGTGCGGCATCGGCAATGTTGAAAAATTGTTGATTGGCAAAGAGGATAGTATTGGGTTGCAAATCTACTTTGTCAGGCTTGTGGCAAGTCGATGCATCTAGACAGCAGCCTTCAGGTTGAAAACAGCCGTGAGTCGCTAGGTGAAGAAAATGGAATCGAGGGGCTTGGGTTTTGAAGGCATCCAGAGTGGCTTGATTGCGAATATAGGGTTGGCTACCCGGTAGAGTCTGAGTAATTCGGTTGACTTCTTCTTCAGCTCCATCTAGAGCATAAGGTTTAACGGGAACAGGATTCCCCAGAGCCAAAACGGATGCCTTGCGTTCAACATTTTGTTGCAGGGAACGAGTGGAAATGCGGGTGAGATAGTTGACGGGATATTTCTGGATTAGGAATTTGTCGGTTTTGCTGTCGTAGAGGGTTTCAAAGGGGAGGTAGCGCAGTTTGCCAGTGGTGATTATGCTCAGTTGTTTGGGGGAGAATGCTTGGATTTTGTCTTCAACTGGGCGAATTAGGATGTCGTACAGCTTGCCACCAGTTTCGATGTAGTTAGCATCACTATCATCTTGCACCTGTTTTAGATATTGGGTGAGGATTTGCTCAAATTCAGTAGGGTCAATGGGTGTTTTAATGACACTCAGCTGGTCTTTAGTTAAGACAAAAATGGCTATGGTATCCGGTACTTCTGTCACATTTGTCAGCAAGATGGGTTGAACGACGACTGTTCCTGCTGGAATAGAGGATTTGAGCTTCTCAATATCTGTGACGGTGGTTTCAAACAGTTCAGCGACATCCGGAAAGCGGCGGGAGATGTCTTCAGCTTGCTGATTTACTTGTGCTTCTAATTCCCGAATTTGTCGGGATAAAGCCTCGGAAAAGTTGTTTTGTAATTGTTGTCGCAGGAGTTCTAGCTGTTGATTTTTTTGATTCCACTCATTAATAGCTTGCTGTGCTTGTTGGTCGGCGACTTTGGCGTTAATCAGGCGAGTGTAGTCAGCGAGGTCAGCTGTGGTGGCGCGGTTGACCCATTCATAGGCTTTATCATATTGTTTTTGGTCGATCAGGAGATCGACGAGAGCAGTTGCACTTTCCTCCTCATCTTGCAAAAACTGAAGGCGATTTTGCCGCTGTAAACCCCGACGCATTTCTAGGGTAATGTTGACCGATTCCTCGTAATTCGTAATGGCTTCAGTTGGTCGATTCGTATTTCGATAGACAAAACCGATATTACTTAGCGTTATGGCTTCCATTTCAGCGTCGCCTACTTCCCTGAAAATTGATAAAGCTTGGTTGCAATACTCCAATGCCTTTTGGCGTTGTTCGATCATATAGTAGACCCAACCGATATTATTCAGCGTTGTAGCTTCTCCAGAGCGATCGCCCACTTCCCTGAAAATCGGTAGAGCCTGGTTGAAATACTCCAATGCCTTTTGCGGTTGTCTGATGACACGGTAGACTCCGCCGATATTATGCAGCGTTGTGGCTTCCACTAAACGATTGCCCACTTCTTTGAGAATCGGCAGAGCCTGGTTGAAATACTCCAATGCCTTTTGCGGTTGTCTGATGTCCTGGTAAATCTCACCGATATTATTCAGCGTTGTGGCTTCCCCTGAACGATCGCCTACTTTTCTATTAATTGGTAGAGCCTGGTTGAAATACTCCAATGCCTTTTGCAACTGTCCGATGGAACGGTAGACTCCACCGATATTATTTAGAGTACTCGCTTCCCCAGACCGAAAGCCCACTTCCTGCAAAATCGGGAGTGCTTGGTTGTAATAATTCAAAGCTTTTTGGGGCTGTCCAATGTTAGCGAAGACCCCACCGATATTATTCAGGGTGGTGGCTTCACCAGCACGATCGCCCACTTGTTTGCGAATCGGTAGAGCCTGGTTGAAATACTCCAATGCCTTTTGCGGTTGTCCGATATTCTGGTACACAAAACCGATACTATTCAGGGTGGTGGCTTCACCAGAGAGATCCCCCACTTGTTTGCGAATCGGTAGAGCCTGGTTGAAATACTCCAATGCCTTTTGTGGTTGTCCGATGTTATAGTAGACCCCACCGATATTATTCAGCGTTGTGGCTTCCCCTCCAGCGTCGCCCACTTCCCTGAGAATCGCCAGTGCTTGGTTGAAATACTCCAAACCTTTTTGCGGTTGTCCGATAGCATTGTAGACCGAACCGATATTATTCAACGTCGTGGCTTCTCCTCCAGCGTCGCCGACTTCTCTGCGAAGCGTTAGTGTCTGATTATAATACTCCAAAGCTTTTTGCGGTTGTCCGATAGCATTGTAGACCACACCGATATTATTCAGTGTTGTGGCTTCCCTAGAGCGATTGCCCACTTCCCTGAAAATCGGCAAAGCTTGGTTATAGTAATCCAAGGCTTGCTGACCCTGACTTATGTTTTTGTAGTTCAAACCAAGCCCAAGTAGCGCGATCGCTTCCAGTTCTCTATCTTTAAGTGCTCGTGCAATAGCGAGAACCTGTTGGAGTGTTTGTATTGCCTGTTGGGGATGTCCTTGTTGTCTTTGTTGCTCTGCTTGCTCTAGCAGTCGCTTAGCTTCTTCAGCCTGGGAATTTTGAGTCTGCCCCCAACTGGGTTGAGTTATCAGCGGCACTGTCACAGGAGTCAGACCAACACCCAAAGCAAAAAAAATATTGAGAATTCGTTTCATGGGCATCAACTAATGGAGACTATGTATACCAGTTTTCGACTAGGAGATCGAGAAAATCGGCGTAGTCTGACATATTGTTAGTGACAAGAATCAGATCGTTGACTTTAGCAATTGCAGCAATCTGACCATCTGCAAACGGCGGTGTCTTTCCCATATTTACTAATCGAGCTCTTTCTGCTGCGTGCCACGTCGCTGAGTTGGCATCGTATGGCAGTATGGGGATATTAGGCTCAACCACTTCTTTGAGATACCTTTCTATCGTCTGACGTTTCTTGGAATCTGGAAGACGGTTGCACCCGAAAAGAAGCTCATGCCACACAATAGTTGCTGTCGCGATCTGATTCTCATGCCGCCGAAGCATTTCCATGACATGAGGGTTAGGACGCGATCGCAATGGCTCTGAAAGAATATTCGTATCCAGCAAAAAGCGCAAACTTACCACACTACCTCGCGACCCGGTAATGTATCGCGGACTCCCTCAAAAATTTCCGATTCAATTCCTGCTTCTTCTAAGTCTGCTGCTTTGCGAAACTTTTCCAGAGATTTCCAGAATTCCCAATTGCTAGTAACAAGAGGATTATATTGATTATAGGTATGGCGTTCTGTGTCTAGCTCCTCCATAGTTTTGACAAAATCCTCTCTACCTTCCCAAGCAGTTTCTGGAATCTCCTTAAGCTTTTCCTGCCTTTCCTCGTCACTCATTAACTGAGTATCGTCAATCTCAACGAGAATTTCTGTACCATCAGGAATGTTAAGTTCCTCTAACAGTTCGATGGTTTTCCCCCGCTTGATGCCTTTAATTTTCATAAGTTTCCCTCCACGCCGCTGTCTAATATCTTGCCTGATTAATTGACGGATTGCGTCTATCCTAATCTCACCGCATCTCAATAGAGAGCATCCCACTTTAGTAGATTGCCCACAGCGTCGAAGTCTGGGGCTATATAAACAAAGCCTGCCTCCGCAGGCTTCTAAATTCAGTCCGCGCAGGCGGACTTGGTTTGTATAGATGCGAATTCTATTCGCCATGTGTTTTTCCAACGTGAGATGCCCCCATCTCAATACGGGGTTGCCCGAATTGTCATCGTCTTTTGTTGCAGATCAAACTGCATCTCATCCACCACATATTGCCGATCGCTAGCTACCGCCAGAATCGCCCGCAACTTGGCTTTGGGAACTCCAGGTGGCCCCAGCCTTACTACTGCTTGACCTTGACTAGCGTTTTGCACAAGAAAAGTATTCAGCCCAATGCCACTCCAAGTTGCTTGACTACCTACAGGGCGATCTCGCTCACCTCGGATAATCTGACGCCCATCGCTTCTGTAAACTTTGACACCATCCTTGAACTTCACACTTTCAATTTTGCTAAGGGGAATCGAGGCAGATTTGCCATTTCGCTGAATCGATAGCGTTTGCCCCTGGGAATCAATCGCCGTTACCCGACCGCTGCTTGACTCACCCCCCTTCAGGAAGACATCTGCTAATTCTGGCAACGCCACCGGAACTTGTGCCTCATCTGCTTTGACTTGTACCTGTGCCAACAGGAAATTTCCCGTCTCTATATCCTTACTGATAGCGGTGTGAGTCTGTCCTGCCAACCCTGCTGTCGTCGCCAGGAGTGCCACAACCAACACCTTGAAAAAAGTTTTCATAGCTTCGAGAGTCTTTTCTAGTGAAATACACTTGATTTAATAGACTTCATCTGAGCTTTAAGAAATTCCAGAGTATTTCAGAAGAGCAAACACACCTTGCTAAACAATCTAGAAAGGTACAACCTCAGCGAGTAGCTAATTGTATTGCTGCATACCTTGAGATACACCGAGAGGTTCTGTGACCCAAACTCCCCAACCCACCCAGGAACCTAACATCTTAGGCAAGTTTGCCAGTGTAGTTGGCTTGCTGGGTGCTGCTCTTTTCTTCGCTGGCTGGATTTACCGCTGGTCATACTTCTACTTTTTTCAGCTAGAGGTCACGACTCTCGACTTACCCGCACAGTCCTTTGTGATCGTTCCCCTCCAGATATTTCTGGGAGACGGCTGGATAATCTGCAAAACGGCGATCGCCTTCATCTTCTGTGCGATCGCGATTTATTTCACTTTGTGGCTGATTCAAACAATAAGCGATGCAGTGGTTGACAAACTAAACCGCTTTTTATCGCGTCGCCTCATCCCCGCTACCCAACGCAGGCAGTCATGGATAGCTCGACGGCTAAAATCTCTGGCTGATTTTAGTTCTTTCCAACTGGGTTCAGTCAAGTTTTTGCGATCGCTCGTTAATGAGATAGTAATAGTATCCTGGGTCTTACTCGTCATATTTTGGTTAGCCCGTTGGCAAGGCACCATAGACGCCCGACGAGACGCGGGTCAAGACTCCACCTTGCCCGTCGTTGCCTTAGTTACAGCTGAAAACCACTTTGCACTGGGACGAAAGCTCGACGATGTGTTCAGCAATCCCTCCCTGAAAGGCTACCGCATCATAGGGGATAGAGGTCTATTCGATGACCTGCGGGGAAGAGAAGACAATGATACCACCGATCCAAAAAAGCCCAGAGTTTGGCGGATACTTATGGAACGTGGTGGTTGGATTTATCTGTTTCCAGCCCTGTCCCCAAATGCCAAACCAAATGACCGTCCATCGGTGTTAGCCATCCAAGCAAGTGACGTGGGTGGGCATCTGATGATTCGTAGCCCAGAAGCTTCCAAAACAAAATCGCCTTGAATCAGATAGATTTGCGGTTTTCAATTGAGTGGAACACAG
>CBDTXL010000302.1:0-5834 GCA_965364435.1 uncultured bacterium
TATAAATATTCATGGTCGAATCACAGCAACCGTCACCGCAATTTTTAACCCCGGAAGAGTCAGCAGATGTCGATAAAGCTTTGCTGTCTTCCTCGGAGAAGTTTTTAACTCGATTGACAATTTCATCTCTTCGGTTATTGAAGCAGATTGCCAAAGACACAGGCGTCACGGTTGAGGAGTTGACGCATCAGCATGTAGTTGACTGGTTTGAGAACGATGGGAAGATTCGGCGAGAGCAAGGGGTAGAGGCGGCGTTTTTGAAGTGGTGATACTAAGTTGCTTTCTTTCCGTTGTGAGCGACAGCTCATGGTGCCTAACTTATGCGTCTTCCGGATGAATCAGAGACTCCCTTCCAGATCAACATCGTGCCGATGATTGATGTGATCTTCTCGATCCTTGTTTTTTTCATCATCTCAACCCTCTATTTAACCCGTTCGGAAGGGCTGCCAGTCAATTTACCAAAAGCAGCAACAAGACAAACTCTACGCCAAGCTCAAATTAATGTGACGATTAACGCTAAGGGAGGGATTGCACTCAACCGTGAGCCGATTGAGCTTTCTGAGCTTGAAGATGCGGTACGCTCTCTTGTTGGGTCTTCTTCTGAATCGCTTGTGGTCATTAATGCTGATGAACGAGTTGCTTACGGTCGGGTGGTTAGTGTGATGGATCGCTTGAATCAGGTTAAGCGAGTAAGGTTAGCGATCGCGGCTGAGAGTCAGTAGAGGATTGAAGCTTAGCCAGCTGAAAGTTTCAACCCTTCATCAGACCTCTTGCAAAAATGCTTCTTTGGGATTTTCAACCACAGATGGACACAGATTAACACAGATGGATTTGATCGGATTTATCGACGAGAGAGCAAGAGGTCTATTGAATAATCTGACGCATATAGTTACTCCACAACTGGGCAGCTTGCCCACTACTCCCACTAGTCGGAGTAGGTTTATCATTGCCCAGCCAGATGCCGGTGACTAATTGGCGACTGGGAATGTAGCCAACGAACCAAAGGTCAACGTTATCATTGGTGGTGCCCGTTTTCCCAGCTTCTCCCAGCCCCAGAGAAGCCGCACGACCTGTCCCACCTCGCACAACGCCTTGAAGCATGGTGGTCATGGTGTCTGCCACTGCGGGTTGCAGCGCCTGCCTATTCATCCCAGAATCCTGTTTGTCGGAGTAAATCACGCGGCAGGTTTGGCGGTTTTTAAAATCCTTGCAATCACTACTGTCAAGAATTCGCTTAATCGCATGGGCACGGTTGAAGACGCCGCCATTTGCCAGGGTACCAAAGGCACCAGTCATCTCCAAAACGGTGACTTCGCTTTGACCCAGTACTAAGCCGGGTACAGGATTGAGTTTAGACGTGATGCCTAGGTTTTTAGCCATTTCCACCACACTATCTAGACCGACATCCTGAGCAACTCGTAGAGCGATCGCGTTTTCCGACTGAGCAATGCCGGTGTACATATCCACGCTACCTCCGCCAGAGCGTTCACAGCCTCGAAAGCTTTGACTTCGCCAGACAAGGGGAGCGCAGGAATAGGCTTTTCCTGGTGAGATGCCTTTGTCAAGCGCGGCGGTGTAGGCAAAGATTTTGAAGGTAGAACCGGGCTGTCGCAACCCTTGAGTGACGCGATTAAACTGGCTCTGTTGATAGTCTACGCCACCAGTGAGAGCGACGATTTCCCCTGTACTGGTGTTGAGGGTAACAAGGGCTCCTTGAGAGTATCCTAATCGGGAACCATCCGTGTACACAGAGTTCCGTAAAGCCGCATCTGCCTTTGCCTGAGCCTGAAGATCCAGAGCTGTTTCGACAATAAAGTTACCTTCTTGAGCTAACTCGTCGCCAAGTAGGGTACGCAGTTCATCAAAAACGTAGCTGTAGAAGTAGGGTGCCTTAGTGCTGGCGAGGAATTCACGGGCTTTGGGGCTAACTTCAATGCGCGATCGCCTTGCTTGGTTGGCTTCCTGTTGGCTAATCATCCCCAACGCACGCATACGAGTGATGACGCGATCGCGCAGTTGCAGTGCCGTATTATAATCCTGAACTGGGTTATATCGATTGGGCGCTGGCAAAATTGCTACCAGCGTCGCGGCTTCCGAGATGCTCAAATCCTTCGCTGATTTCTCGAAATAAAACTGGGCGGCATCTTCAAACCCGTATGCCTCAATCCCCAAGTAGACCCGGTTTAAATAGGTCTTTAAGATCTCATCCTTACTGAAGAAAGTCTCTAGCTTCAGGGCGACTATTGCCTCCCGGAGTTTCCTCCCGGCACTATCTTCCCTGCCTACATAATCAGTAAATAGACTTCGAGCCACCTGTTGCGTTATCGTACTCGCCCCTTGACGAATTCCTCCACGCTGGTAATTGGTCAACAGCGCCCGCGCAATGCCATAGGGGTCTACCCCAAAGTGCCAGTAATAGCGGCTGTCTTCTGAAGCAATCACCGCTTTGGGCAGGTAGGGGGAAAACTCCGATAATCGATTCAGTTCTCTGTGGGCTGTTGTACGAGGTTGGCGTAGGGGCGTATCCTCACTCGAATAGACAACCACTGGTCCTTGGACGCCTAATGGTAAAGGTCGCACCGGCACTTTTAGCCACTCAATGCCGATCACCAATACCAACAAGGCAGTCAGCCCCCCGATACCGTAAAGACCGTAGCGAATCCCCAGAACATACCACGGAGGTGGATCGACGTATTGAAGCCGCACTGATGCTGCCAATTCTGGTGGTCCGATGGTGAGGACATCACCGTGGCGCAGAAGAAGGGAAGGAAGCCGCCGTTTCCCCCGGTAAATCCCATTGGTCGAGTTTTCGTCTTTGATGAGAAAGGAGCGTTGACGCCGTCCATAGCGTTCTAAGGACAGATGAATCTGACTCACCACTGGGTTACGCACGACAATGTCGCAGGATTTGGAACTGCGTCCCAGCAAATATCGCTCTCCAAGTAGGGGATAGACCTCGGCTTTATCTGCACCAGCATCTTGCACCCAAAGTTCTGGTACTCTGGCATTGGGCTTGAGTGCTAGTGCCTGAAAGTTAACTTTCGCGTGAATTGTCTGTACCGCCTGAGTCAGCTGACCTAGCAGCGTTTTTGGCGGTTCTGGGGTTTGGGGGGAACTCATTTTTAAGCGAGGAGCTGTCGGCGCAAGTAGCTCTTGCCTCATTCTACTCGCAACCCCTTGTCAAGGCGTTGTTGGTTGCAATTTCTGATATGGGAGTGACCTTCTTCCCCTAGTCCTTAGTCCCTAGTCCCTAGTCCCTAGTCCCTAGTCCCTAGTCCCTAGTCCCCGACAGACTGCTAGAAGGAGTGGGCTTCCTTGCCCGAATTTCTGTGAACCTTTTTGTCTGTGGCAACGTCAATTGCTGTTATCAACTCGTGGCGTAGCAACAAGCAGCGCTTATCAAGAATCATGCGTCGGATTGTTAGCATTCTACCTCTCGTCTTTTTACTTCAGGGTATTCCCGTTTTTGCTCAAGAATCAGCACCGCTTGACCCAGTTGAACAGGTGGTAGCTGCTGGATTGATGAGTGCCTACCCGGATGGCAATTTCCGTTCAGAAGGAATTCTCAGTCGTGCGGAACTGGCATCAATATTGGTCAAGACTTTTAAGCTAGATAAACGAACACCCCCGCAACAAGCCAATATTTCAGTTCAAGATGTCCCCCCCTCCCACTGGGCTTACAATGATATCCAGCTGGTTCTGAAAAATAATGTTATGACTGGCTATCGAGAGGGACGGTTTTTCCCCAATCAACGGGTGACTCGTGCCGAGGCTTTTTCAATCTTGGCTCAGGCTTATGGGGTGTTTCAGTTTCCTGAGGATAGTGTTGCAGAACTCCTTTCCCGCTATCCTGATTCAGACAAAATACCAGCTTGGGCGAGAAAGTCAGTCGCCACAGCACTGTATGAGGGATTTGTTAATGTCGAGCAAACGACAAACCAGATTAACCCCCTACAACCAATGACTCGTGGGGATATGGCTTACGCTTTGAATAAATATCTGGAACGACAGCAGACAACAGCGCCGATTCCCTGGCCATTAGAAGAGCCTAGCCAAAAGTAGATATTAGGTGGCGTTATTGTCTCATCCTCCGTAGGGCAGATGATAACGCCATTTTTTTAAAGATGCTCTTTCAGGTAGGCTCAAACCTAATGCAGGAAGCTACCTATTCAGCCCACATTCGATTACTACCCTCTCCTCTGTTTTGCCTGCAACAATCAGGGGGTGTTCGCCTTAATTTGATGCGAACCGTTTCCCTTTGCGCCCAAAGTCAAATCATAGATAGAGACTGCCTTAGGGTAACTTGTGTCCAACAATACAAATCGTCTTAACACAAAGATATCTCTTAAAGGATAGAAAAGTCTATAACTGCTGGTGTAGTCTCTGCAAGAGCTATTTGAGCAATCTTGAGGTAGATACATTTGAAGTGGGTAATTCTACTATGCATAAGGCTGATTTTTACTTAACCTGTCTCTTACCATCTGCAATAGGTGAGCTATTTGCTTCTTCAATTCATGAAGGTCGAATAACCCTTAGAGACTACTACAGCTTAACAACAACACTTTCAAACTATTCTCTTGATGAATACGAAGAAAAATTAATTAACTACTTGTTACGCCTTATCTCTAGGAAATCGATAAGAGTAGAAGAGAGTTTGTTCCTTCAAAACTAATGCAACAATTTAGGACAAATTTCACTTAATGGGACTGGCAGGAGATAAAGATCTGAATAATGTATTCAAATATTGAATACACTATTCAGATCTTCTCAAGGGCATTTACGAGTTGCTCTTTTATCATTATGAAAAACTAGTCAGTGTTTAGTTATACCAACACTGGCTTTAATAGTACGCCTTTTGGACTAGAAGTAATCTTGAGAATTAAGACTATTGAAAGAGTAGAAGAGTTTCATTTTTAACTATAAATTGAACTGTTTAGAGGGAAAAAATTTGTTTAGCCAAAGTTCAAATAATTAACAACAAGGAAAAAAATGAAGGCAGTTTGCTGGGAAGGCACCAAGGATATAAGGGTCGAAACCGTACCCGACCCAAAAATTATTAACCCTCGTGATGCCATTATTAAAATCACCTCAACGGCGATTTGCGGTTCGGATTTACACCTTTATAACGGCTACATCCCCACGATGGAGTCGGGCGACATCCTGGGTCATGAATTCATGGGAGAGGTTGTTGAGCTAGACAGTGAAGTCAAGAATATCAGGATCGGCGATCGCGTGGTTGTGCCCTTTCCTATTGCTTGCGGTGGCTGCTTCTTCTGCAAACAAAAGCTAACGTCGTTGTGCGATAACTCTAACCCGAATGCTTGGATAGCGGAAAAACTCATGGGTTATTCGCCATCCGGTATTTTCGGCTACTCCCATATGTTGGGTGGCTACGCTGGAGGTCAAGCGGAATATGCCCGTGTTCCCTTTGCTGATGTCGGTTTATTCAAGATTCCGGATGGACTGGCAGACGAACAAGTCCTGTTTCTGACAGATATCTTCCCCACCGGATATATGGCAGCGGAAAACTGCAATATTCAGCCCGGTGAGGTTGTCGCTGTCTGGGGTTGTGGTCCGGTTGGACAATTTGCGATTCGCAGTGCCTTTATGCTAGGTGCTGAGCGAGTGATTGCGATCGATCTCGTTCCCGAACGCCTCCAGATGGCCAAAGACAGCGGGGCAGAAGTCCTTAACTTGGAGGAACTAGATGTGGGTGAAGCCCTCAAAGAAATGACGGGAGGGCGCGGCCCTGATGCGGTGATTGATGCGGTAGGACTGGAAGCCCACGGGATGGGGCCAGAGGGACTTTATGACAAAGCCAAACAAGCGGTGCG
>CBDTXL010000303.1:0-5824 GCA_965364435.1 uncultured bacterium
TCAGTCCGCGCCCATCAGGGGTGGTGCTTTCAAATGCATACATCCCTGCCGCTCCTACCAGCGTTACCACCAGCGTTAGCGCCATGAGGTAGCCGAAGCCACGACGAGCCATACTAGCTCTGAGCGATCGCATACCGCGATTGAGAGAACTGATAACCCGCACCAGTCGCAGCCCACGGGTAGCTCTAAGTAGACGGAGAACGCGCGTAATCCGGAAGACGCGCAATGCTGGCAACAGCAGGGAGAGGGCTGTTAGCCAGTTTTGCTTGAGATAGGCGAGTTTGTGAGGAGCTAGAATGAATCGCACGGCGAAGTCCAGCACAAAGACGATCCAAATCGCGTTGCTGATGACTTCAAGTAGGGAACTTAAGCCCCAGATCAGTTCGACGACCAGCAACGCCAACCACCCAAAGCTGAGCAATAGCATGGGTGTTTCTAGCCAGTCTTCTAGCTGTTGCAGAACCTCGCCTCGTTCTTTTTGGAGTTCCCTTTTTTCAGATGTACTCAGATGGCTCATAAGATTTTTAAAGATTAACTCCGCTGCGCGAGCTAGCGTTTTCTGTAGAGTTGAGCAAAGGGAACAGCCGTTAGACCGTGGACAAATATCGAAGCGCAAATTATCAAGCTACCCACAACCCAAGCTGACTCTAGACCTGTCTTGCGTAGCGAGAGGAAGGCATAGAAGAGCGCTGCAACACCGATAGGGCCGAACCATCCCACGAATAGGGCATCCTGTATTCCGCACAGCTGAGGCAGGAAACGACGCAGCAACAGTAACGCCGGGAGTCGTCGCAGCAGCAACACGGCTACTACCAAAAGCAGACCGCCCCATCCTAACCCCAGCCATTTGTCCCACGGGAGCGCCAAGCCCAGCAGCACGAAAATATACAGGGTAAAGAAACGGTCTACTGCCTCTTGTACCCGCTCTTCCGCGGCTCGATCGCTACCGCCTACAACCATGCTAAAAACGGTTCCCGTTGCGAAAACCGCTAGAATGCCATCGCTGCCAAGCAGTTTGACACCTCCCAGTACAGCCAACGAGAGAGCGACGGTATAGGCTAGAAATGACTGCTTTTCTATCGTTTGTTTGGCTTCAGCCCAAAGCAAGAGCCGACCTGCTACATAGCCGATAATTGCTCCTAACAGCACAGCTGCGGCTACTTCCCACAATAGGGTTTTAGTTAGCCAATGAAGTAAAGCCTCTCCTGGGGGTTTGGTCAGGATGAGAATCGGCAGGAGTACGAAGGGGTAGGCTAAGCCATCATTTGCGGCAGACTCGGCAGAGATGAGATTTCGGATGCGTCCAGGTAGGTTCTGCTCTGCAAGCTTACCTGTAACGATAGAGGTAGAGACAACAGGGTCGGTCGGAGTAATCACTGCTCCGAGCAGCATGGCTTCCCAGAACGGTAGACCTAGAATCAGGTATACCAGCAGACCACTGCACAGCCACATGAGTAGCATTACTGGACCTAGCAGGACAGCTAAAGACCGCCACTGTTTCAGGGGGTAAGCTTTTGGGAGTTGCAGTGCCACCCCCATGAGTTGGATAGCAATCGCTAAACGTGCCCCTTGCTCCAAAATGGTCTCCGGTTTACCCCAGTGAGCTAGGTCAATCAACCTAAGAACAGATGGACCAAGTAGCACTCCAAGCAGCAGGGCAACAATCGGATCTGAGAGAAAAAGACGTTTTTTGAGAAAGCCAGAGAGCAACCCCAGCCCTAGAACTAGCCCACCCAGGGACAACAGGGCTATGTTTATTTCACTTGAGCTTAGCTGGATCATATTGGTAATCCTCATGGGGTCTTCCCGGTTCCAGGAAGGGTATAGTCAAAGGTCGCAGGTGTCTGCTGCGTCTCAGGCTATAGGGATGCTAACCAAATATGTCTCTAGCTAGAGAGCGAATCCTTCCTGCTAACTTGCTTACGCGGGACGCGATCTGCGCTTTGCTGCTTACGCACTATGCTAGACTTACTTCGTCTCGCTTGCTCGAGTAGAGCTGCGCCCGCTGTCACAAACGCAAACGCTTTACTCGCGCAAGCGATCGCGTCCCAGCTTTGCCAGTAGGTAGTTTCAAAAATTCAAATCTTGCAAGCCTAAACTCAATGGGTATCAGACCTCTTTATCCACAACGGATTGACCTTTGGTATCCACATCTAGCTCTTCTCGACGAAGCTGTTGAGAAGCGTTAACCGTATCTCGCTCTACTTCTTTCCTGACATTGACTTCCTCACGCACAAAAGCTTTCTTTTGAATGTCAGCAGTCTCTTCGTAGACTTCCATACGTGCAACTTCCCCTTCATGGAAGGCATTGGCATCAGGAGAAACTACAGTTCCAGCATCTTCTGGAGTAGTGCGCTCAACGATAACTCGCTCCTTTTCAACAGGTACCGAAACCCGTGCCGTCTCTGTTTCAACGTGTTTGCCAACTGTTACCTCTCCTGTCTTAACGCGGTTTTTATTGGCAATCAGCCGTTCTTGGTACAGTTTGAGAGTTTGATGATCCTGCTGATTCATCTCGTAGAGAGAAGAATCTTGCTGGTAGGTGTAGGTATCACGATTGTAATCAGCATGGCGAGGCTGATTAGAGCTAGCACCAGGAGCCGCATAGGCAGGCGTAGGATCTAAAGGTGCTGATGCCTCTACAGGTACAGATGCCCCTACAGATGCCGATTTATCCAAAGGTGTCTCTGTAACCGGAGTACGATAAACTCCCCGAACCCGCTCTTCATAATCGTAATCAACCTTCAAGCTGTCGTTAAACTCAGGTAAATTTTCCGCTTGCTCTTTGGTAAACCCTAGGGCATAGATGCGCCGTGCATTATGGTCAATACTGGAACGCCCTACTGGTAGCAGTACTTGCTTACCAAAAATCCAGAAGCCTGTGTCAACGACGAGATAGCGGAAATGACCTGACTCATCAACTAGGATATTTTTGACGCTACCAATCTTTTCATCAGTTCTGTCTGCGTAAACATCATAACCCTTGATTTCATCACCAAAACTATCTCGGTAATTTGGGTCAAAGTCTTCGAGCTTGTAAAGAACCATTTTTCTATTCTCCAATTATCTACCAACAAAATTATCCTTATAATCTCAGTAGAGAGCAAGTGTTTAGCTAATATCTATACTTATCGTTCATAAACTTTACAAACATCCTAAGCCTTCCGGCTTAACAACGCTATAACTCTATGAACAAAATCTTCCTGAACTTTGATTTATATCTTGTTTTGTATTCAACACTATCTAATATATAAACATAAAGCTCAACTGCACAATTTCTAAATACAAGCGAAGCCGTTAACTCGTCTGTGAATTAACTAGTTTCGCTAAAAGAACTTGAACAGTAAGCGACTAATGAGTTAGCGACGTTTTGCAGAAATGAAGCGTTTTTTAAGTAATCTACGCTCGATCTTAGCGTGTTAATCATGCTAAAGGGGGATGAAAATCGTGTCAAATCAATTAGGCTCCTACTTGCCACCACCAACTAAACAACGATTTGCTGGTACTTTTCGCACAGTTAGCCGATTTAGTTTCTGGATACAGTTGGTGCTAGGTGCTATTTCTGCCATTGCTTTATTGTTAGCTATCTTTAGCCGTAACCTCAGCGTTAAAACAAATAATGCAGGCATTGGCTTGGGTATCTTTTTAGCTATTCTTGGAATTTTGTTGCTGTGCTTCAGAGTGTATTGGGCTTTCCGCTACAGGCGTTTAGCCAAACGATTACAGTTACCGAATCGCGAACTGCATCCTAGGAAGGAAGACATAATTAAAGTTTTGCAAATCGGGCTGATTGTTAGTTTAGTAGGGATGTTATTAGCTTTCTTAGCCTCTGAAATCAGCGTTGTAGTGGTACTGGCAAAAGCTCTAGCCGAACCTCAAGGAATAGCTGTATATAACCGTGATAATGTCATTCGTTCACTGGATATTTTTGTCGTGTTAGCCAATATCAATATGATTGGCGCTCACTTTGTAGGAGGCGTTACTTCTCTTGGTCTACTTGAGTGGGTAGATCAGTAGGAGAGAAAGAAAAAATATAAACTTTTCGTTAAAAAAATAGCAAAGAATTTGTCCATGAAGCGAGGCAGTGGAGGGTGGAACCTCAATCCGGCTTTCCGGACAGCAATTATAGAAGAGAGGGAGAGCAATGCGTCAACTACTTGTACAGGTTCCACGGGGATGCGGTCAAAAGGTTCTTGACATCGCCAAAGCTTGTAACGGAGCGAATCTTGCTCAGTTTGAAGCGACTGGGAAGGATGAACCATTAGACGTGGTAATCGTTCACGTCTCGAATGGCAAGGTTGAGGAACTGCTAGAAAAGTTAGAACCACTACCCAACTTGCACATCACGCTGCTCCCGCGTGGAGTAATAGCCTTGCAGCCTCCCGCAGCTTCGGCACCCCAGCAGGTGAAAGATGTGGAGGAGCGCAGCCCGATCGAGGTATTTCTCTCAGGTTTGCAAAGCGTTGGCTCGTGGAAAGGCTTTCTGGGGTATGCAGCGGCAGGGGGTGTGGTAGTGTGGATTGGCTTGTTCACCAATAGTAGCTATCTTCTCGTCGCGGCAATGCTGATTGCACCGTTTGCGGGTCCAGCGATGAATGCTGCGATCGCTACAGCACGCGGCGATGGACAACTGCTCAAGCGGAGCCTAATTCGCTACTTTTCAGCCCTGGCAGTGACAATCACCGTAGCTGGAGCGCTCAGCCTGATTCTGCAACAGGAAGTTGTGACATCCTCAATGAACGCAACCAGTACAGTGTCAGCAGTGGCGGTACTGCTTCCACTAATTGCGGGTGCAGCGGGCGCTCTCAATCTTGTTCAATCCGAACGAAGTAGCCTCGTGTCAGGGGCAGCCGTTGGGATGCTGGTTGCAGCTTCACTTGCTCCCCCGGCTGGAGTGGTCGGCATGGCAAGCGCGATGGGGCGATGGGATATGGCTGTAAACGGTGTCTTTGTACTCTTGCTGCAACTGGTCGGGATTAATTTATCAGCCTCCCTCATGTTCCGCACCTATGGGCTGACTGCTCAGGGAACCCGCTATAAGCGTGGCAAGCGCTGGATGTTTCCGGTTGTCCTTGCCGCTACGGTGCTGCTGCTTTTGAGCTTGCTGACTTGGCAGTTTTCTACCTCCCCTGAACTTCAGCGCAGCAGCCGTGAGCAGCGTGCCACTGCTCAGATTCAAAAGGTGGTGAATGATAGCGGTTTGGCCAATCTGGTGGAAGCGAATGTTCATTTCCCTCCTGTTAACATCAAAGGGCAGAACACACTGCTAGGTACCGTTTATGTTCAGCGTCAAGCGGGTGTCACCCAATCCTCTGAGGAGATTCGCTCCCGCCTCACAGGTACCATTCAAACGCAATTACTCCAGCAGGGGTTTAACGTCACACCGTTAATTGATGTCAGTGTTCTCGAAGCGCCGCAATAAGCTATTCCACATTTAATTTATATGCAGTTAGCAGACGACAGTCTTGCTGCTATAGATTCTCCCTTTTTGACTTTTGGGCGCTTTCTTCGTAGCCCAAGCGTTAGGTTCGGCTGGGAGGAGACCTCCCAGCTTAAGTAGCGCCCTTGACTTTTAACTTTTGACTTGCTTAGACGAGCTTAATTTGGAGTTTCCTCATTTCATGCTTGATTCTCTTCCGGACGTTTGGAGTATTAAAACAGTATTGGGACTAGGTCTGCTGGGATTGGTAGTGATACTAGCCTTCGTTGGTAGCCTTTCAATTCCTCGATTGCTTCAATTGACTTTAAATGATTTCATTTCTCCCCAGGTTACAGAAGCTTATCAAAAAGTTGTTCAACCCTATGAAGGTTTGTTAAGAATAGT
>CBDTXL010000304.1:0-5822 GCA_965364435.1 uncultured bacterium
AATCTTGGGATAGGGGCAGGCACCCGCAGCGAAGGTGAGGAGGCACTGCCCCTACTAACCCATCAACAAGAACGTTTGGAAATTGCCAAATTGAATTTGATAGCAGGTCAGAAAGCCAAAGCAGCAACAGCTTATGGGGCGGCAGTCGAGTATTTGAATGTGGGGCTAAAACTCCTGAATGCAAATAGTTGGCAGAATTCGTATTACTTAACCTTAGCTATACATGAAGAAGTAGTAGAAGCGGCGTACCTCAACGGGGACTTTATCGCGATGGAGCAATTGGCTCTTGTAGTGTTAAACCATGCCAAAACAGTGCTGGAAAAAGTTAAAGTCTATGATGTCAAAATTCAAGCAGCTGGAGCACAGGGTAACTTCAAAGAAGCGATTAAGATTGGGCGGCAAGTACTGAAGCTGTTGGGGGTGATATTACCAGAATATCCAAGCCAATTGGATATTCAAAGAGGATTCGAGGAAACCGCTTCACTCTATGTTGGGAAAGAAATCGAAGAGTTAATTAACCTGCCAGACATGACCCAACCCGAACCACAGGCAGCTATCTATATCCTATCGAGTATAAGTGCTGCCGCTTATATAGCTGCTCCTGAATTGATGTTACTGATTGTCTTATCAATGGTTAATTTATCTATCAAATATGGTCATGCCACTTGGTCAGCATTTAGTTATGCCTGTTACGGATTAATTCTGTGTGGAGTTGTTCAAGACATTGAGTTAGGTTATAAATTTGGCAAATTGGGTTTAAGTTTGACTAAACGGTTAAATGCCAAGAGAGGCAATGCTAGGGCATTCGAGGTATTGGGTGCTCACGTAATGCACTGGAAAGAACATTTCAGGGAAACGCTACCAATTCTGAGTCAGGGCTATCAAAGCGGAGTGGAAACCGGAGAATTTGAATTTGCTAGTTATTCTGCATTTTATATCTGCGAACATTCATATTTTATCGGTCACGAGCTAACGGGGCTAGAACATAAGATGGCGACTTACGGTAACGCCATCAGTCAAATTAGGCGGGAAAACCCTTTTAATTGGGTTGCAATGTTTCGGCAAGCAGTCCTTAACTTGCTGGGTCTGTCTAAAAATCCCAGCCGTTTAATAGGTAATGCCTACAACGAGGAGCAATGGCTACCGCTTGCTATCCAAGCAAATGACAGATTAGGAATTCACTTGCTTTATCTAAATAAGCTTATCTTATGTTATCTATTTGGTGAGGAGCATCAAGCCATACCAAATACTGTTAAAGCAAAACAGTATTTAGACGGGGTGACAGCTATGGTAGTTGTACCTATATTCCATTTCTATGATTCTCTGGCACATTTAGGCGTATTTGCTGATGCTTCAAACTCTGAAAAAGAGGCTTTGCTCAATCGGGTTAACACCAACCAGGAAAAGATGCAAAAATGGGCGCATCATGCCCCAATGAACTACCTGCATAAATTTTATCTGGTAGAGGCAGAGAAAGCGCGAGTCTTGGGTCAAGTCGTTGAAGCAGAAGAGTTTTATGAACGAGCCATATCTGGTGCTTCTGAAAACGAATATATCCAAGAAGAAGCATTAGCTTATGAGTTAGCCGCCAAGTTTTATCTAGAGCGTGGCAGGCTGAAGATTGCCCAAACCTATATGAAAGAAGCACACTATGCCTACACGTGTTGGGGAGCCAAAGGGAAGGTTGAGGATTTAGAAGCAAAATACCCGCAGTTACTGCCTAAATCATCTACCACTAAAACTATTACTTCCACCTCCACGACAACTACTAATTCCGTAAGTGGCAGTCAGTCAGCGTCAGCGTTGGATTTAGCCACCGTCATGAAAGCCTCCCAAGTGATTTCCGGCGAAATTGTGCTGGATAAACTACTCGCGTCCTTGATGAAAATTCTCATCGAAAATGCCGGGGCGCAATGTGGCTACCTGATTTTGCCGTCCCAGTCAAACTCAGGAAACGATCGCGGTAACTGGGTGATTCAAGCTTCAGGGACAGTCAATGAGGAACAGGTGACCACACTACAATCGATTGGCATAGACTCTGTAGAGGTATCCACCCAAATGCCTCTCTTGTGCGCCGCGATTGTTCACTATGTCATCCGCACCAAAGAAAATGTCGTCTTAAATGATGCCGTGCATACCGGACAATTTACCCAGGATGCTTACATTCTCGCCAAACAACCCAAATCAATTCTGTGCATCCCACTGCTCGATCGCACTAAACTCAGCGGTATCCTCTATCTAGAAAACAATCTCATCACCGATGCGTTTACAAAAGACCGCGTCGAACTGTTGAAACTCTTATCCTCTCAAGTCGCCATCTCCATTGAAAATGCCCAACTCTACACCAACTTACAGCATTTCAACGAGAACTTAGAGCAATTAGTCGAGCAGCGCACTACAGAACTTTCCCAAGCCCTAGACGACCTTAAAGTCACCCAAAAGAAACTGGTAGAATCCGAGAAAATGGCGTCATTAGGCGGTTTGGTAGCTGGCGTTGCCCATGAAATCAATACCCCCGTTGGCATCGGCATCACCGCCGCTTCTATGTTAGCCGACAAAATTACAGAGTTTTTCGAGACGTATAAAAGCGGACAGATGAAGCGATCGCAACTCGAAAAATTCCTGGACACCGCCATGCAGAGCAGTAGTATGGTTTTGAGCAACCTCAACCGTGCTGCTGACTTAATCCAAAGTTTCAAACAAATAGCGGTCGATCAGTCCAGTGAAGAACAACGCACATTCAACCTCAAACAGTATCTATCTGAGGTATTAATTTCTCTCAAACCTACACTGAGAACCACGCATCATCAGGTGGAAATCAAAGGGGATGAAGCGATCGTGCTGCATTCTTACCCAGGGGCGTTATCTCAGATTATCACCAATCTAATCATGAACTCCCTCACCCATGCCTACTCGCTTGAAGACGCCGGACATCTGGTTTTTGACTTCAAGCAAAAGGGTGAGCAGATTATCTTTGAATATGCCGATGATGGCAAAGGCATTCCTAAGGAGAACTTGAGCAAAATCTTTGACCCCTTCTTTACCACGAAACGGGGTCAGGGGGGCAGCGGTTTGGGCTTACATATTGTTTATAACTTGGTCACCCAAAAACTCAATGCTACGATTGAGTGTGAGAGTCAAGTGGGTGTGGGTACGAAGTTTATTATTAAGTTGCCCAGTCGAGTTAGCCATTAGTTAGGCATCATGAACGATTGCCCACAACTAAAAGATGAAAACTTCAAGTGTGAGCAATGCTCATCCTACATACTACTGACAAATAACTCACATCTTGCAACCTTCTCAGTAAGCCAGCCAACCTGCCCAGAAATCAATTTCCGGGCTAATAGCTCAATTCCACGCTTTGTGGACTGAAACATATATTGAATCCGTGTTGATTCCTCTTTGAGAGGACTTAAGCTATGAGTCAGGGAATTAATTCCCTGCGGGGAGCGGGCAAGTGCAAGATGTGCCAATAAGAAATAACAAACAACAAATAATAAATAACAATGCCAGAAGAGACTAAAAACCCGCCCATTAATGAAGATGAAGATGAATTAATCTTTGCTGATGAAGACGACGATGGATTAATTTCTCCAAACGCCGACGATGCTCAATTAATTTTTCCCAACACCAGCGATTTACTACTGTCTCCAGGAGATAGTTGGAAAATTCTCGTTGTGGACGATGAAGCCGAGATTCACAATGTCACAAAACTGGTACTGAATGATTTTGCTTTTGAAGGTAAATCAATAACTTTTCTTAGCGCTTACTCTGGGGAAGAAGCCAAAGCGTTAATCGAAAAACACCCGGATACCGCTCTAATTTTGCTCGATGTGGTCATGGAAACCGATGACGCAGGCTTAGAGGTAGTGAAATATATCCGGGATATCCTAGGTAATTTATTAGTACGGATTATTTTACGCACGGGTCAGCCGGGACAAGCCCCGGAAGATGTGGTGATTATTCACTACGATATTAATGACTATAAAACCAAAACTGAACTAACCACTCGCAAACTCTTTACTGCAATCGTGAGCGCGTTGAGAGCTTTTCGCGCTCTCACTAGGCTGGAGGAAAGTAGAAGACAACTGGCACAAATCGCCCAAGCTTCGGCACGGTTCGTACCCCGCCAATTTTTGCACTTTCTGCACAAGGACAGTATCGTTGATGCCCAACTGGGGGACTCGGTGCAAGCAGCGATGACAATTCTGTTTGCCGACATTCGCTCGTTTACCAGCATATCGGAGAGCATGTCTCCCCAGGAAAATTTTGATTTTATCAACTCCTACTTGCGCCAGGTTGGCCCAGTCATCCGCCAGCACAACGGCTTTATTGATAAATATATTGGCGATGCGATAATGGCTCTGTTTCCCGAAACCACCGATGATGCCGTCACCGCAGCTATTGAGATGCAACATCAGGTGGCAATTTACAATGAATACCGCCAAGCCAGTGGCTACCTGCCCATTGCGATCGGCATTGGCATCCATAGCGGTAGCATAATGCTGGGAATCATTGGGGAGGAGGAGCGGATGGACAGCACAGTGATTGCCGATGCGGTGAATCTAGCGTCTCGATTGGAACATTTAACCAAACTCTACGGAGCAGGCATTATTGTTAGCGTTCAAACCCTATCTCAGCTCGATGACCCCCAAAAGTACACCTGCCGATTTCTTGACCGAGTGAAGGTTAGAGGAAAACAGACTGCTGTAGCTATATTTGAAATTTACGACGGCGACCCTGAGTTTCTCAGAGAACTCAAAACCCAAACCAAAACAGCCTTTGAGCAGGGCGTTTGGCTTTTTTTCGAGGAGGAATTCACCGCAGCACGGCAATACTTCGAGCGGGTTTTGCAAGTGAATGACCGCGATTTAGCCGCCCGTCTTTATCTGGAACGCTGCAATCTATCCCAACAAACTGGACTAAACCTGAAGTGGGAAGAAATTGAAGTTTTCGGTAAGAAAAAATGAGTTTGAAGCTGGCTTGGAAATAGGGAGTAGGGAAGTCAATATGTGAGTCTAATTGAAACCTTATAACTCACTAACTGGCTCATCCAGGTGTTCTGCAACAGATCGGTAGAGATCGAGAACGTGATTATCCTGGAGGCGATAGAAAACCTTGCGACCACGCTTGTGATAGCGCACCAACCGCATTGATCGCAAAGCCCGTAGCTGGTGAGAAACTGCTGATTCGCTCATGTCAAGTGCTGCCGCCAAGTCGCAAACACAAAGTTCTTTAATCGCTAAGACCGAGACAATCCGCAGGCGGTTTGTATCTCCCAAGAGGCTAAAGAATTCTGCCATCCGCTGGGCTTTTTCTGTGCTGAGAATTTGACTTTGGAGCCGCTGGACATCATCAATCTCAACCGGGTGCGGCGGATGACAATTGAGATTTTCGATTTCCTGAACGGGACTGACTGTAGCTTTCTCCGCTGGGAGTTGGGCTGGCATCTGGCTTTTCTGTATGCAAGGTAAGGCTGTCCAACTTTATGGTAACGGATGAAAATGATTAACGTTTTCAGTTTTTTAACCAGCCGGAGGCAATGGGCAACCGCCTAATGTTTACCCTGCGGCAAGAGGCAACCCCGTCCTCATGTGCGTGTAAGGGCGGGGTCGATAAGTGCTTTAACCGCCGCTAGCAGCCACAACCTTTATGACCGCACCCTTGTCCATCGGGATGAGCGTTGGCACAGGCATCAGAGCAGTAATACTTGCCATCCTTTTCCACAGCTTTATCGGTGGAAACGACGCACAGACAAGGTTCGCAGGCACATTTCATTTCTGTTACGGTAGTCATAATTTTTGCGGGGATTCAGTTCTTAC
>CBDTXL010000305.1:0-5820 GCA_965364435.1 uncultured bacterium
ATTCCAGTCATTTGGCAAGATCTGAGCAACTACCACTGATTGTGGCAGCTGACTGACTGGAGCCGGTATCATCTCGCCCCGGAAGTCCAAGAGCTGGACAAGGAGGAGGTAGGCAAGAGCCAGAATTATCGAAATCGCCCCAGTTAGAATCGCAACAAGTTTTCCGCGCTCCATCAGTTTCCTTCCTAGTCCCTATAGTTGTCTTAATATTTTTTCCTCTCTACAAGAAATAATAATGTAGATTAAAAATCATATACCAAAAGAAGTTTGGCAAGTCATTTTAGCATTTTCGTAGTTCAGATAAGGAGTTTTATGACTACCTCAAGTTTCATAGCCAAGTTATCAGCAGCTACCATCGGAGTGGCATTTATCAATGTGGGAGCAGTGTTACCGGATGCTGCCCAAGCTTTGACACTCATTACGAGCCGCACAGCATTAGAGAGCAATGATTCAGTGGATTGGGGAGTAATGGGTTCACAATTCACCGATGTTCCCAATCCTTTATCAGTAAAATCTTCTGGTGGTCTGGGTTTAACAGTGAGCCAAACCTCTGGGACTTTTCAAAGACTTGATCAAGGTGGTGGGGTATGGAGAGGTAATTTCGCCCAAGAGGATGCCCTCCTTTTTACAAGAAGGGACAACCCAGGTCCAATAACAATTGATTTCGATGTGCCTATACTTGGGGCAGGGACACAAATTCAAGCGGCGGGTGGCACGACTAGCATCTTCAACTTCCCCGCAACAATTGAAGCATTTGATCGCCTCGGAAATAGTCTGGGCAGCTTCACTCTTCAAGGAACCAGCGAATTTGGCGGAGTGAGCGACAACAGTGCAATCTTCATGGGTGTACGCAGCGACAGTGCCAACATTGCTAAGTTAACGATTAACGGGGAGACTGAAGCAGGCTCAGGTTTTGCTATTAATAAGCTCGACTTAGTGTCCACGGATGTCACCAGTCCTAAGTCGGTTCCGGAACCGGCTTCTACAGTGGCTCTTTTAGCGCTGGGTGGTTTTGGAGTCTGTTCACGGTTGTTGCGTAAACACCCCAATCAAAAGTAATCTGCTCACACCGACCTCTAGTCTTCCAGATTGATACGAAAGTCGGCAAAATAAGGAATCATTAGACTCAAGAGGATGAGCGATCGCCTGTACCAGGATGGATTCTACTGCCGATTTACCAGCTGAAGTGACTAACTTTGAGCGGATACCAGTGATACAGACTTCTCAACTGAGAAAAGTCTATCGTACTGGCTTCTGGCTGAATCAAAAAATTGAATCTCTGAAGAACTGCACCCTCACAGTCTATCAGGGAGAAACGTTTGGCTTGCTCGGTCCCAATGGGGCGGGGAAAACCACGCTGTTGAAGACGCTGTTGGGAATTGTCCGTCCGACATCAGGGCGGGCATGGTTGCTAGGGAGTCCAATCGGCGATGTAAGAGTGAAGCAACGAATCGGTTACTTGCCAGAAAACGCCTATTTCTATGACTATCTCACCGGCTGGGAGTTTTTGCAGTTTGCCGCTGGGCTTTTTGAAATCCCAGCTAACGTACAGCAACGGCGTATTCCCCAGCTGCTCGATTTAGTTGGGTTGGCTCAGTCAGCTGCCCGTAAGAAGCAACTGCGACAGTATTCCAAAGGGATGCTTCAGCGCGTCGGTATGGCGCAAGCCCTAATTAACGACCCAGAAATGGTGTTTCTGGATGAGCCGATGTCTGGTCTTGACCCTATGGGACGTTACCAGATTCGAGAGATTATTATGTCTCTTAAAGCGCAAGGCAAGACAATTTTCTTCAATAGCCATATCCTATCGGATGTCGAGAAGATATGCGATCGCGTTGCTATCCTTGCTGATGGAGAATTAATTTGTACCGGCTCCCTGGATGAACTGCTTGGAACCGCACAGACTTACCAGGTTATCGGCAAAGGCGGTAACTTAGACATCCTCAAACGCTGGGTAAAGCAACTGGCATTCGACGAGGATTACTGGTACGGTCAATTGCAGGGCGAACCCCAAGAATTTCTCGCCAGCCTCCGCCTCATGGATGCCCAACTGATTGCCATGAACCTCACTCGCTCCTCTTTAGAAGAGTTTTTCCTACAGCAGTTGCAGCAACGGGGAATAACTTCCAGTCATTGAGCAGTAACTCCAACCTTTGAAAGATGTCTGTTCAGCCTTCATGCTGTGATCCTTAACAGGACACTCATTCATTTACAAATCAAAAATCTCATGGCTGACATCATCGAGACGGCTGTCAATGCCGGTTCGTTCAACACCCTCGTTAAAGCGGTTGAAGCTGCCGGTTTGGTCGATATCCTGAAGAGTCCTGGTCCTTACACCGTCTTTGCACCAGTCGATGAAGCGTTTGCCAGACTACCAGAGGGAACGTTAGACAGCTTGTTGCAGGACATCCCGAAGCTTAAGAAAATTTTGACCTACCACGTTCTCTTTGGTGATGTGAGGAGCGATAACCTGCTTGAGCTAGAAGAAGCACCGACAGTTGAGGGTTCAGTTGTCGCTATTGATACCTCCCACGGCTACAAGGTGAATCAGGCAATAGTGATTACACCAGATATCCTCGCCGACAACGGCGTCATCCACGTCATTGACTCAATACTAATGCCAGCGATGATCGAGTACGAAACGTTGTCTTGACACTCCCTACTCCCTACCCCAACCCTAGAGATTCTTCTAACGGGAAGGGAGTCGCTAGAATTTTTTGAAATCTGGGTGAATAATAATTTCAGTATAGCTGTCTTACCTTGACGCTAAAACTTATTTTTTGATACCATTATAGACTTTATTTATGTGCTACTCTAGATGCACTACAACAGTTGAGTAGCTAGGGGCTATAAATCTACTCTTCGTATCTGACGGGCTTTGGGCAATAAGGGCGGTAGCAAACCACGACACCTCCAGGAAAAACAACGGCAATTCGGTTGAGTCGTGCTGACAAGACCTGTCTCTATATCTATCAGTGGCTCATCGCTAATTGTGTTGAAGCGATGATGCCATGAATCTATTAGCCATCCTTCAAAGAGCGAAGGTCTATAAACCAAGCAAGCAACTGAACATAATATGAGCCAATTCCTTGACCATGAGGATGAGTATTTATGAACATTCAAGCGCTAGATATTAAGGTCGGAGACCGCATCATTGCCTACTGTAAGCAGAAAATGCAAGCCTGCACGGTGCAACAGTTACTAAGCTCGACGCAGAACAACATCACGCTGAAAGTATCCACATCTGTGCCTTATCGGGAATCAGCCTCCTGCGTGGTTCAGTTTCACCGAGAGGCAAGAGTTGAACTGGCTGGCTTAAAATCCCGTTCCCAGACAGGACAGCAATTACTCCCTCCATAAGGACAAATTTATGTTTGAACGCTTTACAGATACAGCTATTAAGGTGATTAAGCTGGCGCAAGAGGAAGCACGTCGCCTCGGTCATAATTTTTTAGGTACAGAGCAGATCCTTTTGGGTCTGATTGGAGAAGGCAGTGGTGTCGCGGCAAAAGTCTTGCACTCCTTGGGCGTCACTCTCAAAGAGGCAAGAGAAGAAATTGAAAAAATTATCGGTCGGGGTTCTGGCTTTGTCGCAGTTGAGATTCCCTTCACCCCAAGGAGCAAGCGTGTTCTTGAACTGTCTCTGGAAGAATCTCGCACACTAGGGCGGGACTACATTGGCACCGAACACTTACTTCTGGGCCTGATTCGGGATGGAGAGGGTGTGGCGGCAAGAGTCCTCTTAAACCTGGGAGTTGACTCAACAGAAGTCCGGACGAAAGTGATTCAGATGCTTTCCGAGACGACATCTGCCCTGACTGATAGTAGCCGCACTCGCAAAAAAACGTCAACTCTCGACGAATGTGGCACAAACTTGACTCAACTAGCCGCGCAGGGCAAGCTCGATCCCGTCGTGGGTCGCCAAAAGGAAGTTGAACGAATGATTCAAATTCTGAGTCGCCGCACCAAGAACAATCCTGTATTGATAGGAGAGCCAGGAGTCGGTAAAACAGCGCTGGCGGAGGGGCTAGCTCAGCGCATTGTCAATAACGATGTTCCCGATAGCCTTCAAGGAAAGCAGGTTCTCACTCTAGATACAGGCTCGTTGCTTGCAGGCACTAAGTACCGAGGTGAGTTCGAGGAGCGCCTCAAGAAAATCATTGAGGAAGTCCGCGCTAGCAAGGATGTGATCCTGGTGATTGACGAGGTTCATACTTTGGTAGGAGCTGGAGCAGTCGAAGGTGGACTCGATGCCGCTAATATCCTGAAACCTGCTCTGGCGCGGGGCGAACTCCAGTGTATTGGTGCGACTACTCTGGATGAATACCGTAAGTACATTGAGCGGGATGCTGCCTTAGAGCGTCGTTTCCAACCTGTGATGGTGAATGAACCCAGCGTTGAGGAAACGATTGAGATCTTATACGGTTTGCGCGATCGCTACGAGCAACACCACAAGCTCACAATCTCGGACCTTGCCCTAGAAGTTGCCGCTAAACTATCAGACCGCTATATTTCAGACCGCTTCTTGCCCGACAAAGCCATTGACCTGATTGACGAAGCAGGGAGCCGCGTCCGGATACTCAACTCTAAAGTGCCATCGGCTGCCAAGAGCCTGAACAAAGAACTACGGCAAGTTCAAAAGGATAAGGAAGATGCTGTTGTGTTGCAAGAGTTTAGCACGGCAGTAAAAATGCGTACTCGCGAACTAGAAATTCAGACCCAGATTTGGGCGCTCATCCAAGACGAAAACCCCAACTCTACTGACACTAAGTGCAATCCCGTGGTAGATGAAGAGGACATCGCCCACATTGTCGCCTCATGGACGGGAATCCCGGTGAGCAAACTGACCGAATCCGAGTCCGAAAAGCTGCTCCAGATGGAAGATATCCTACATCAGCGGCTCATCGGTCAAGAAGAAGCCGTCAAGGCAATTTCCCGTGCAGTTCGTCGCGCCCGCGTTGGCATTAGTAACCCCAATCGCCCTATTGCCAGTTTTATCTTCTCTGGTCCGACTGGCGTGGGTAAGACGGAACTCGCCAAGTCACTAGCTGCTTACTTCTTCGGGTCTGAAGAAGCGATGATTCGGTTGGATATGTCCGAATACATGGAGCGTCACACGATCTCCAAGCTGATCGGTTCCCCTCCCGGCTATATAGGTTACAACGAAGGAGGACAGCTAACCGAAGCCGTCCGCCGTCGTCCCTATACAGTGGTGTTGTTTGACGAAATCGAAAAAGCACACCCCGATGTGTTCAATCTGCTGCTGCAAATCCTAGAAGACGGTCGTTTGACTGATACTAAGGGTCGCACTGTGGACTTTAGAAATACGTTGTTGATTATGACCTCCAACGTCGGTTCTAAGGTAATTGAAAAAGGTGGCGGTGGTCTGGGTTTTGAATTCTCTGAAAATCAAGCTGACGCTCAATACCGATGCATTCGCTCCCTGGTGAATGAAGAACTTAAAGCTTACTTCCGTCCAGAGTTCCTCAACCGTCTCGATGAAATCATTGTCTTCCGGCAACTGACCAAGGATGAAGTTAAACAAATTTCCTCCATCCTTTTAGGCGAAGTATGCAGCCGTTTAACTGAGCAAGGAATTACTCTGGAAGTCACTGAACGGTTTAAAGACCGGCTGGTGGAAGAAGGATATGACCCTAGTTACGGAGCGCGTCCTCTGCGTCGAGCGATTACCCGTCTGTTGGAAGACTGCCTCGCCGAGGAAATTCTAAGCGGTCGCATCAAAGACGGAGACACCGTTGTTGTTGATACAGACGACGGTGGTCAAATTAAAGTCTTACAGGGCCAGAAGCAAGAATTACT
>CBDTXL010000306.1:0-5771 GCA_965364435.1 uncultured bacterium
CAGTGAGGCCGCCATGAAATCAGTAGTGATTAGCGTTAGCTTGTTCCTGGCAGCACTATACCTCGCGGTAACCATTAGTAGAGAACCGATGCGGGCACAAGCGATTATCCCAACTCACGACATCGCTGGCACGATCTCCCAAGCTAAACCGAATATCCCTCTAACAGAAGCTGTTGACCCCTCTTTAGAAGTCACTGTTGACCACGAGAACTCAAGCGACGTGGTAACCAAAATCGAGGACACTTGGGAAAAGCAATATGAAGATTACTTTGGGGAAAATTTCTCCGATCAGCCAACGACGACTAACTATGTAACCTATGTTCTGGGCAAAATCGCGATTCAAACGGGGAAAAAGCCTGCCCTGCTCTATGTAATCCCACGCCCCCAGCAACTAGAACTGGTGTTAATTACTCCTGGGAGCCAACCGATTCACAAGCGCGTCAAGGAAGCGAATCAGGAAACGCTGCTGAAGCAGGTGAAAGAGTTGAGAACATCGATCACGAACCCCGCTCTTAGGAGAAGTACTCGCTACCTGCCAGTAGCCCAACAACTCTATCAGTGGATAGTTGCACCAATAGAGGCAAACCTTGAAACTCAGAAGATAGACACCCTAATCTTTTGCACGGGTGTTGGTCTACGCACGGCACCACTGGCAGCCTTACATGATGGGCAACAGTTTCTGGTAGAGAAGTATAGCATTGGAAGGCTCCCTGCTTTTAAATTTACAGATACATTCCCCTCAGATATTAGGAAGGCGCAAGTGCTGGCAATGGGTGCCTCAGAATTTAAAGACCAAGATCCCTTGCCCGCTGTACCCGTGGAGATATCTGCGATCGCGCAAAACTTATGGAAAGGTAAATTCTTCCTCAACCAAGAATTCACCCTGGTTAATCTTCAGTCACAACGCGCCTCACAGCCCTTTAAAATTATTCACCTCGCGACTCATGCAAACTTCCAATCTGGAGCACCTAGCAACTCCTACGTTCAGTTTTGGGACACTAAGCTGACACTGGATAAGATGAGGCAGTTGCGCTGGAACAACCCACCTGTAGACCTCTTAGTGCTTAGTGCTTGCCAAACGGCTATAGGTGATAAAGAGGCAGAGTTAGGCTTTGCAGGGTTAGCAGTTCAGGCTGGCGTAAAGTCAGTTTTAGCCAGTCTGTGGAACGTCAGCGACGAAGGAACTCTAGGGCTAATGATAGAGTTTTATCGGGATCTGAAAACTGCCCCTATTAAAGCCGAGGCTCTCCGACAAGCCCAGATTGCGATGCTCAAAGGGCAGGTGAGCTTGGAAGCTGGGCAGTTGCATAGCGTCAGAGGGAGTATATCTCTGCCGCCAGAACTGGCAGCACTTGAGAACGAAAATTTATCGCACCCTTACTATTGGGCTGCCTTTACAGTAGTTGGTAGCCCTTGGTAGAAACTTGAGAAAGCTATTCTAAATCGTTTAAAAACGAAACAATGATAGCATCTGCGCCTTCAGGAGATTGGAAGAAAGAAGGAGGCGTTTCCTCTCTGAGAAAGCCTGCTGTACCACCCTTCTTTACCAACTCGGAAGCAAATTGCTTTAGGAATTGCTCTATCTTCTGCTGCTGCTCAACTGGGCGTTGGGGAAACTTAACTGTTTTGGTTTGATCGATTACGAAGGGATCGATGCCACTAAGCTGCTTGAACTGATAGCCCATCGGTATCCAATCTCCTACAACTGTCTTGGTAGGATGACTCTTGCCGCACCAGACAAGGAGGGATGCGCCAGAGGGCAAATCTTGCAGCGCACGAACTAACTTCTTTGCCTGCTCCTCCTCTCGTAAGTTGGTGTATTCCATGGAGAGTGGGTAATCTGAGGGGTATGTTTGAAAATTGATTTCGTAGGGAATGAGCGTCCAGCCTAAATCAAGTGCTGCCTGAATCAAGTCTCTCAGATCGGGTTGATGAAGATAACCCAGCCCTACTCCTACTTCAGGCAGTTGCCGGGTGCGATTTGCCTCATCAACGAAGAACAGAGACAAAGCTTCGATCGCCAAATGACGGACACCCGCCTTGTGAGCGATGGGTAGTAAGCGCTGCCCAATTTGGCGGGTGCGAATGCAACGCTTGAGGCCATCGTGTGCTTCGTTAATCATAACGACACGCGATCGCCTCAAGCCAATCTCTAGAAGTTCTTCTGGTGTTCGCCACATGACCTTTACATAGGTCGATAGACTCGATAGTTAATGTGAGGGAAGATATTGTCGATTTCCTCGACTTTTTCTAGCCAACCGCTATCGATTTTGCCAATTTTGATGTCGTCGTAGAGCTTATTAAACCGCATCAAGTGCGATCGCGTCCTTCTCACAGCATAGGGAACCATCGTCCCTGTCCGCATAATAAACGCCCAGTCAGACGATTGCGCCAGCAATAGTTCTCGCGCCGCCTGGTTAAGTGCTTTCCACTCCAGTTCATCCGCTGCCTCTCGACGCCCTAGCTCAATCATCCGTTCCGTGGCTTTGTGTAGGTGGGGATAAATCCAGGCATTCGTTTCATTCAGCCAGTATTCGTGGAACCCCTTATAACCCCAACTCGATTGAGAAGGCTTACAGACTTGCTGCGTGGGATGATTCTGCAAATAATCTGCCAAATGCGTCATATCATACGTGTTCTGGTCATACCAGGACTTGCGGAACAGGTAATCGATGAACCAGGGACCCTCGTACCACCAGTGACCAAAAAGCTCAGCGTCATAGGGAGAAACGATAATCGGAGGGCGCTGCATAATCCCCGCTAGATGATTAGCCTGCTGCTCCCGATTGAACATAAAGTTAGCCGCGTGTTCCGCAGCCTTTTCTCTCGCCCAATAGGGGTCATAGAGTGCCTTATCCCCTAACCCAAGACCACGACCTGTAATCTTGTGATACTTAATCCCCGTGTTCTTCCGCTGTCCATTCGGCATGATATACGGCTTAATGTACTCGTATTCCGCCTCCCAGCCTAAATCCTTGTAAAACTCCCGATATTCCGCCGCCCCAGGATACCCCACTTCCGAAGACCAAACCTGCTGCGATGACTCATGGTCACGACCAAACGCCGCAACCCCGCTCTCCGTAAAGATGGGGGCATAAGTGCCAAAACGCGGTCGGGGACGAGCATACAAAATACCATGCCCATCTGTCAGGAAGTAGCGCAATCCAGCATCCGCCAGCATCCGCTCGACGCCTTCATAGTAAGCACATTCCGGCAACCAAATTCCCTTGGGAGGACGCCCAAAGTTTTGCTCGTAATGTTCACAAGCGACCTGAATTTGTGCCCAAACTGCCTGGGGATACATCTTCATCAGCGGGAAGTAGCCGTGGGTGGCACCGCAGGTGATAATTTCCAGGTTGTTGCTGTCTAAGAATTGCTTAAACGCCGTTACCAGGTCGCCGTTATACTGCTCCCAGGTCTGGCGAATCTTATGGAACTCCGTCGCGTAATGTTCAGCCAGATAGCGAATATGACCGTTGTGCTTGTTATACTCGACTTCTTTCTCAGTCAGTTCTTCCAGTAAGGACAAGTGTGCGTCGTAGCGCTCTTGCAACAGTGGGTCACGCAGCATTGACACCAGTGGCGGTGTCATGCTCATGGTCATTTTGAAGTCAACGCCATCCCGCTTTAAGCCTTCAAATACATGCAGCAAGGGGATGTAGGTTTCAGTGATGGCTTCAAATAGCCACTCTTCTTCGAGAACGTAATCACTTTCGGGATGCCGGACAAAAGGCAGATGGGCGTGAAGGACAAGAGCGACGTAGCCAGTAGCCATGGTGAGTTAGGAGTCGTGAATCGATGGATAAGGAGAACTGACGCAAGCTGGGTTCAATTTTACAGTCTCTTAAGATTTTAGGATGAAAGGGACAGGGAAAGCGTGAAAGAGCTTCGGGTTGTGCGAGGAAGTGCTAACCCTGCATCACTTTTGGTAGCTCCTGTTACAGCCCGAAGCGGACTTGACCCAACAGAACTTCACCACTAAAAGATGTGGGTACTGTTGAAAACCTAAAATAGATATTAAATTGTTATTAAATTGTAAGGAAGCAAAGACCTCCGACAACAGACAGTCAATCTTGCTTCTTTTACAGCTATACCTGTTTGTCCCCAGTGCCAACATTAAATTGCATGCAGGCAGCCCTTGAAAAGCCAGCTGATTCCGAAGCATCACTACAGCTAGTGCTGTTTGTCGATGAACGTCTCAGTTCCCGGAAACATATCCAGCGAGTCCGCAGATATCTCAAAACCTTGAGGGCAAACTATCCCTTTGAACTCATGGTTGTGAATGTTGGAGAACAGCCTGAGCTGGCTGAACATTTTAAGCTTGTGGCAACCCCAGCGCTGATTAAGATTCATCCGAAACCCAAACATACCCTTGCGGGTAATAATTTGATTGAGCAGTTGAAGAACTGGTGGCCACGCTGGCAACACTCTGTAGAAGAACACGAGGCAGAGCTTTCCACAAGCGTCTCCTTACAATCACCCATAAGCTCATCGACTTCGGCTCAAATGCCGCAATCTGGAATGAGTTCCTTTGCTTCCTCCGTCGAACTGATTCGACTTTCCGACGAAATCTTTCGCCTCAAACAAGAAAAAGAAGAACTGCTTGAGCAGCTGGAATTCAAAGACCAGGTAATGGCAATGTTGGCTCACGACTTGCGTAGTCCCTTGACTGCTGCCTCAATGGCTCTGGAAACCCTGGAATTAGACCAACAGCCATCGCTCAATAATCGTACCTCATTGACACCGGCGCTAAAAGCGCGGTTGTTCGAGCAAGCTCGTACCCAATTTCGCAGTATGGATCGGATGATTACGGATCTCCTGCAAGGCGCTAAGGGAAGCAGCTCCGAATTCAACATCCGACCCCACAAACTAAACTTGGGGAGACTTTGCGAAGATATCCTTGCTCAGATGAAGCAGCAGTTTCAGCTCAAATCTCAGCATGTGAAAACTGACATTCCTCAAGACTTGCCCTATGTCTATGCCGATGAAGATTTGGTGCGTCAGGTAATTGTCAATCTGCTCGATAATGCGATAAAATATGCGCCTTTGGACGGCAAAATTCAACTTTCACTTCTCCACCGGACAACGCAGAAAATTCAGGTCACTGTTTGTGATGATGGACCTGGCATCCCAGAAGAGAATCGCGATCGCATTTTTGAAGACCACTTCCGACTCCAGCGAGATGAAGGTAAAGAGGGATATGGGTTGGGCTTATCGTTATGCCAAAGAATTGTTCGCGCCCATTATGGTCGCATTTGGGTAGACACGTCTCCCAGGGGTGGTGGCTGCTTTCACTTCACACTGCCGGTTTATCGATAGGGAATTTTGAATTTTGAGTAAAAAGAAATTCTTAATTCAGAACTCAAAACTCAGAACTCCTAACTTTTTTGGCGCAGGGCGGTGATAATCTGGATGTTGGCTTTGGGAAAGGGAAACTCGTCAAGTTCATCTAATGTGACCCAGCGGACTTCATCACATTCAATGGGTTGAGGAACACCTGTGAGGTGGCGGCAGTGATGTACGTTTAGGGTAACGCGAAAGTGGCTGTAAGCATGATCTATAGTAATTAGGCGATCGCCCACCTCAATCTCAATTCCCAGTTCTTCCTTGATTTCCCGTTTGATACATTCCTCAATCGTTTCACCCCCCTCAATTTTGCCACCGGGAAACTCCCACAAACCCCCCAGCAGCCCTTGTGCGCGTCGCCGGTCAATCAAAATTTGTCCCTGCTCGTTCCAGATGACGGCAACACCGATAGTTTTGTGGGGCAA
>CBDTXL010000307.1:0-5747 GCA_965364435.1 uncultured bacterium
ACTAAGCTCTCAGTAGGTGGGTTTAGATCAAGATTAAACCAAGAAGTCAGTTGAAAGTAGGGGCAGGCACGGGGGGATTGCCCCTACTTTGTTTTGGGGAAACCACGGGGGGATTGCCCCTACCCAAAATTCTGATTACTGGCTCGATGCTCTAGTAGTGCGATCGCTCTCGTTCTCTCCATGAATCCTGAGTGCGATCGCTCCTACTCCATAAAGCAAATGCTCAACAAGGATGGAGTTGCCCTCATTAATTTTTGGGTTTGGAGCTACGATGGAAAAGTTAAACATCGCCTCCTGTTGCATACAGTCATGCTACCTCTTAAGAAAAAAATTGTAACTGATGAAACAAGCCGTCCTGTTGCGGTTTTGATTGATTATCAGGACTGGCAGAAGATTGAGAAAATATTAGAGGCTTATCAATTACAACAAAATGAGGAGTTTAGTTTAAACCAATATGCAGGTGTAATTACACTAAATCAAGACCCTTTGGAGTATCAGCAGCAAATTAGGGATGAGTGGGGTTGACACAACCTTTAATGTTGTTAGATACAAATGTAGTCTTGTACTTCTTGGGTGGTCGCTTAACAAACCCATTACCATATCGCCTCTCTAGCATCGGAAGCTAAGATTAAAGTCGTGATTTCTTAACTAAGATTACAGGAGTTGGAATTGAGGGTAATATAAAATAATTAGCGATCGCACTTCGTAAGCAATACAGAATAAGGCTGCCTGATGCAATAATTGCAGCAACTGCACAATCTCTAAATGCAACCTTGTTTACAAATGATCTAAGACTGGCTAATTTATAGCTAGGGTCTAGGGGTTAGGGACTAGGGACTAGGGGAAGAAAAGCGCCTAATCTTGGGTTTCAGGGATTAAAAACGTCCTAACTGCTTTGGCGGTTGCTATAACAGAAATTAATACTCAGTCAGTGCAAATTTTGTAATTGAGAGCGATCGCTCTTTCTCTCGCCGATGCGATCGCGCTGTCATCTACCTCACCGGCTCAAGCGTCAGCCTTCTAGCTTCCCTGCTTTTAACCAGCCAAATACTTGTGCAACTGTCAGTTCCAGTTCTATAAACTCTGGCACGGGTAGCCTGTCATCACTCCTCATTTCAATAGGTTGTTGTCCTGGAAGGAATACAATCACCAACCGCTCATCGGGGTCAATGAACCATCCTAACTGAGCGCCCTGTCTCAGGCAGTGTAAGATATTGCTGATTACTTTGGTTGCATTCTGATCTGGGGAGAGAATTTCAATCGTCCAATCCGGATGAAGAGCGAACACATTCTCAACTTCACCTTCAGCGTCAAACGGAATCCGTCCCCAGCTAAATACTGTTACATCTGGCACGATTGACCGCCCCCCAAAGGTGCAGCGCAGTTCTGGGAAAGCTAGGGCAATCTGCTGCTGTTCAGCTACTTGGTTAACGGCATTGCAAAGTTTGAGCTGTAGCCGGGAGTGTTTGCCTTGTGGCATGGGCTTCTGGTAGATGCGACCGTTGATAAATTCACTGGCAGGCTTTGTTTCTGGCAGTTTGAGGAACTCTGCTAGAGTAATTTGTTGGTCAAGTGTGGTCGTCATAGTCAAGCGATCGCCTCCCTGCCAATCGTGTTCGTCAAACTCTGTCGCTCAAATACCTTGTTTTTTTGGCTAATTTTAGCATCTGGGCGAAGGTGGTTTACTTCCTCCACGGGCAGAGCATATTCTTTTCCCCAAGCGATCGCGCCTCCTCTCCCCGATGCGATTACCTCCTGAGTTGGCTTTGGAAATCCACAACTTGAGATCGCCTCTTCTCTCCAAAAGGCGATCATGTTGTTAAAGTAAACTTTCTTTAACCCTGTCTTAAACCCTTATCTGAATCCGGCTTTGTTGAACCCTTATCTGAATCCGGCTCTCTCAAATCATCACCGCAGGTCCCTGTTTTCTGGCATCCCTCCTTCGCGGTTGAACCCTTATCTGAATCTGGCTCTCTCAAATCATTACCGCAGGTCCCTGTTTTCCGGCATCCCTCCTTCGCTTGGGATAGTAATACCGATCCCCTGAGCGGGGGTTTAACCACCTGTAGTTGCTTGTTGGCTTTTTGGTTCAAGTATGGATTGATGTTCCCACTCAAACTAATGTTCTGCTGAAAATCACCTACAGCACCTTCTCTAGTTCCTAGTGCAGATAGTTGCGGTTTGGCAATATCATGTACGCCGACGCCCATCAATACTATTGATAACGCCATCAACACAGATAAGAGTTTCTTTTTGATATCCACCACTTTTATCCCTCAAAAACTTTAAACTTTAGCGAATTCATATTATTTCTATACTTTCTTATACCACATTTCACAATCAAAATATAAAAGCAGATTTGTGAAGTAAACATAACTTTAATAGGGTACACTAGGCGCATACTGCTAGAAGTTGTTGCTGTTTAATTCTCTATTCCACAAAGCACACTTTCAGCTTTAGTTTGTCGCCCAAGTTCTACTATGGCAGCGTTTCTTGAGAGAAGGCTAGGGTATGTTGACCTACCTATCTTGGTTTTCCTATACCATCGCAAATATTGTGGTTCTCTCTGACTTTTGCACTGAGGTTAGTCTTTAGATAATCATGAAGCCAATTGCATCCGCGTACTAATAAAGATTGTAAATCTAAGGTTTTCAGTTCTAGTTGGCTAGAGTTCCACAGTTTAATAGTTTTGTCCAAACTGGCGGAGGCCAAAGTCTTGCCATCCGGGCTAAAGTTCACACTCCAAACGCCAGCAGTATGTCCGTTTATAGTTCGGAGTAAGCTGCCATTGGTACTCCAGAGTTTGATCGTTTTGTCACTACTAGCAGAGGCAATCGTTTTGCCATCTGGGCTGAAACTCACACTAACGACCTCAACATTGTGACCAATTAGGGTTCTGAGTAAAACACCATCACTACTCCAGAGTTGGACAGTATGGTCAGCACTTGCAGAGGCTAGGGTCTGACCATCATGACTGAAACTGACACTAAACACCCCTTTATAAGCTGGCAAGGTTTTACGTAAAGTGCCATCTGTGTTCCAAAGCTTGATAGTTTTGTCCCAACTTGCCGAGGCTATGGTTTTGCTGTCGGGGCTAAAACTTACGCAAAAGACAACATCCCTATGACCTTCTAAAGTTTTGAGTAAAGTGCCATTGCTACTCCAGAGTTTGATAGTGTTATCCCAACCTGCCGAGGCAATCATTTTGCCATCAGGACTGAAACTGACGCTACTAACGTCATCGATATGACCTTTTAGAGTTTTGAGTAAAGTGCCATTGCTACTCCAGAGTTTGACAGTGCTGTCATCACTAGCGGAGGCAATCGTCTTCCCGTCTGGGCTAAAACTCACGCTGTTGACCGGTGCGCCATGTCTTAAGGTTTTAAGCAAGGTGCCATTGATACTCCAGAGTTTGACAGTGCGGTCAACACTAGCGGAGGCGATAGTCTTGCCATCCGGGCTAAAACTCGCGCTATAGACCCTAGAATCATGCCCCTGGAGTGTTCTGAGCAAAATGCTGTTGCTACTCCAAAGCCTGACACTCTTGTCGGCACTAGCGGAGGCAATCGTTTTGCCATCAGGACTGAAACTGGCGCTACTAACCGCGCCGATATGACCTTGTAGAATTTCGAGTAAGGTACCATCGCTACTCCACAGTTTGACAGTGCTGTCAGCACTAGTGGAGGCAATCATCTTCCCATTCGGGCTAAAACTAATACCATAAACTCCAGCACTATTTCCCTCTATCTTTCTGAGCAAGGTGCCGTCACTGCGCCAGAGTTTGATGGTTCTGTCTAAACTCGTTGAAGCAATAGTCTTTCCATCAGGGCTGAAACTCACGCTATTCACCGAATCGTCGTGCCCTTTTATTGTTTTGAGCAAGGTACCGTCGCTGCGCCAGAGTTTGATGGTTTTGTCCCAACTCGCTGAAGCAATGGTCTTTCCATTAGGGCTGAAACTCACGCTATTCACCGAATCGTCGTGCCCTTTTATTGTCTTGAGCAGCTTGCCATCTCTACTCCAAAGTTTGACAGTGCTGTCAGCACTAGCCGAAGCAATGGTTTTGCCATCGGGGCTGAAGCTCACACTATTGACCTCTGCGCTATGTCCTTGTAGGGTTTTGAGCAGCTTGCCATCTCTACTCCAAAGTTTGACAGTGCTGTCAGCACTAGCCGAAGCAATGGTTTTGCCATCGGGGCTGAAGCTCACACTATTGACCTCTGCGCTATGTCCTTGTAGGGTTTTGAGCAGCTTGCCATCTCTACTCCAAAGTTTGACAGTATTGTCAGCACTAGCCGAAGCAATGGTCTTGCCATCGGGGCTGAAAGTTACGCTTCTGACTTCTAAGCTGTGTCCTTCCAAGCGATTTTGCTCAAGCACGCTATAGACTGCCTGCTTGAGGCTTTCCACAGTCTGATTTTGGATATCCTGTGATGCTTCGGTATCAAGTAATTGATGAGCTGCCTTGACACTTGTTAATAATGCATCGAGCTGATTATGTGAAATAAGGAGAGCTTGAGATTCTGCATTCAATTCCTTAATTTCAGCAATTTTTACGCGGTTCTCTGCTTGCCGCACCCAGTTGCCTGTCAGTACTACTACTGTTAGTGCGATAACGGAGATAGTGATTAATGCGGCAAGCCCCCTGCGAATTGTCTGTTTTGCTTGGCATCGAGCTTCAATTAATGTTTGATTAGCCTCAGCTAATACGTAACTAGCTTCTTTTTCTGCCTCCAAAGCTACTTGAATTTCTAGTTTTTCTAATTCTTGGCTGGCAGCTAAGAATTGATAATCTTGATCGCCTAAACTCTTACCTGCCGCCCAAGCTTGAGCATCCTGCAATGCCTGTCCGCGCAACAGGCGCGACTCATCCTCACAATTAGAAGCCAACCAAGCCGTTATCAGTTCGGCATAAGGGCGCAACTGGGCCAACACCTTATCAACCCAAGCCTGGTTAAAAACTTCTTGATAGATGCGGTTGTAGACCCTTAGCTTACCCTGTTGCTCGACAACTAACCCCGATAGCCGCAATTCCATTTGGTCGTAGCTGTCATCAGCTGCAATTCCTGCTTGTTCCTGAGATTGGTCGGTTGACCTCTCCCCCAGCCCCTCTCCTACAAGGAGAGGGGAGCCAGACTCGCTCCTTCCTGGAACAGGAGAGTTTAGCTCCCCCCTTCCCTTGTAGGGAAGGGGGGCTGGGGGGGTTAGGTTACCCCGATCCGAAGCAGTCAAAATTTGCTGATACAGCCCCAGTCGCCGCCCCGCACGCTGTTCATCCCTAAGAATACGATCGCGTATCGTCCTCAAATGCTCCGGTTCATCCTGAGATTCCCAATTTTCGATAATACGCGATCGCACTAACTGCTCAATTACCTCAGCTTCACTACCCGATGCGATCGCAAGTGGGGAATTGAGAACCAGTTTGCAAAGTTTTTGAGTCAGAAACGGTTGACCCCCCGTCCAGGCTAAAATCTCCCTGAGAACCTCTTGGAGGTTATCTGCTTTCTGTGCCAACCCCACAGCCAAGGGCTGGGCTTCCCCTAACTGAAAGCCAGTTAATTCTATAGCGCGACCAATATTGAAGGGTGTGCGCCGCTTGTCTCGAATTAAATCCGATGGAGTCGCTACCCCAATCAGGGCAAACGTCAGTCGTCGGTAATCAAAATTATCTACCCTCTTATTATAGCATTCACGAATCACTGCAAAAAAGTCATCAATGTTGAAATTTAAGCTCAGAATGCTATCGA
>CBDTXL010000308.1:0-5701 GCA_965364435.1 uncultured bacterium
AGCCTCAACTCCTTTTATTAAAAATACTTATCACCCTGACTCCTGGAGAGCCGAAAATCGGGGGAACTTCCGTTTGAATCGATGGAGCATCAGTCATCAATGCCGTCCCAGAGTTCAGAGACGGGCTTCAAGTTGCCTTCTTTGGCTTGTTGTAAGGAGATCCGCAAATGGGCAAGGATGAGTTCATTGGGGTCGTCGTCAGGGTCGCTTGGGGGGGTGAGGATACTTCGATCAACGAGGATTTGATAGAAATCGTCTACATCCATCGCAATGACTTGAGCTGCTTGCTCGATGAGCAAGATTTTTTGCTGGAAGAGCGCGATCGCAACTTCTCGGCGCAGGTCTGATTCTGTGAGGGATAGATTGTCAGGGAGGTCGATGGTAATTTGCATGGTTCAATCTCCTTGGTCAGGGGTTTCAATAGGCTCTGAACTATCTTCTGATTCTTTAAATTGAGCCTCTGCACGGGTAATAATTTCTTTGATTTCAGCAGCAGTGATGTCAGGCTTGTCTGATTTGGAATAGATTGTAACGAGCAGGATTTGATCCCCAGTTTTGAGATAGTAGATGATGCGATAGCCACCGCTTTTACCTCTTTGAGCGTCACTGTTTTTAACTCTCACTTTGAAGAGAGTGTAATCCATGCCAGGAATCTGCTCTCCAGGCAACTCGCCTGCTTCTAGTTGGTCGATGATGGGTTGGATATCTAAACGAATACGGCGATAGCGTTTTGCAAGTTGCCGTATTTCAGTGGCAAAGCGATCGCTGACTGTAACTTGAATGGGTGAGTCAATCGACATCTATCCCCTCCCAAAGTTGGGAGACGGGTTTGGTTCTTCCGGCTAAGATATCTTGCCAGCCTTGATAGAGTCCTTCCCGAATGTCTGCGATCGCGGTATCTTCCGGTTCATCTTCGGGTTCAGTGATCAGTACAATCACACGAACTCGGCTGTTAATGCCCAGCATCAGTGGTTCATCAAGGGTCAGTTGCCCATTTTCTGAGAGGGTAGCGGTGGTTTCGATGGCTTTCATTGTTCAGATTCCTTGGATTCCGAGGGTTGCTCTAGGGATCAATTTATTTCCCATCTTCGCTGACACCTTCGAGAAAAGCGATCGCACTTTGCACTTCTGGGTCGGTGGAATAGCGGTTTTGGATACCGATGACGGTTCCAGGGTTATTCTCGATGATTTGGTTGGATTGGGTGTGAATGGTGTATTTGGAGGGTTCGGACATGGGTTTTACTTGGGGTTAAGTAGAGTCTGTGTCGGCTTGGAATTTTTCGATAATGGCACAGATTTCGTCGGCAGTTACGTCGTCTTGGTCAGATTTGGGGTAGAGGTAGAGTAGGACAACGGCGGTTGGGGTCAGGCTTTGGTAGATGACGCGGTAGCCGCCACTTTTGCCTTTGCGAATGTCGCTGTTTTTGACGCGGACTTTGTAGACAATGTAATCAGCAAAGCCGGGGATGCGATCGCCAGGGAGGTCGCTATTTTGCAGTTGCTCGATCAGGGTTTGTAGGTCGGATTCGATGTTGCGGTAGCGTTTTTTGAGGTTGCGGGCTTCGCGTTTGAATGCGTCGGCAATGAAAACTTGGGTGGATGGAGATTCAGCCATCGCTGTCGTCGTTCCACAGGGTTTCTACGGGACTGATTCGTCCAGCTTTGACATCTGCGAGGGCGCGATAAAGACCATCAAGGACTTCGGCTTTTGGGGTGTCGTCAGAGTCGGGTTCGACGATTTTCTGGAGGGATTGGAGGATGAAGGTTTCTACGGGGAGGTTGAGTTGAGCCGCCAATTCAGAGAGTTGCTGTTCAAGGTCTGGGGGAATTTGGATGGTTAGCATGATTGATCTCCTATTGATTTCCTATCTGGTGATTGTTTGCCAATAACGTTGCCATGATTCTTTTCAATGACTTGAAGGACTTCAGTGTTGACTGTGTAATTGGGGGTTAAGAGGTTCCTTCAGTCGCTGAAATTTCTAATTTTGCATTTTGAATTGCCTCTGACTCTTGCCAGATTTCGTGGTTGTAGTATTTACAGCGGTTTTGGATAGCGGAAATAGCAGAATAGGTGAATGTTCCTGATGAGGATAGTTGCTGCCTCCAAAGGTCAGCTAAAGGTTTAGAGTGGCCAATCTTCCCTAATGCTTCAGTTGCGCCCCTACAAACACGATAGTCCTGGTCTTCGAGGGCAGTGAGCAGTCCAGGGATGGCTTGCTCACTACCGAGTTTCCCTAATGCTTTAGCTGCGCTCTCACGAACACGATAGTGCTGGTGTTCGAGGGCAGCGAGTAGTCCAGGGATGGCTTGCTCACTACCGAGTTTCCCTAATGCATAAGCTGCACTCTCACAAACATAAACACAATCGCGTTCGAGGGCAGTGAGCAATCCAGGGACGGCTTGCTCACTGTCGATTTCCCCTAGTGCTTTAGCTGCGCTCCCACGAACACGATAGTCCTCGTCTTTGAGGGCGTTGAGCAATGCCGAGATGGCAGCCTTACTGCCCAAATTCCCTAATGCATCAGCTGCTTTCCTACGAACCTCATAGTCCCGGTCTTTGAGGGCGTTGAGCAATGCCGAGATGGCAGCCTCGCTGCCCAATTTCCCTAATGCATAAGCTGCTCTCCTACAGACATAAGAATCCTGGTGTTCGAGGGCGTTGAGCAATGCCGAGATAGCAGCTTCACTGCCAAGTTCTTCTAATGCATCAACTGTTCTCCAACGAACCTCATAGTCCCAGTGTTCGAGGCCTTGGAGCAGTCCAGGAATAGCAGCCTCACTGCCGAGTTGTCCTAGTGCATAAGCTGCGCTCCAACGAACATCAGAGTTCTGGCCTTCAAGGGCGTTGAGCAATGCTGAGATGGCAGACTCACGGCCCAATTTCCCTAATGCTATAGCTGCGCTCCTACAAATAGACAAGTCCCAGCTTTGAACGGCGCGGAGCAATGCCGGAATGGCTTGCTCACTGCCCAAGTTCCCTAAGGCTCCAGCTGCGCTCTCACGAACGCACGACTCCATGTCGTGAATGGCGCGGAGCAATGCCGGGATGGCGGACTCACTACCCAATTTCCCTAATGCTATAGCTGCGCTCACACGAACACCCCTGAGTCGGTCGCTTGTGACAGCGTTGCATAATGCCGGGATGGCGGACTCACTACCCAATTTCCCTAATGCTTTAGCTGCACTATCACGAACACCCCAGCCCTCGTCTTTGAGGGCGTTGAGCAATCCGGGGATTGCCTGCTCACTGCCCAATTTCCCTAATGCTATAGCTGCGCTCTCACGAACATTAGAGTTCTGGTTTTCGAGGGCTTGGAGCAATCCAGGGATGGCTTGCTCACTGCCGAGTTCCACTAATGCTTTAGCTGCGCTATCACGAACATCAGAGTTCTGGTGTTTGAAGGCTTGGAGCAATGCGGGAATCGCTGTTTCAGATTGACTGCTTACCCAACATTCGCACTTCAGAACGAGTGGAATTTCTAAAGCATCGATCCGACCGACAGTTGAGGTTTGAAACGCAGGCTTAACTTCCCCTGCCAACCTCGCACCCAGCATCAGATCCACCTCATCCATTGCCAGTTTCACCACCCGCAATGCCTGGACTTCCTCTTGAACCAATGCCAGCATCAGGGCAATGGGTTCCGTCCACTTCTGGTAGTTAAGATACTCCCGCTTCAGCACCGCATCACTCAACCTCGGCAACCGTTCCAACAATGCCTCTGCCGCGTAATATTCCTGAATCAGTTGGTGGCGAAACTCTAGCTCTTCATTGCCTGTTCCCGCCTGAATCAGATGATACTTCTGCAAATCCCGCAGACACTTGCGGGCAAAATCCTCACCATAAGGCACCTTACCATTGAGAAATTGAGCGATCGCCTGTACTGCCTCGTCCCGTGCAATCGCCACCCGCAGTTCCGTCGGCTGAGTCCCCTGCATCATCATCCATGCCAACTGTTGCAGCACCGGTTTCCACCACTCGCGGTCGCTCTCAGTCACGACATCCTGTTTCAGCTTGCGCTCATACCCCTGGGTAAACAACCGAAACACCAACCCCAAATTCTCTGGAATCTGCCCCGTCTGCTGAAACAATCCACACAACATCCACAGCAGCAACGGCGTTTGCCCAAACTCTCGCAAGCGATCTTTTAATTGCCGCAGCATTGCCTTCGCTTGCTCTGGCACATAAGCTCGAATAAACGCCTGCATTTGCGCTTCCGTGAGCGGCTGCATTTCCAGCTTCTTCTCAATCCCCAGATCTCCCCCCAAGCTCAAATCCCGTGTAGTGAAGATCATCGGCAATTTGGGATGGTTGCGCCGAAAGTTTGAAAGCTGCGATCGCGCTTCCTCTGAAGGTAACTCATTCACGCCATCGAAGAGGATGAGCGATCGCGACAACACCGTTTCCAGTTGTTCCTCTCTTAACGCAAGTTCATGCCGAGTAAACGCATTGAGGATTAATTGTGCGATCGATCCTTGCCAGTAGCGCAGTTCCACTAATACGGGAATTCTCTTTAGCTCCCCTCGCCCAGAATTGGGAGAGTGGCTGGGGGTGAGGGCAGCCGTCGCTTCTTCCAAGAGCAACCGTGCCAACGCCGTAGACTTGCCCGATCCCGGTCGCCCCACTAACAAAACCTGCTGATCGGCATACTTGCGAAGCCCTTCCAGCACTGAAAATCGCTCGACCTTTTCCTCCTCCTTTTTCACCGTCTGCACCATCAGCCCAAAATCAAAAATTGGTGCCACGTCCTTCGACTGCCGTTGCTTTCCTTCGGCATCGGTCAAGGTATAAAAATCCCACCACTGTTTATAGGTGGTCGCGATCGCATTAAGTTGAAGGATACAATGCGATCGCGCAATTAGTGATTATGCCGTGCCGCTATAGCTGCTCTAGCAACCTGTCATACTCCCTGTGTGAACCAACCCAAAACCAAATTACTGTGTCTCCGTCCAATTGACCAACTGCTCGATAGTTTCTGCTAATACGGGCAGAGTAAATTGGCAACTCTGGATGTATCTTTTTGAAACGAAGACTTGGATAACTTGGGTCTTCTTTAAACTGACGATATGCTGTGCGGGTTTGCTCTTGCACCTGTTCGGGTAAATCAGCAAATAATTTACGGAACTCAGTAGTGGTGCGCGATTTCACAGTGTCTCTGGGTCAAGTTCTTGAGTTTTACCTGCACGGTACTCAGCCATTGCAGAAGCTGCCAGTTTTGCCAGAATATTCGGTGAGCCAGAGAATGATTCATCCCAACGCCGGTCGTTCTCGATTTCTTCCAAAATCATTGCAGCGATCGCATTTTGCTCACTTGCAGGCAAGGTTTGTAGCGTAGCAATCGCACGCTTAAGTAACTCAGTCATCGCCACCTCACTCAGACCATCAAAGCCCTATCTTATTCATTATCGCGCTTTCGGGCAGATTGAGTTTAGTGGGACTTAGACAATTTTTCGCCCCTTTAGGGGCTGAAAACCGCTCTGGGTAATTGTCGTTGCTTCAAGGCTGTCTGCGTATGTTCCTCCATCATTACATTCATTCTCTTATCGTATTTGAGTGATTGTGAACTACCACGCTTCATTTCTACGAAATAGAAGCGTGGCGTCCAGTTTCACGGGGAGTTGCCGCTACCGATGACTTGCGTCCCGGTGTTGGTCTTACACTCCCTCCACTGGCAGTCGCCCCTGTCCCAGAGGCGAGAAGCTT
>CBDTXL010000309.1:0-5667 GCA_965364435.1 uncultured bacterium
TGACTAACGACTAACGACCAATGACAAAAAACCAAGATATGCATGCCCAAATGTTTGTCAGCTCAACAGCGACCAGTCTAGATCTGCTGACATTAGACCCACTCCCCCCAGAAACTCGCCAACGGTTGCTTCGCTTTCCCCTTGGTCTTGACGAGAGTGCGCTACTGCCCCTAGAGCAGATCGCGGAAATTATCAGGGTGAACCTGGCGGAAATTTTGCCAGTCCCTGAAATACCTAGTTGCGCTTTGGGAATCTGCAACTGGCGGGGAACGATGCTCTGGCTGATCGATTTGAACCATCTTCTTGGCTATCCGCCGCTATCTCAGCAAGAACGAGTGTTGGCAACCCTTACAGCAATGGTGATTCAGGTCAATGACCAAACTGCCGGTCTGGTGGTACAGCGAGTCAACGACATTGAATTACACGAATTGCAGCAACTCCAGCCAGCAGCCCCAGGGTTATATCCACCCAAGCTCTTGCCCTTTGTCCTGGGCGCTCTGCCTGGGGTCAACGGTACGGTTTTAGATGTCACAGCCATCACTCAGTGTCCCCTGTGGCAGATACATCAGGGAAAAGTCTCTTGAACAGGCGCATTTAGAGATTAGACCCCATGCCCTTTAAGCACACAACGAAGAATAGACCTCTTGCACGCAGCCTATCGAAACCCACAGACAAATCCAATTCCATCTGTATTCATCTGTGTTCATCTGTGTTCATCTGTGGTTCCAAATCCTAAATGCGGATTGCGTGCAAGAAGCCTAATGAAAATCTCTCCCCCTAGCCCCCAGCCTCGACGCCCGACGCCCTATTTTCAAGTTAGAGGAGATTGACGCTCAAGAGTGGGAGACGCTCTGGTAAAGCGGCGATTCCCGGACAATTCGCCGTGTCTCCCCGTCTTCGTGTCCCGGTATCGCCTCCATTTCCCAACTGTTGTATGCGCCCTTTTGGAAGTCATCTACCTTGACATTTCAATGTAGACGCTAATCATGACAAACCTTAGAATCACAGACCCCACTAATAGCGATCGCGATATGAACCCAGAAGATTTTACTCCAGTCTTGCAAGACGCTGAGCTATCGGAGCCTGCATCTCACGTTGACCTATCAGCCAGCAAGAGTAATAGCAATAATACACCAACCGGCTTCAATGGCAATTCCGATCGCCCACACCAAGCTTTAACCTTGGTAAATGCGATCAAAACCGACCTCGAACAGGCGGGAGATTTGGCAAAACCTGAGACCCACAAAAAACTTCTCCAACTGGAAAAGTGGCTTCAAAGCTTGCAAACAGGGTCTAAGAGTCACCTGGCTGTAGCGACAGAGGAGCAATTAAAGCGCGCTCGACAGTCGCTATTATCCCTTGCCAGTCAGATGCGCCAAGCCCCAAATCTGGATACCCTATTCAGTACTACGGTGACTGAGGTTCGTCAGTATTTACAGGTAGATCGAGCACTCATCTACCAATTCCAGACAGATAACCAGGGTGTGGTCGTAGCGGAGATGATGGTGGGTGGCTATACCCCCAGCTTAAGGGAATTTCTGAATGCGATCGCTTTTGGTGCTGTCAATCGTCTGGAGTACCAGCAACAGCAAGTAGTAGGTCTGAATCATATCTACCAAAAAGCTCTAACTCCCTACCAACTCCAACTGCTGCAAAACTTCCAAGTTAAAGCCAGCTTGAGCCTGCCGATTCTGCTAGACGGGCAAGTTTGGGGCTTGCTGGTCGTACAGCAATGCTCTACTTCCCGGCAGTGGCAGCAAGCTGAAATTAGTCTGCTCTACCAGATTGCTACCGAACTGACTGTAGCCCTGCAATCAGTAGAATTTCGCGCCCAAATGCAAAAACAGGCGCAGCAACTGGCTCAAGAGGCAAAACGGGAGCGAGAAGCTGCTAAGGTAATCGAAAAGATTCGCCAAAGCTCGGATATCGACATTATTTTCAAGACAACCACACAAGAAGTCCGTAAACTCCTTGGCGTGGAACGCTTGACCATCTACAAGTTCCGTCCCGACTATTTCGGCGACTTTGTCGTGGAGTCCGCATCTGAGGATTGGCCGAAACTTGTGGGCAGTGGTTGGGAAGACCCCTATTTGAACGAACACCAGGGCGGTCGGTTCCGCAACAACGAAGCCTTGGTGGTAGATGATGTCTACAACGGGGGCTTAACCGATTGCCATGTGGAAGCCTTGGAATACTTTGGGGTGAAATCCTGCATGGTGGTTTCCATCTTCCAAGGGAAGAAGCTGTGGGGGTTGCTCTCGGCGTTTCAACACAGTGGACCACGGCACTGGGAAGAGGGTGAAGTTAAGGTACTCTCTCAAATTGCTAATCAACTGGCGGTGGCATTGCAGCAGGCGGAGTACTTGGAACAAGTTGAGACTCAAGCTGAGCAACTTGCCAAAACCGCAGAGCGAGAGCAAGCGCTAGTTCGAGTGATCGACAAAATTCGCAAGTCCCTGGACATTAACACCATTTTCAAGACGACAACTCAACAAGTCCGAGACTTGCTGAAAGCTGAACGTGCGGTTGTCTATCGCTTCGACCCTGATTGGAGTGGTGAGTTTGTCGCCGAGTCCGTGGCGAATAATTGGACGGCTCTGATGCAGGAACAGCTTGACAACCCCATCCTACGAGAAAATGTCAGCGAGTGCAGTGCAAAAATCCTTGGTGGTGGCAAAGCGCGAGTTGCAGATACCTATTTGCAACAAACTCACGGGGGAATATATGCCAAGGGAGTAAGCTTCAGGGTTGTCAATGATATTTACCAAGCAGGCTTTACACCTTGTTACATTGACATTCTGGAGCAATATCAAGCCAGAGCCTACATCATTGTTCCAATTGTCCAAGGGGAAAGGCTTTGGGGTCTATTAGCTGTTTATCAAAACTCTGGGCCTCGGGCTTGGGAAGACGGTGAAGTGAGGATGCTGACTCAAGTTGGCACTCAACTGGGGGTAGCTCTACAGCAAGCCCAGTACCAAGAGCAGCTACGAGAGCAATCTACCCGGCTCGCCAAAGCAGCCGAGTGGGAGCGAACGGTAGCCCGCCTAGTAGCCCGCGTCAGCGACAAGATGCGCCAGACGGTCGATATTGAGGCTATTTTCAAGACAACCACCTCCGAAGTCCGGAAACTACTCGGTGTGGAGCGAGTCGCCATTTGCAAGTTCCGCTCAGACTATTCCGGTGACTTTGTCTTTGAGTCTCAGTCCGGAGATTTGCCGCAAATGGTTGGCACGACTTGGGAAGACACCTATATGAAGGAGTTCCAAGGAGGCCGCTTCCGCAACAATCAACCTTTTATTGTAGATCATCTTAACTACGATTCGGGTTTGAGCGATTGCCATGTGGAAATCTATGAGGGTTTTGAGATCAAAGCTTGCGCGATCGTGGCAATTTTTCAAGAGCAGAAACTCTGGGGCGTGCTATGCGCGTATCAACACAGCGCACCCCGCCATTGGGAAGACGATGAAGTCAGGTTTTTAACTCAGATTAGTAACCAGTTGGGGCTGGCTCTACAGCAATCGGAGTTGGTAGAAGAAAAGACCAAAGTTGTCAAGTACAAGCAAGAACTCCCCGCAATCATCGACAAGATTAGCAATGCGACATACCTTGAGAGCGCTTGTCAGACTGCTGTGCAAGAAGTGCGGCAACTCCTGGACGTGGAGCGAGTGTGCATATACAAGTTCCGTCCCGACTTTTTCGGCGACTTTATCTATGAGTCTGAGTCGGGAGGATGGCCCAAACTAGTTGGCAGTGCTTGGGAAGACACCTACATCAAGGAACACAATGGCGGCAGGTTTGCCAACAACGAATCCTTTATCGCGGATGATGTCTACCTGGCTGGTTTAAGCGAATGCCATGTGGAAATCTTGGAGTACTTTGGGGTCAGGTCCTTCCTCATCGTTCCCATCAAACAAGGGGAGAAGCTCTGGGGTTTGCTGAGCGCATTTCAACACAGCGGACCTCGGCATTGGTTAGAAAGTGAACTCACGTTGCTGGCTAACATTGGTCGTCAACTCGGATCAGCTCTACAGCAGACAGAGTACCTAAACCAGCTACAGGCACAATCCGACCAAATGGCTAAAGCCGCTAAAGTCAGCAATTCGCTAGCCGACATCATCCCCAAAATCCTCCAGTCTCAAGACACAGACACGATCTTTCGCGTTACCAACCAAGCAACCCGGTTACTGCTCAAATGCGATCGCGTAGCAATCTATCGCTTCAATGCCGATTGGAGTAGCGACTTGGTCGCTGAGTCGGCGACTAAAGGCTGGAATTCTTCGGAGGGTTCTCAGCTTGGAGCCATCTGGCCGAGGATCGATGTGCAAGAAACCCAGGGGGGTCCGTATCGCAATGGTGAAAGCTTGGTCGTGAATAACATCCACGCGGCTAATCACTCTCCTTATGAAATTGAAGTGTTGGAGGAATTTGAGGTCAAAGCTTATGTGATTGTGCCAATTTTCAAGGATGACAAGCTTTGGGGTTTGCTCGGTGTCTACCAGAATAGTGAAGTTCGCTCATGGGCAGAGGTTGAAGTCAGCGCCCTCAAACAGATTGGTGTGCAAATCGGTGCGGCGATGCGACAAGTAGACTACCTGGAGCAGGTGCAGCAGCAGTCGGAGCAACTGGCAGCCGCCGCCCAACGGGAAAAAGCAGCTAAAGAACAAATCCAACAGGAGGTTATCCAGTTGCTGACAGCCGTGCGACCTGCTCTCAATGGAGATCTCACCGTTCGCGCTCCCGTGACGGAAAATGAAGTGGGTACCATTGCTGATGCTTACAACAACACCCTGCAAAGCCTGCGCGGTATTGTTACGCAGGTGCAGGTCGCTTCTCGACAAGTTGCCCAAACCTCCCAAGAGAGCGAATTTGCAATTACTAATCTGGCAAGCCAAGCTCAACAGCAGTTCCAGTCCCTAGAACTCGGCTTAGGGCAAATTCAGAAGATGGTTGAGTTTACGGAAGCTGTGGAAAGCAACGCTCAACAGGTAGACCAAGCGGTGCAACAGGCTAACCAGACTGTCCGGCAAGGGGATGCAGCAATGAACCGTTCTGTGGATGGAATTCTTGCCATCCGAGAGACGGTGGCAGAAACCAGCAAGCGACTCAAGCGGTTGAGTGAATCGTCTCAGAAGGTTTCGAGGGTGGTAAACCTGATTAGCAACTTTACAACTCAAACCCAACTGCTGGCGCTGAATGCAGCGATTGAAGCCACCAGAGCGGGAGAGTATGGGCGCGGCTTTGTCGTCGTCGCTGATGAGGTGCGTTCTCTGGCGCGTCAGTCGGCTGAGGCGACTACTGAGATCGAGCAGCTGGTTCAGGAAATCCAGGAGGGTACAGCTGAGGTTTCCACCGCGATGGAGACAGGCATTCAGCAGGTTGCCCAAGGAACCAATCTAGTCACCGATGCTCGGCAGCACCTGAGTGCGATTGTGGAAGCCACGTCTCAGATCAGTCAGATCGTGGAGAGCATCACCGAAGCAACGCAGGTACAGACCCAGCAGTTCCAATCCGTGTCGCAAACCATGACTGACGTGGCAGCGATCGCTAACAAGACCTCGGCAGAGTCGATCGAGATTTCTACCTCCTTCAAGGAACTCCTGGCAATGGCTCAGAATCTCCAGGTCAGTGCTGACCAGTTCAAGGTCGATTAGTTGTTTGTTGTTTGTT
>CBDTXL010000310.1:0-5662 GCA_965364435.1 uncultured bacterium
CAACGCCAAGCCCGACGCCAGCCCCGTCACCAACGCCAAGCCCGACGCCAACCCCATCACCAACGCCAAGCCCGACGCCAGCCCCGTCACCAACGCCAAGCCCGACGCCAACCCCGTCACCAGACACTCAAGGTCAGCCGCCAGCCCAGCCAGAAGCGCGAGTGCTAGTTGCAGAAGTCGTTATCAACGGCGCACAAGGGCAGCTAGAAGATGAAATTTTTCGCGTCATCAACACCCGACCAGGACGGGCAACAACTCGCTCCCAGTTGCAGGCAGATGTGAATGCGATCTTTGCCACTGGCTACTTCGCTAGTGTGGATGTCTTGCCAGAAGATACCCCTTTGGGCGTCCGCGTCACCTTTGTGGTACAAGCTAACCCAGTGCTGCGAAATGTGGTGGTTAATACAGTGCCAGAAGGGGTGGGTACGCCCGTACTGCCTCAAACTGTGGTAGATAACATCTTCAGTGAGCAGTATGGTCAAATCCTCAACCTCCGCCAACTCCAAGAAGGCATTAAAAGATTAAACCAGTGGTACAAAGAAAACGGTTATGACCTGGCACAGGTGATTGATGCTCAGCAAGTTACCGCAGATGGCAGAGTCACTTTGGTAGTGGCAGAAGGGGTCGTTGAAGATATTCGCGTGCGTTTCCTCGATAAAGAGGGAGAGGCGACCAATGAGCAAGGCGAACCGGTTCGGGGTCGGACTCGTAACTTTATCATTACGCGGGAGGTGCAGTTAAAACCGGGTGATGTGTTTAATCGACAGACGGCGCAAAATGATCTACGGCGCGTCTTTGGTCTGGGGATTTTTGATGATGTGCGGCTTTCCTTTGCCCCTGGTACTGACCCGCGTCAAGTCGTTGTGGTCGTGGACGTGATTGAGAAGAATACTGGCTCCCTTGCCGCTGGTGCCGGTATTAGTTCGGCTAGTGGATTATTTGGCTCAGTTAGCTACCAACAGCAAAACCTGGGAGGCAATAATCAGACTGTAGGGGCAGAATTGCAGGTGGGCGAACGGGAGTTGCTGTTTGATGCGAGCTTTACCGACCCCTGGATTGCAGGCGATCCCTACCGTACCTCGTACACAGTTAGTGTCTTCCGACGCCGGTCGATCTCTCTAATTTTTGATGGCGGTCCAGACGAGGTTGAACTCCCCAACGGCGATCGCCCTCGTGTCCGACGCACCGGCGGCGGCATCAGCTTTACCCGTCCGTTGTCGAGAGATGTCTTTACCAAAGCCGATTGGACAGCGTCACTGGGCTTACAGTATCAAGGGGTTTCCATCCGGGATGACGATGGCGAACTCAGCCCAGAAGATGAGCTGGGCAACGACTTGAGCTTCAGTGGCGAGGGGAAAGACGACCTTTTGACCGTTCAATTGGGAGCTGTGCGCGATCGCCGAAATAACCTCCTGCGACCCACTCAAGGTTCCCTACTGCGGCTTGGTGTTGAGCAGTCAATTCCCATTGGACAAGGAAATATCCTCCTGACTCGCTTACGGGGTAGCTATAGCTATTACATTCCTGTCAACTTCACCAGCTTCACTCAAGGCTCTCAGGCCCTCGCCTTTAACATTCAAGGGGGGACTGTCCTGGGAGATTTGCCCCCTTATGAAGCCTTTTCCCTGGGTGGCTCTAGCTCGGTGCGGGGTTACGATGAGGGAGACGTTGGGGCTGGGCGCAGCTTTATCCAGGCGACTGCTGAATATCGCTTCCCGATTATCTCAGTGGTGGGCGGCGCTCTGTTTGTTGACGTTGCTAGCGACCTTGGTTCAGGTAGCGACGTACCGGGAGACCCCGCAGGCGTCCGAGGTAAACCAGGCAGCGGCGTCGGCTACGGTCTTGGCATCCGGGTACAGTCGCCACTCGGTCCGATTCGGATTGACTATGGTTTTAATGACGAAGGTAACAGCCGTCTCCACTTTGGCATTGGGGAGCGATTCTAACAGGGTTGCAACTCAAAATGAATAAATACACCTTAGCGGCTTGGTTTGAACGTTCGGGCGTCGGACTTCACAGCGGCATCTTGACAAAAGTGCGGGTGCTGCCCGCTGCTGCTGGAGAGGGACGCTATTTTGTTCGGGTTGACCTGCCTGGGTCACCCGTCATCCCAGCGCGAGTGGACGCGGTATCTCAGACAACACTTTCCACTGAACTCCGGACACATATAAAGGGTGACCCAGACGCGATCGCTCCCGTCCCCACGGGTAGAGACGCCTGTGTGCGGACAGTGGAACACCTGTTAGCGGCGCTGGCGTGCAGTGGCGTTGATGATGCCCGGATTGAGATTGATGGTCCAGAAGTCCCGCTTTTGGATGGTTCAGCGCGACTTTGGGTCGAGGCAATTAGGGAAGTGGGTGTTGTGGCACAAGCAGATGGGGAGCAAGGGAGAGGGGGAGAGGGGGAGAGTTTAAGCTTACATTCACCCCCTCACTCGCTTACTCTCTCGCCTTTTGTTTTAGAGAAACCCGTTTCGGTGTATCAAGGGGATGCCTTTGTTGCCGCCCTCCCAGCACCCACAACCCGATTTACCTATGGGATTGACTTTGATTTACCAGCAATTGGGAATCAATGGCATAGCTGGACGCCGGGACAGGAGAGTTTTGCAGATGCGATCGCTCCAGCACGTACTTTTGGTTTGGCTCACCAAATTGACCAGCTGCGACAAGCTGGTTTAATTAAAGGCGGTAGCTTAGAAAATGCTTTAGTTTGTGGCGACCAAGGATGGCTTAATCCTCCCTTAAGATTTTCAAATGAGCCAGTGCGTCATAAACTTTTAGATTTAGTAGGGGATTTAAGTTTATTAGGAAATTTTCCTGTGGCTCACTTCCTCGCCTATAAAGCCAGCCACAATCTGCATATCCAACTCGCCAAAGCGCTGGCTCAACAAATCCTTGAGGAGTAAGGCGTGAGAGGCTTTCTTCGTGAAAGAAAAGTTCTCGCCTATGCCCCACTCATTCCCCAAAGCCCATAGCCTCAAACCAAAGCAAGCTCATGTCTATACTGACCGACGTTAATACCCACGATGACTCTACGGAAACCGCTCCTGCGGCAAACAGCCAGTCATCTCCTAAACCGATTTTCACCCTTGAAGACATTCAGAAAATACTACCCCACCGCTATCCTTTCGCCTTAGTGGATCGAATCATTGAATATGTTCCAGGGAAGCGGGCCGTTGGTATCAAGAACGTCACCTTCAACGAACCGCATTTTCAAGGGCATTTTCCCGGTCGTCCCCTGATGCCGGGGGTGATGATTGTGGAAGCGATGGCTCAGGTTGGGGGCATTGTCTTAACCCAGATGCCTGATATGGAGGGCGGATTATTTGTCTTTGTAGGTATTGACAAAGTGCGCTTCCGGCGACCTGTGGTTCCAGGCGACCAACTGGTGATGACAACGGAACTGTTGTCTATAAAGCGGCGTCGTTTTGGGAAGATGCAGTCTTTTGCGATCGTCGATGGTCAGCGAGTCGCAGAAGGCGAACTTATGTTTTCTCTTGTAGACTAAAAATCGCTTTGGGTAATGCCGTGTTGAGTGCACAGTCCTAACTTCAAAACCAGGGCGGGCACGGGGGCACCGCCCGACAAAACTCTCAATTGGGCACGGGGGCAGAAGCCCCTATAAAACTCACAACTCCTATGGCAACACTGATTCATCCCACTGCTGTTATCCACCCTGGTGCTGAACTACACCCAACAGTTCAGATTGGTGCCTACGCGGTGATTGGAGATAATGTAAAGGTTGGTCCCGGCACAACCATTGGCGCTCATGTCGTGCTGGAGGGACAAACAGAGATTGGAGCAAGGAATCAAATCTTTCCTGGTGCAGCGATTGGCTTGGAACCCCAAGACTTAAAGTATAACGGTGCCCCTACATGGGTAAGAATTGGTGATGACAACCGAATTCGTGAGTACGTTACCATTAACCGGGCAACGGCGGCTGGCGAAGCAACAGTGATAGGCAATCGCAATCTATTGATGGCTTATGTTCACGTTGCTCACAATTGCGTGATTGGAGACTCGGTTGTGATTGCCAACGGGTTAGCTATGGCAGGTCACGTTCATATTGAGTCGCAGGCAGTGATTGGTGGGGTTGTCGGGATTCATCAATTTGTCCACATTGGGCGTCTAGCGATGGTAGGTGGTTGTAGTCGCATTGACCGGGATGTCCCCCCCTACATGCTAGTTGAGGGAAATCCGGCACGAGTGCGATCGCTTAACCTCGTTGGTCTCAAGCGTGCTGGGATGACAACGGCCCAACTGGGACAACTTAAAAAGGCGTTCCGGACTCTCTACCGTTCTGGACACTCTCTCAATGAAGCCCTGGAACATCTAGACTTACTGTCAGATACTGAACACTTGCAGCACCTGCGCCGGTTTTTGCAACTGTCTCAGATGCAAGGTCGTCGGGGTTTAATTCCTGCTCGTCGTAAAAGGGTTGAAAGTTGGGAGGTTGAAAGTTGAAAGTTGGGAAGACAACCTTCAACCTTGTAACATTCAACCTTCAACCCAAACAAACCTTCAACCCAAACAAACTTTCAACCCTTGAGAACTATCTTTATCAGCACTGGAGAGGTCTCTGGTGATTTACAAGGATCACTTTTGATTGATGGTCTGAAACGTCAGGCAGAGGCAGCTGGATTGGAGTTAGAGATTGTGGCGCTGGGAGGAGCGAAAATGGCGAAGGCTGGTGCCAAGCTGTTGGGTAATACCACCGGCATTGGTTCAATGGGACTTGTGGAATCTTTGCCCTTTGTGGTTCCTACTCTACAAATCCAACGCCGCGCTAAACAGTACCTCCGGCAAAACCCGCCTGACTTGGTGGTTCTAATTGACTACATGGGGCCTAACATGAGTCTAGGCAGCTACATCCGGCGTAAGTTGCCGCAAGTGCCGATAGTGTATTACATTGCGCCGCAGATGTGGGTTTGGTGGCCTTTCTCCCGTGACACAGCACGGCTAGTGGAGATGACAGACCAGCTGTTGGCGATTTTCCCAGAGGAAGCCCGTTATTTTGAAAAAAAGGGAGCGTCTGTCAGTTGGGTAGGTCACCCCCTAGTGGACAGGATGCAATCAAGTCCCAGCCGGGAGGAGGCGCGAAGAACCCTAGGAATTGAACCCGATCAAACCGCGATCGCTCTTTTACCGGCTTCCAGACATCAAGAACTCAAGTACCTGATGCCGGTAGTCTTTGAGGCAGCCCAGCAAATCCAGTCGAAATTACTGGGGAATGGGGAATCGGGAGATGGGGAGATGGGGAGAACTCCCAATCTAAAATCCAAACTCCAACATCTAAAATCGGGAACCCCTCTGTTTTGGATTCCGCTTTCTCTGGAAGTCTACCGGCCTTCTATTGAAGCCGCGATCAAGCGTTATGGTCTACATGCTACCCTTGTTGCCGGTAAAACTCAAGAAGTGCTGGCAGCCGCTGATTTAGCGATTACCAAGTCTGGCACTGTAAATTTAGAACTGGCGCTTTTGGACGTTCCGCAGGTGGTTTTCTACCGCGTCAGTCCTTTGACTTACTGGGTTGCCCGCAGTTTATTTAATTTTTCCATTCCCTTCATGTCGCCGCCTAACCTGGTGATGATGCGCTCAATTGTGCCGGAGTTGCTACAAGAGCAAGCGACGCCAGAAAATATTGTTAAGGAATCCTTGGAACT
>CBDTXL010000311.1:0-5657 GCA_965364435.1 uncultured bacterium
TCTCAGTTAGCCTTAGCACTCCCGAACCAGGAGGATCGGAAGTGGAAGCACAGTTAGGAATTGACCCAGGCGGAGATGACCCGATTGCTGTTAAGCAACGGACACCTGTTCCACCAACCGTCCATCCATAGGCGGTAGAGTCTGTGAAGTCCTCTTTGACGATCGTGACGTTAGCAGATACAGGTGAAGTACTGCCTGCCAGTAGCAGGAGTGCGCTGCCGGTAAGCCAGACCAGACGCGATCGCTTATTTGCAGAAGTAAACTTTTGACCAACAAATTGCATGGTAGAGCGTAACAACAGCCGCCACTGTGCGGTACAAGGCGGATTTGGCTGTTAACGTACATTACTGACCCAGTGAGAGTCAATCAGCTCAAAGCTAGTTGTTAATCGCTAATCTATATGCGCCTGCTGCGAAAAAGCGAAAATAGGGGCTAGGGGCTAGGGCGTGTTTGCAAAGTCGAAAATTTGGGGTAGGGGCTCTCGCATTCGGGCGACAATTTATCGGTGAAACCTAAGGTTTTCTGCTCCGAATGCTTCGCCCTTCCAGGAGTTTGCTCTGTAGCATCATTAAAGGAAATTGGTCTGACTACTGACCTGCGTTTCTAAAATCAATCATCGTCTGCCGATAAAACTCCGGCATTCCTGTATCAAAATACCGACCTTTAACAAGATATCCTGTGATTCCTTCCTCCTGCCGTAATCTGTCGAGACAGGATGTTAGTTGAAATTCACCCTTTTCGCGGATGTTGTTGCTGATATGTTCTTCTAGAAGCTCAAAAATTTTAGGCTCTAGCACATACATGCCGAATATACCCAGGAACTGATCGTCAGCCATTCCCTCCATATGAAGATGCGATCGCGCATAATCAATATCGGGCTTTTCAGAAAGCTGTGTCACCGAAAGAATCGAGTCTGACTCCTGCCAAATGCCTGTAACACAACCCGCTTTATGAATAATCTCTGCTGGCATCACTGTCAAGCCAACAACACTCTGACCAACCTGCTCGTAAATGTCTAGAACTTGACTAGCACAAGAAGTTTCATTGGCAGATGCGTAAACGTGATCACCCAGCAAAAGCAGAAATGGCTCATCTTTTACCCATTCCTTGGCACAGAATACAGCATGACCGTAGCCTTCTTGCTCTTCCTGCGTCAGAATTGTAATTCTGCTTCCTAAATCTTGTAAATACTGACTGTATTCCTGATTTTGCGGGGATAGCTTGTTGAAAAGTTCTTTGGTGGGTGGAGTTTTGAAGAAATCCTCAAACAGAGCGCGATCGCTTTTTTGGACGACAATCCCAACTTCTTCTATACCACCACTAATTGCTTCTTCAACGATTGCCAGAATTATCGGCTTGGCTCTTCCATCTTGATCGATAATCGGGAAAAGTTCTTTTTTGACAACCTTTGTCGCTGGAAAGAGGCGAGTGCCGAAACCCGCTGCTGGAATAACAGCTTTACGAACTTTGTTTTGTGCCTGAATCGTCAGCTTCAGAGATTGCATCTGGGGAAAATCTCGCTCTATGATTTCAATAACTTTTTGTTGACTTTCGTCATCTTTTACGATAAATTGTGCAGTACCATCACCTTGTGAGCCAACCCCCTTCCCTCCCAAGATGTAGGGTTGCATTGGTTCATAGTTCAGGATTTGATGGAGTAGGGGAGCCGTTAATTGCGATGGACAAGCGGGTATCAGATGCTTGTCGAATTCGGCTTGTGCCCTTTTCATAAGTGCGCCAAGCTGTTCAGCATCGCCTTTTTGGAGAGCGTCAACCGCCTCCTGGGTAATTTGAGAACTGATGGAGCCGAGATAGTTCTGAACATTCTCTTGTACTTCGTTGGTGGCGAAGGGATAAGACTGATTCAGCTGGCTGAGTATTTCCTGAGTGTTTTTGCCAGCGCCGAGATCTACGATTACAAAGAACAAATCTTTCGGTATATTTAGCTCGATGACATCAGTGCAATCGCCATCAAAAATCATCATGATTGGTCGGTTGCCATAGGCACAAGCCTGATCCATCCGTCCACAGCGGGAAGGTGTGGTAATCTCGCCGAGATAGGCAAACTCCATTTCGCCCCGGATGGTCATCTTTAAGTCATACAGGCGATTGAAGGCACGGGCAACGAGGACACAAAGTGCAGCACTTGACGCTAGCCCTTTTTGGATGGGCAAATCTGTCAGATAATTATCGATTTCAAGCCCACACACCTGGTAGTGAGTGAGAAATTGGTAGGCAACACCAGCTGCATAACTGAAAAAACCTCCCTTTTCTGCTTCAGCAAGCAAAACCTGCCGTTCCATAGGCAGCACCAGTGGTTCTTTACGAGTTCCATCACTTAACGAGGCGTGAAGAATCAGCTGGGTTGGATGAGGCTTCACCTCGGCATAAAGTCCCTGATTGGTGCCGACGAGCAATGTGTAACCCTTTTCCAGTTCAGGATTGAGGCTGCGGTAGTCTCCTGCCCAATCACTGTGTTCGCCAAATAGACAAAGGCGACCTGGAACAAAAATCTTCATGAATTCTTCCTCAATTTTTCGCGCCCTCTAGTACTAGACTACTGGGGTCTTACTTCTAACCTCCGGATACAGAGGCGCGATCGCTAATAGATAACTACTCCTATGCACCAGTTGCCTTGAGGAAGCTCCTAGGTCACCGCTTTGCTAACGCCCTCGTTAGGGTATAGCTGAGCCACGGCAAAAGCCCATGTCCCTAGAATATTGCTCTGTGAGGAAAATCTGATGACACACTTTGGTATTATTTGCCCTGCAGCAGCGGGTCACCTCAACCCGATGACCACGTTAGGTCGGGAACTTCAACAGCGCGGTCATCGGGTCACCTTATTCGGGATACTCGATGCTCAACCTAAGACACTGGCAGCGGGATTAGATTTCTGGCCGATTGGAGATCTTGAGTTCCCTTCCGGGATAACAACACAATCGCTTGAACAGCTGGGGAAACTGAGTGGACTTCCTGCATTGCGCTACACCATCAGTCTGATACAGCAGGGTTCAGCTGCGCTTCTCCGGGAAGCTCCGGAAGCTCTCAAACAAGCAAGTGTAGAGGCACTACTAGTAGACCAAGTTTCATCAGAGGGAGGGACTGTTGCAGAATTTCTGGACATTCCCTTCGTTAGCGTATGCAGTGCGCTGATGCTTAATCGGGAGGACACTGTTCCCCCCTTTAACACCCTCTGGAGCTATAACCCTGCTTGGTGGGCACCTCTGCGGAATCGAGCGGCTTACTCTGTGCTCAATCGTATCGCACGACCAATCCGGGAGGTGATAGCTGAGTATCGCCGAGAGTGGAAGCTGCCGCCGCACTCTAGACCCAATGATAACTACTCCCAACTGGCTCAGCTAAGTCAACAGCCTGCTGAATTTGAATTTCCCAGGCAGCAATTGCCTAAAGTTTTCCATTTCACGGGACCGTACCATAACCCAGCCAGTCGGGAACCCGTCTCTTTCCCATTTGAAAAGTTGACCGGGCAACCACTGATTTACGCCTCGATGGGGACTGTACAAAATCGCCTAATAGGGATTTTTCAGGATATTGCATCAGCTTGTCAGGGATTGGATGCCCAGTTGGTGATTTCTCTAGGTGGTTCCGCTACCCCAGACTCTCTGCCAGAATTACCCGGTTCGCCTTTAGTTGTTGGCTATGCACCTCAATTGGAATTGCTTCAAAAAGCTACTCTTACCATCACCCACGCGGGGATGAATACCACTCTGGAATCTCTAAGCAATGGGGTGCCAATGGTAGCGATTCCGATCGCAAATGACCAGCCTGGAGTAGCAGCGCGTATAGCTTGGACAGGGTCTGGAGAGGTTGTGCCCTTGTCCCGCTTAAAGGTTCCCAGGTTGCGAGCCGCGATAGAACGGGTACTGACAGAAGACTCTTACAAGAATAATGCATCCAGGTTACAAGAAGCCATTCGTCGAGCAGGCGGAGTCAGTCGAGCTGCTGATATTGTAGAACAGGCGATATCTACAGGAAAGCCAGTGCATAGATAAACTACGCTTTCCGCTTTTTTTGTTCGTGTTTAATTGAAGGCATCTATATGCAAACACCCCTTCTCGAAACCGTTCTGCCCAACGGGATGAAGATATTTTATCTACAGCAGGACGAAGTGCCGATGCTTTACGAGCAAATTCAGGAGTACTTCAGGAATGGTATTGAGTTACATGAAGGCGACACTGTATTCGATGTAGGGGCTAACATTGGTCTATTCAGCCTATGGGTTTATCAGCTGTGCCAGAAAAATGTGAATCTTTATGCCTTCGAGCCCATCCCCGCAATTTTTGAAGTGTTGCAACGCAATGTCCAACGCTTTGATCCAGAACAACTCAAAGTTTTTCCTTGCGGACTGTCACGGGAGTCTAAGACGATGACGTTCGCTTACCATCCCAACGCAACAGCGTTGTCTAACGCTTACCCGGAGGATTCAAAGGAGCTAAGCAACCAATTAAAAGGGACTATCCTTCGTAATCTCAAAGATGCGCCTCCATTCATTCGTTGGCTTCGTTGGCTTCCTCCGTTCCTGCGATCGCTGCTCCTCGACCAAAAAGCAAAAAAAGCTTTTCAAATAGAGCGGGTAACTTGTCAGTTAAAAACTGTATCAGATATTGTACGTGAGCATGATATTGAGCGAATAGACTTGCTCAAGGTAGACGTTGAGAAAAGCGAGTTGGATGTGCTTTTGGGCATTGAAGAGCAGGATTGGTCAAAGATTAAGCAAGTCGTTGTTGAGGTACACGATTTGGAGCATCGAGTCGAGAAGATTACAGCTTTACTCAAAGAACAAGGGTTAAGCAAGATTACATTGGAGCAGGAACCCATTTTCAAGGGTTCCAACATTTTCAATCTCTATGCCTTGCGGTCTAAATCTGAATAACTCAGTGTCTAAAAGCCTTTGTAAGGTTTTTGACCAAAGGCTTTTAGACACTTTTCCTAATACTTTAGATACAAATAGCCGGTTCAGGTAGGGATGTTTCAATCTCAACTAGAGCTAGTTTGGAGAATTCGCTGATTTTCAGAATGCCTTCCCTTAACTACCATCGGCACCCCTTGAGCTGGTGCCAACAGAGCACCCCGACGTACTGGCTCCACTGGTTTACTATCAGCCAGTTCTAGCTGCCAATGGGACAGTACTTTTGCCAGCACTAATTTCATCTCGAACTGGGCAAATGCCATGCCAATACAGGTACGGTTACCGCCGCCAAAGGGCAAATACTCATACGGGGCAAATTGATGATCTAGAAAACGCTCTGGCTTAAACTGCTTTGGATCGGGATATAGATCTTGCCGATGATGGGTTAGATAAATACTGGGAATCACCACAGTACCAGGATCGAGTAGATAATTTCCGATTTGTAGGGGTGCTTTAACTATTCGATTTAAAGCCAACATCACCACCGGGTAAATTCTCAGCGTTTCTTGGCAGACAGCATTCAAATAGGGTAGTCGCACGATCGCACTCGGATCGGGGTTGTCGCCGAGAGCATCCAACTCTTGCAGTAGTTTTTCACGCACCTGGGGCAGATGGTGAATCCAGTACAACGCCCAAGCCAAGGAAGTCGCGGTCGTCTCGTGACCCGCAACTAACAGGGTCATCAACTCATCCCGTAATTCCACATCCGTCATCGGCTGCCCTTGTT
>CBDTXL010000312.1:0-5651 GCA_965364435.1 uncultured bacterium
CCGCTTGTCTCACCGCAGAGACACAGGTTATCCACTCACCACAGTTCTGCCAGGGCCATACACATGCAGCGCCACCACGCACAACATAGGGCGATCCACCAATTACTGGTAAATCATTTCCTGAGGCGTCGCTGTAGTCTGGACGATACGAGTCTTCACACCACTCACCAACTACCATCCCGACTAAACCAAAGGGGTTCGCCGCTTCTCTACACACGTCGAGGTTGCTAAACTCGCACAGTAAAATCTTATCCAAATCCACAGCCCCTGAAAAATCATCACCCCAGTAGAATAATGTGGTGGTTCCGCCTCTATAGGCATATTCCCACTGAGCCTCTGAGGGCAAGCTAAAATTAAATTTCTCCATTAGCACATTAATTTGCTGCCTTGTCAGAGAAGCAGGTAACCGCTGCTGCTCAGAATCAGCATCTACCTCATATTCTGAGATATATTCTTCAATATTAAGTTCAAAATGCTCTCGTGCAAACGAATTTAGAATTGGGAACTGAGACATCAGAAAAGGTCGCACACGAACTGTATGGACAGGTCGCATCATATCAATAAATCCGAGGAAGTATTCTTTATCATCTTCACTCTCACAAAGGATGCGAAAAGCCTCTTCTTCTTGAGATGATAGACCCATATTAAACTGACCGCCAACAATGAGGTTAAACTCTAATCCTGTTGGTAAATGCCTAAAAGTGGGAACACGGAATGATGGTTCATCACTGTAGCTTAACGTGTATTGGTGAACATATTCACCCTGAAGCCACTGCTCTAAATCTCTCACAACACCATCTTGTTCATCCTCTCTCAGGTTCAACCATCGCTCTAATTGTTCCAAGACAGAAAAATCTCTTTTTGTTGCCATACTCAGCTACTCATAGCCCAAATGCTTCCTGGCAGCGACTGTAGCAACACGACCACGAGGCGTCCGGTGTAAGTAGCCAATTTGCAAAAGATATGGTTCGTAGACTTCCTCAATAGTTTGGGAATCTTCTCCTGTAGCCGACGCTACAGCTTCCAAACCCACGGGTCCCCCATTGAATTGTTCAATCATCACACTTAACACCAGCCGGTCTGTCCAATCCAGACCCATAGGGTCAACATTAAATACTTCCAGTGCTTCTGCCGCAACTTCTTTGTTAATCGGATCAAATCCCTTAACTTGGCAATAGTCCCGCACTCGCTTTAGAAGTCGGTTGGCAATCCGGGGTGTTCCACGAGAACGACGGGCAATTTCTTCTGCACCATCCGCCGTTACCGACACCTTGAGAACCTCCGCTGTCCGTTGCACAATTAAAGTCAGTTCATCTATTTCATAGAAGCGCAGGCGTTGAATCAGACCAAAGCGATCGCGTAAGGGAGAAGTTAGCGAACCGACACGAGTCGTTGCCCCTACTAGGGTAAACTTTGGCAGTGGGATACTGCGAATCCGAGCAGTCTGACCCTTACCAATTGTGAGATCTAATCGATAGTCCTCCATCGCTGGATACAGCAGTTCCTCCGTCATCCGCGACATACGATGGATTTCATCAATAAACAGGACATCACCGGGCTTAAGATTGCACAGGATGCCCATAATGTCTCGTGGACGTTCTAAGGCGGGTGCTGCTGTAATCTTGCAGTTGACACCCATCTCTGACGCCAAAATTAGCGACATCGTTGTTTTCCCCAATCCCGGCGGACCATACAAAAGTAAGTGATCCATCGACTCGTTTCTAACTTTCGCCGCTTGAATCGCAATTTCCAAGACAGCCTTGAGTTCTTTTTGCCCAATGTAGTCAGCCAACCGTTGGGGTCGGATGCCCTCTTCCTGGTTGCCCGTTTCGTCAGCCATCGCTGTTGCTAGCAACAGGTCTTCTTCTGTCTCTGCCTTGCGGAAATTATTACGGCGACCCTTTGTTTTCTTGCTGGCCTTGGGTTGCCGGTCTGGTTCTTGAGACTGTTGTTTAAAAGAAGTTATCGCCATGATTAAAAATATATTTTGACTACAACCAAGACACTCAGGCTTAAAGGGTTTAGATTAAATAAAGGCTCCGTATTACAACCTCATACTGCGTAAGACGCCGAATATGCTAGCTAAACGAATCTTACCTTGCCTGGATGTGAAAGCTGGGCGGGTTGTCAAAGGAGTCAATTTCGTTAATCTTCAGGATGCTGGTGATCCAGTGGAATTGGCACAAGCTTACAACGAGGCTGGTGCCGATGAACTGGTGTTTCTGGATATCACCGCCACCCATGAAGACCGGGACATCATTATTGATGTTGTATACCGCACAGCGGAACAGGTATTTATCCCCTTAACTGTGGGCGGCGGTATCCAATCCTTAGAGAACATTAAACTTTTGTTAAGAGCAGGAGCTGATAAAGTCAGCGTTAATTCGTCAGCTGTACGCAATCCAGACTTTATCAATCAAGCCAGCGATCGCTTCGGTAACCAGTGTATCGTCGTTGCCATTGATGCTCGACGCCGCCAAGACTCCAGTAATCCAGGTTGGGATGTCTACGTGCGAGGTGGACGGGAAAACACCGGCAAAGACGCTATAGTGTGGGCAAAAGAAGTCGAACAACGGGGTGCTGGCGAACTGCTAATCACCAGTATGGACGCCGATGGAACTCAGGCAGGGTACGACTTGGAACTGACGCGCACCATTGCCGAACAAGTGGAAATTCCCGTCATTGCTTCCGGCGGCGCGGGTAAGTGCGCTCATATTCATGAGGCACTCACCGAGGGGAAAGCCGAAGCCGCGCTTCTCGCTTCTCTCTTACATTACGGGCAACTAAGTGTGTCAGAAATCAAAACTTATCTGGCAGAACACCAAGTACCTGTGCGGTTGACTTAACTCCAATGAGCACTTCCTCCCGAAACTCCGAAACCCTGAACTTTTGTTCTCTAGCCACACAGCGTTAGGTGATGTGCAGCTATTTAGCCAGCTGCTAGAATGGATGGATTGTTAAATTTCGTAAACTTATGTTGATTGCTATTTTAATTTTTGATGTCGTATTGGTCGCTTGGTCGCTGCACCTGATGCAGGAAGCCTTCGACACCAAAGAGTTCTCTCTAATGCTTGCTGGCACGCTGGTAGCGATGTCAGCGGCTGCCATGTTAGTTGTTTATTTTCTGATGGGAAGCTATGTTGGCTATCTTACCCAAATGGCTCAATCTCCCAGCGCCTTCTACTGAATCAGCTTGAGTTGCTTTCTTGAGGCTTGACGAAACGTAGTTATCAAGGCATGATGGAGAATGCGCTGCACGGGGTTATAGCTCAGTTGGTAGAGCACCTCAATGGCATTGAGGGGGTCAGCGGTTCGAATCCGCTTAGCTCCATAGGAAAAATAGAGAAGGGAACGGGGTAACTCGCTCCTAGCCGCTAAGACTACACCGATGCCTTTGGTCTTAGAGTTTCAACATATAAATACAGATATTCATGTCGATTCTCAAGATATTGGCTACATTGAAAGCTATCTATGGTAGTGAAAGTCGTTAAAAACTGGGCATCCTAGAATTAGGAGAGTGGCAATTCCCGCACCGCTTTCCTCGCCACCCAATCAAGTTGGGATGGGGTCAAAGAGCGGGATTTTCAGGATGAATCGTGAGCGGTTGAAGTGAATTGCACACTTTATAGCTCAGGGCGGGCACAGGGGCACCGCTCCTAAATTACTCAAAACTCTTTGAGGGACATGGCTATGCAGTCGGAACAACAACAGCGAATCATGGGCTACTTCATTGAGGAGGCAAAAGACCACCTCAATACCATTGAGCAAGGTTTGCTAAGTCTGCAAAGCACAATGGCAGACACCGAAATGGTGAACGAAGTCTTCCGTGCGGCTCATTCCGTCAAAGGCGGGGCCGCCATGTTGGGAATTAATAGCATTCAGAAAACAGCCCATCGCCTCGAAGACTGCTTCAAAGTCCTCAAAGAGTCGCCAGTGAGGGTAGACCATCAGCTAGAATCCCTCTTTTTGCGGGTATTTGATACCCTTGAGGCACTTGTAGAACAACTCCAAGGCCCATTTGGTCTAACAGAGGAAACAGCCAACGATATCATGTTGGACGCTGAGCCGGTTTTTGAGGAACTCAACACTCATCTAGGACATCTGGTTAAGACAGGAGGGAGTTCTACTGTTGCCATAGCTGAAGCTCCTTTAGCGCAGCGGCACACAGTAACGTCTATGGCAACACGAAAAAAAGCTCAGCCTTCTGTGAAAAACACAAAAGCACTGCCAGCAAGCTTTAAAAGAGATGTTTTGGTGGAGCTACGGGAGATGTTGGAGCTGTTTAAGCAGCACGACTTGCCTGAGCATCGCGAAGCGTTGCAGGAACACTGCGATCGCTTGATGAGCCTCGGTGAACAAGCGGACTTGCCAGGTTGGGGCGAGTTACTAGAGACATCAAGATCTGCGATCGCTCATTCCCCAAATTCCTATCGCCTGCTTGCCAGCCTTGTCATCAAAGAAATTAAACAAGCTCAAGAATTAGTACTGGCAAATCGCTCAGTTGAGATTGCCCCTAGCGAACAACTCAAAGCACTGGCACCAGAGTATTGGGCCTTCGAGTCAGTCACAGAATCTGACGCCTACGAGAGAGAAATTGCCCTTGCACCTGACACTGATTTTAAGACAGAATCTACAGACTCCCAAACTGGATTCACTCATGTATCGTCAACAACCAATTGGTATAACGGTCCAGACACCTATATCCAAGAAGACATTAGTCCGGATTTCAACGAACAGGACTTCACACAAGAAGATCTAGCGGCGATTTCCTCTTATCAAACTCATACACAACAGCTTCATGTCAGAGAGAACTCTGCTTCTTCACCAGCCAGCCCTAGCGATCCAGAAGTCGGAATGGCAGAGCTTAACAGTCTAGCTGATATCTTTGAAGGCCAAACTCCTGATTTGGATCAAACTTGGCAAGAAGAGGAAATTATCAGCCTGGATGACATTCAGTTTGCAAACGACCCAGAACACTTATTCAGTTTGCAGGATCAAAGCGATTTTTCTGACCTATTAGGTGATATAGATAGCTTTGAAATCTCAGCGACTGGGGCGTCTACTGGCGACGATTTGATGGGTTGGTGGGGTAACGACTCCACTGAAGAGGTAGCTCTTCACTCTCAAGAGTCAACGCACTCACTGTTTAGCGATCGCGAAGCACTACAGGGCAGCACAGAACCTCAGCCGAAAACAACACCAAGCATAACTAATGATGACTTTTCAGACCTGCTAGTTGATGCTGATAGCCCAGACTCTTTTGCCGATCAAAACACCTCGGCATACGACTTAAACAATTTGTTTGGTGACAGCTTCTTTGAGGAAAACAGCTCTCTTACACACAACACAGCAGATCTGGTACTTGATACTGAGGCAGTAGTGGAATTACAGCAGCAGGACGATGACCTCTTTGCCATGCCAGCGGCGGATGCACTCAATGAGGCAGACGATCTCGGACTCGATGAAATAACTTCCCACTCATCGACGTTCTCCTCCAGTCCAGACACTTCAGACACTTCAGCGAATAATCAGGACTTTTTGATTGAAACCTTCATAGGAGACGAGGACGATTCTCTTGTCTTTGAAGACTCATTCACCTCGGAACTGGAAGACTTCAACACTGATGAGATCCAGTTCGACGAAGCCGCACT
>CBDTXL010000313.1:0-5633 GCA_965364435.1 uncultured bacterium
CAAAGGGCGGAATCTGGGTTCTATGGACAGGTCGTTAAAGGATTAGCACACTGAGCGTCTGGTTCGATCCACCCTTTTAATTGTTGATATTCAACCAAAGCCCAAGAGCGATCGCAACCTAAAAGCTGGACGCCTTGAGCATCTGGGATACGACCAATTGCCGAGCTTTGAGTGTTGGGACTAGCGTAAACTGAGACACCCTTAGTGCCATAGCCACGAGTACTGGTGCCCAACAGTTGAGTTTTGACCCATCCAGTTCCCTGGAATTCTATTTTTTCAGGGCTTTCGGCTTTCGTCAGTTGCACCCAATCCCCTTGTGAAGCCGCGATATCAACAATCACAGCAACACGGGTGGTGGGCAAGTTCCCAATAATTTTGTAACCCTCACCTGGTCCAGAACGCACATTTAGACCTTTTGGATCTTTATCAATGACATAGGCGCTAATCTGACAACTTCGTTGACTGTCAGCCTGACTATTCGGAATCGTCGCCACTCGATTCCTTTCTTGAGCAGAAGGTTGCGCTGTCTGGGTGGTCGTTGGTGCTGAGGTGCTGGTAGAGTTCTGGGATGGGGAAGCCTCACCTCTGTTAGGCGTCTCAGTTGAGTTGGAATTTTGGCAACCAGCAGCTATGTTCCAACAGAGTAGGGTCAAGACCAGCAAAATTCTCATCGTATTTATCCTTATCGCTAAATAAAAATTAGGACAGTTCAGCTGTCATATACGGGACTTACCCAGAAAGTCTATAGGTAGGGTGGGCATTGCCCCCCACAGTTGTACAGGTAGTGTCGAAGTATAAAATTGTGTAAGTCCTGATAGGGTTATATTTCGGGGCACTCCTTACTCGCTCAGGAATTTCCGCTCGTTTAGGTAAGAAAATGCATGGCAGTTGCAGCAAGCACTCACTTCTCTAGCTTGACGACAATTGGCTCACAATTTAGCGTTCCTGATGCCTTTGGCTTAGAAGCGGGGGCTTCGCAATCACCACTATTGGGTTTAAAAAGCAGTTTCAGTTCTTTAACACTTTCTGGTACCTCAAATGCGACTTCACCACGCCGCTGCTCACCCGGATCGATTTCACCTGTTGGGCTTTTTATATCATCTAAAGCCCCTGCAAGTAGAGCTACTTCATAAGGGTGATTTTGAGTATCGATGAGTTCAAATGACACAATCGAAAAGGTTTTGGGTTCCTGTCCTTTGTTGGCAATTGTGGTATCAACCACAATCCACTTATGCCCTCGATTGGGTTTAATGACCCCTTTTCCTTTATGCTCTCGTGTGCCGTTAACGGTAAATTGCAGATTGAGCTTTTTATCTTTTATTGAAACTACCTGCCCTACCCCATAAGTAGATTTTGGTAGTGGCTGCACTGAAGGCTTTAATCCAGTCTCTTGAGATGAATTGTTACTTGAGCTTTGGGAAGAAGCACCTGTTGATTGAGAAGTGTTGGGCGGGGACTTCGGGGAAGAACACCCAGCTACCAGGGCGAGTAGAGTGATGGTTGCAGTCCAGCCCGTGAGTTTTCTAAAGAGTTGATTCATACTTTCTACGATTTGTCAACTTTTGCTCTCTCGGTATAGTTGACGTTCACTGGGCTAATTAAGATCCTGGGAGACTGGGATGTTTGGCATAGAGACGTTCCACCGGAACGTCTCTAGGATTAAGACCCTAACATCTGCAACTTATATAAACTCGCGTACAATCCATTCTGCTGCAACAGCTCCTCATGACTGCCCGACTCCACCAACTGCCCCCGCTTCAGCACAAGAATCCGGTCTACATTGCGGATAGTCGAGAGGCGGTGGGCAATAATAATCGCAGTGCGTTTTTCCAACAGCCGATCCAGGGCTTGTTGAATCAACGCTTCTGTACCAACATCCAAACTTGCTGTTGCCTCATCCAACACCAGGATACTGGGGTCACGAATGGCAGAACGGGCAAAGGCTAATAATTGCTTTTGACCACCAGAGAGATTGGTACCCCGTTCTCTCAGCTGGGTATCGTAGCCTTGGGGCAGCTGTTCAATGAAACGGGCGACATTGGTTACCTCTGCTGAGGCTTGGATTTCCTCGAAGGAGTAGGTTTCTCCTAAGGTGATGTTGCTCTTAACGTCTCCGGCAAACAGAAAGCCCTCCTGAAGGATGACGCCCATGTAGCGCCGCAGTTCTGCCTGGGGCAAATCACGAATATCAATGCCATCGACCAGAATTTGTCCTTGTGTGGGTTCATACAGGCGGCACAGAAGACGAATTATCGAACTCTTACCGGCACCTGTAGGCCCTACTAAGGCAACTTTTTCACCAGGACGAATGGTAAAGTGCAGGTCTTTAAGGACGTATTCGTCTTGCTTGTAGGCAAACCAAACGTGTTCAAAGCGAATTTCCCCTTGAAGCTTAGAAAGTTGAAGGTTTTGAGGGGTTGAACCTTCAACCTGCAACCCGTTTCCTGAACCTGCAACCTGCAACCTCTTAACCTGTAACCCTTCTGGGTCACGGATTTCAATCGGCTCATTCATAATGTCGCTGATGCGCTCAACTGCCGTGAACCCCGCTTGAAGCATGGTGAATTTCTCTGCAAAGCGGCGCAAGGGGTCAAATAGACGCTGGGCATAGAGGATAAACGCTGACAAGACACCAAAACTTAGGGTGTTTCCCAGGACAAACAAACCACCTAGCCACAGCACAGCCGCGATCGCAACCAGGGCAATCCACTCCAGTGTCGCTGAAACGGCTGAATCGTGAAAGATCGTTTTGTCTACCTCTTTGATGTAGCGCTGGTTAACCTCACGAAACATCTCGGCGTTGACTTGCTCACGGCGGAACAGCTGCACAATATTAATGCCGGTGATGTTTTCTTGCAGCATTGAGTTGAGCGCCGAAAGTTCTTCCCTGGCTTTGTAGTTCGCTTTGCGATACTCCTGCTGGAAGTAAATAATTAGACCAGTGACTGGCAATAGCATCAGCAACAGCATCAACGCCAGCTGCCATTGCAGGACAAACATCGTGACGGCAATCACCACCATCGACAAGATGTCACCGACAATCCCAATGGCACCTGTAGAAAAGACATCTCCGAGTGCTTCGACATCGCTCGTGAGTCGGGTAATCAACCGCCCTACGGGTGTCCTGTCAAAAAATCGCACGGCGAGGGAGGTGACATGCTCAAAGAGGTCATCGCGAATCCCGGCAGTAATTTGCTGTCCCACCTTCACTACGAGGAATCCCTGAACAGCGACGAACACTAGCCGAATTACTATGGTCAGCAGTAGTAGACCGATGAGAACATTTAGCCCGTCTGCCAAGGAGCGATTTTCGAGAAAAGACCAGATTTGGTCTTCATTGCGAATTAAGGAGATTGCCTGCCCGATGATCAAGGGTTGAATCGCACTTGCGACAGACAGGGGCACTAACAGAGCCATTGAAACAAATAGTAGCCGTCCGCTGCGACGGGCGTAAGGCACCAGCCGTAGGAAGAGTCGCCAGTCGTTCTCACGCGAGCGCTGACTTCGATTCGCCTCGGAGGGCGGTGATAAGCTCGTCATTTAAAACCTAACTTGTAATTTCTGTAACAAAACCAACTAAAAAAAACCAAAAAACCCCAAACTTTAATTATACGTAGCTCAGGAATCTAGGTCGTCATCATGCCGGAGATAGAGACAGCCCGACTGCGACTCAGGCAGTTCACACCTGCTCAGATAGAAACCCCCCGACTGCGGCTTAGGCAATTCACACTTGATGATACGGATGAACTCTATCGAATCTACAGTCATCCAGAGCTGTTTCAATATATGTCGAATGAAAAACCCCTATCTTGGGAAGAGACTAGGGAGGTGATTAATTCCCTAATAGAAAATTGGCAACAGCATCACTTTGGAGTCTGGGCAGTAGTTTATAAAAAACATCAAAAACTAATTGGTCATTGTGGACTGAAGTTCCTCGAAAATACCCCAGAAATTCAAATTGGTTACTTACTGTTGAAGTCATACTGGGGCAGGGGTTTAGGTACAGAAGCTGCCTCTTCAGTACTAAAGTATGGGTTTGAGGTAGCAAAGATTGAAAGAATTGTTGCAGTTGCTAAACCTGAAAACATTGCCTCACGCCGTGTGATGGAGAAAGTAGGGTTGAAATATAAAAAAGACGCCTACTACTACAACAATGATGTGGTGTACTATTCCCTCTCACGGGAAGCTTACCAGTTAAATGCTATTCGCTTAAAGCGCACAACGAATCATGAAAATTTCTCTCCTCCTATCCCTCAGATTCTAGACCCTGTTTTCAGCTGAGATAGTTTGCTTCAGACAGCAAAGATCTAGATTATATCAAGTCCGGTTGATTCCTTGATTTATAAGGTGTCATTTTTTGCTAATAGCTAAACCTTAGCCAAGGTTAATGCCCGAATTTGCTCCACATAGCTGCACAGACCACCCGTGTTGAGACGATAACTCAGGGGATGGGCAATCAGCCGTGCTGTACTCTCAAACAACGTCTCAATCTCAATCAAGCCATTCTCTTGTAAAGTACGACCCGTCGAAACTAAATCGACAATTGCCTCTGACATCCCGGTGATTGGACCGAGTTCCACAGAACCGTAGAGTGGAATAATTTCCACCGGCAAATCCAGGTTGTTGAAGTATTCACGGGCACAGTGAACAAACTTTGATGCCACGCGACCGTGGGGCGGCAGTTCCAAAGAACTTCGGTAAGGGCTGGAAGCGCGTACTGCCACTGACATCCGGCATGTACCAAACTGTAAGTCAGCTAAGTGAGCGACCTGGCAGCTCTTCTCCCGTAGAACATCGTAACCGACAATCCCCAATTGGGCTTGACCATATTCCACGTAAACCGGGACATCCTGCGCTCGTACTAGCAGGGCTTTCGCTATACCACTGGGGTCTTGAATCTGGAGTTGGCGGCTGGCTGAGTCCAGAAAGGCACTGAAGTCTAAGCCAACGCCTTGCAGCAGGCGGATGCTATCTTCTAGAAGTGCGCCTTTGGGCAATGCGATGGTAATCATAAAAACATTAGGCTTATTACTGTTGGTGGATTTTTGTAGGGGCGGGGAAAGCCGATAACTGTTGCGACACCCAGACAATTCTTGTAAACCTGCCCCAAGCGATCTATCGATCGTAGGGTAGGGGCGGGTTTATCTAGGTTGCTAGCTGCGTTGATGGGATATCGGTGAAACCCGCCCCTACTTTATTTAGAAGGGTGCAAGATGTCAACAACTTTAGTTTTCTAGGGCTTTGCTATGATAATCACTCAACTGTTCAATGGCGCTAACGTGTTCGTGTTGCCCTTCTGGGCGCTGATGATTCTGCTACCTAACTGGGGTATTACCCGGAAAGTGATGGAATCCTATCTTCCCTTTGTCGCTTTGGCTGGTTTGTATGTGTATTTGCTGGTTAACAGTATTACACCGGAATCTGCCCAAGCTTTGTCTAATCCTCAGCTAACTGATATTGCCCGATTCTTTGCTGATGAAAAAGCGGCGGCGGTTGGATGGATTCATTTTCTGGTGATGGACTTGTTTGTTGGGCGTTGGATTTACTGGGAAGGACAGCGTACTGGTGTCTGGACGGTTCACTCGCTTGCTCTGTGTTTATTCGCTGGGCCACTGGGATTGTTATCTCACATT
>CBDTXL010000314.1:0-5629 GCA_965364435.1 uncultured bacterium
AAAAGTCCAAGGCAGAAACTTATTCTTGGGGTGCATCCCGTTTTTGCTAATTTACCATCAATAGCATCTGAGCGGTTCTTTTTAATAAGAGCGATCGCTGTTTCTCTAACTCATCAACTTCTCGCCCCAGTACCTACTTCTGGGTGCCGATGCCGTCGCAGAGTGTGCGCTCGCACTCTCGTTCGAGGTAGCCTCAAGGAGCGATCGCACATTCGCTAACTGGTCAACTTCTCGCCACAGTACCTACAACTGAAGTGCCAATTCCGTCGCAAAGAGTGCGATCGCACACGGGTTGGACGTAGCCTCAAGGAGCGATCGCACATTGGCTAACTAATCAACTTCTCGCCCCAGTACCTACTTCTGGGTGCCGATGCCGTCGCAGAGATGGCGATCGCACACTCGTTCGACGTAGCCTCAAGGAGCGATCGCACATTCGCTAACTGGTCAACTTCTCGCCACAGTACCTACAACTGAAGTGCCAATTCCGTCGCAAAGAGTGCGATCGCACACGGGTTGGACGTAGCCTCAAGGAGCGATCGCTGTTTCTCTAACTAATCAATTTCTCGCCCCAGTACCTACAACTGAAGTGCCGATGCCGTCGCACAGAGTGCGATCGCTTTCTCTCACATTTAGGTTAGTCTTCAGATAATCTCGCACCCAGTTGCAACCACGCACCAGTAAATCGTCCAAATCCAAATTCCAAAGAATTACTGTCCCATCCCCACTTCCTGAGGCAATCATCTTGCTGTCGGGGCTAAAGCTGACGCTATTGACCCTAGCCTCATGCCCTATGAGAGTGTGGAGGAGATTGCCCTCACGGCTCCAGAGCTTGATGGTCTTATCCTCACTGCCGGAGGCAATCGTCTGGCCGTCTGGGCTAAAGCTGACGCTAGTGACCGCAGCGTAATGTCCTATAAGAGTGTGCAGGAGATTACCCTCACAGCTCCAGAGTTTAATAGTCTTGTCTTCACTGGCGGAGGCAATCGTCTGACCGTCCGGGCTAAAGCTGACGCTGACGCTATTGACTTTAGCGTAAAAGAAGTTATGCCCTATGAGAGTGTGAAGGAGATTGCCCTCACGACTCCAGAGTTTGATAGTCTTGTCCTCACTGGCGGAGGCAATCGTCTGGCCGTCGGAGCTAAAGCTGACCCTATTGACCCTAGCCTCATGCCCTGCGAGGGTGTGAAGGAGATTGCCCTCACAGCTCCAGAGTTTGATGGTATCGTCCCAACTGGCGGAGGCAATCATCTGACCGTCCGGGCTAAAGCTGACGCTAGTGACTCTAGCTTCATGCCCTGCGAGGGTGTGGAGAAAATTGCCCTCACAGCTCCAGAGTTTGATGGTATTGTCCCAACTGGCGGAGGCAATCATCTGACCGTCTGGGCTAAAGCTGACGCTAGTGACCCCAGCGTAATGCCCTGCAAGCGTGCGGAGGAGATTGCCCTCACAGCTCCAGAGTTTGATGGTATTGTCCCAACTGGCGGAGGCAATCGTCTGACCGTCCGGGCTAAAGCTGACGCTAGTGACCCCAGCGTAGTGCCCTGCGAGCGTGCGGAGGAGATTGCCCTCACAGCTCCAGAGTTTGATGGTCTTATCCTCACTGGCGGAGGCAATCGTCTGACCGTCCGGGCTAAAGCTGACGCTAGTAACCCTAGCTTCATGCACTGTAAGGGTGTCGCGGAGATTGCCCTCACAGCTCCAGAGTTTGATAGTTTTGTCCTCACTGGCGGAGGCAATCGTCTGACCGTCCGGGCTAAAGCTGACGCTAGTGACCCCAGCGTAGTGCCTTGGGAAGGTGTGGAGGAGATTGCCGCCAAGGCTCCAGAGTTTGATGGTCTTGTCCCAACTGGCGGAGGCAATCGTCTGGCCGTCCGGGCTAAAGCTGACGCTAGTAACCCTAGCTTCATGTCCTGCGAGGGTGTGGAGGAAATTGCCCATGCGAGTCCAGAATTTGATGGTCGTGTCCTTACTGGCGGAGGCAATCGTCTTGCCATCGGGGCTAAAGCTGACACTATTGACCTCAGCGTCATGCCCTATGAGAGTGTGGAGGAGATTGCCCTCATGGTTCCAGAGTTTAATGGTCTTGTCCTCACTGGCGGAGGCAATCGCCTTGCCGTCTGGGCTAAAGCTGACACTATTGACCTCAGCGTCATGCCCTATGAGGGTGCCCAGGAGATTGCCGTCATGGCTCCAGAGTTTAATGGTCTTGTCCTCACTGGCGGAGGCAATCGTCTTGCCGTCTGGGCTAAAGCTGACACTATTGACCTCAGCGTCATGCCCTATGAGAGTGTGGAGGAGATTGCCTTCACGACTCCAGAGTTTGATGGTCTTGTCCTCACTGGCGGAGGCAATCGTCTTGCCATCGGGGCTATAGCTGACTCTATTGACCTTAGCCTCATGCCCCTCCAAACGGTTGCGCTCTAGCATTCCGTTAACCTCGTAAACCTCCTGTCGCAGTGTCGCCACAACCCTTATCCAAGTATCAGTATCAGCTTTAGCTCGACTCACTTGTGCTAATGGTATCCCTGCCCGTAACCCTTCTATGAGTGCCTCTAACTTTTTCCCTTGATTAAAGAGTGCCTCTGAATAGCGGCTGAGGGCATCACTCTGCCCTAGCTGAAATTCTTCAGCTCGTCTCCTTTGAAACTGCACCTCCTTTCTCAGTTCTTCTACTTCAGCTCCCTGTTGTTGGCGAATAAATGCTACCAGATAATCGTGAACCAGTTGATAACGGTCATCCGGAGATTCTGGCACCCGAACCACTAACCCCGAATCGACTAAAATCGCTAACACTAAATCTAATTTCTTGGCTTCTACTTTTAAACCTGCTGTTTTTAAAGCCGCTGCCAAATCAGCGCGAGTCTTGAGGGGACGAGTGAGATTTTCATCGGTTAGCCAGTACAAGACCAGTCTGCCGATTCTTTCATTTTCTTCCCCACAGTCTTTGATAACTCCTTCTAAATATTGCTTTACCAATACTTCTTTCGGATTATCACCAAGTCTTCGATATTTTTCCAGAGTGGTAATTTGATCTTCCTGAAGTTGTGCCCCTATAACCTGCAATTCAATCGGACGCACTGAGTCAAACTCAACCGCTAAATCCGTCACAAGTTCATCTATCAATTCTGGCTCTAAGTAAAACTGGGAACGGCTTGTCAAGCTTTCGATTACTACTTTTGCCTCGTCCCGCGAAAAATTCCCTAAGTAACAAAGAATATCTTTGTCTAGAATGTTGTGATTGATCGCACCTAGATGGTTGAGACGATTGCACTCCAACAAATAATGTAAATAGTCTTCACGTAGAGAGAGGATTACTTTTACAAAAGGAATATTCAGGCAGACACCCAAAAATTCATAAAATTGTCGCCGTTTAGCTGGCTCTCTAGCAACAAAGAAGAACTCTTCAAACTGGTCAAAAATGAGAACCGTTAACAGGTTACGCTCTGCATTGAGCCGCAACTGTTCAATAATTGCCTCTGTTGAATCAAAAGATCCCCCCAACCTCCTCATCCTCACTAAAGCTCCGGTCGCTCCGGCTTGAAAAGGGGGGCTTTCTTCACTATTTCCCTCTGGCTCCCCCCGTGAAGACAAAGGTGCAGCCTCCTCTGACTCCCCTTGTAAAGGAAAAAGCACAGTATTCTCTGGCTCCCCCCTTAAAAAGGGGGGCGGGGGGGGGATCGAACCGGGCGACTCAGAGGAATCCACGCTAGGCAGTTTCCCCATCTCCCTTAACGCCTCTGCCAAACACCTCCCCAGCATCCCAACCCAATCGGTGTAAACTCGCAGCACAATGGGTAAAGCATCTCGCTCTCCAATTGGCTGCTGTTTCAGCGCCGGGACTAACCCCGCCTGTATAATCGAACTTTTACCCACCCCTGACTGACCATGAATCACGGTCAGTTTGTGGTGATTATCGCTAATTCTTTCTATTAAACGCTTGACAAATTGTTCCCGACCAGAAGCCGCCATTTCCTGAGCAACGATTGCTTGTTGACCAGTTGGTGTGAGTGTGGAACTAATTACTTGTCGTTTTGGTTGAAGGTGAGACGCACCCGCAAAGGCTTGGAACCCATACTGATACTCAATAGAACGTTTATCTTGTTTAATTTCAAAAGCTTTGAGGTATTCACCTTGCTGGAAGTAGAGCGATCGCAATGCTCCTAAAATATCAATAAAAAGCTGTGGATCGTATTGAGGCTTACTTTCCTGTTTCGCCTGTTCTAAATTACTTATAGCCTCTTTGATTTGACCTAAGTGTTGATAAGAACGTGCTAAAATAAATAGATAAAAACCTCGTTTACTGGACTGAGATTTTGGAATTGCATCTAAAATTGCTAGTGCTTGTTGAGCAAGTTGATTAGCCTCTCGCCAGCGCGACTGCTCTAGAGCCACTTCCGCTAAAAAGCCATAATCTTGAGCAATTTGGCTGGTTGTGCCGTATTTCTCGTGTAGCTTCCAGCCTTTTTGAACAAGAATTCGTAACTGTTCCCATGCCTTTAAGTGTCGCAGAACTTCACCAAGTTGACTAACATACTTAGCAACTAAATCGGGGCGTTTAGCTTGAGCAAATATATTAATAGACTGATAAAAATAAGCCCTGGATTGTTCCCAATAACCCTGACTTTCTAATCGATGCTGTTCAGCTTGACGGGAATAACATACTGCAATATCAAGTAGCAATATCCCTTGCCGTTCTAAATGATTAACTCGTTTCCAAAAATTCAAACTTTTTTGGTAATGCTCTAAAGCAGCCTCTATCTGGTTATTCGCAAAATCATCTAACCCACGAACAAATTCTAGACTTGCTTCTAAATCTGGCTCTAATTCTTGTCCACGACTTTGCAAATCTCTCCAAGCTGCTTCGAGTTCTGAGCAATCTTCTAGATTAATGGTTGAATTACTGGCAAATAGTTGCTCTGCCTTTTGTTGAAGGAAAACGAGTAACTCATCGATCGCAAGCACAAACTCAACACTCGTTGCCCAACTCTCCAAATCCGGGGCTATCCGAAGCAGCTTTTGCAGTACCTCATCATTAATCCATAACACCAGAGGGAAGGGAAAATTTTTGCTGAACTCCTCTCGTATATAGTTGCTAGAAGTTAAAACAGTCCTGAGGTCGCTCACTGACTCTAGACCAAATACCATCAGGGCGGGCATGGAGGCACCGCCCCTACCTGGTTGCTCATCTCCCAATTCAGTCTTGATGGTGGTATAGAGAGACTTAACCGATTTGGGCAAGACTATCTCCCGAATCTCGACTGGGGCTAACTCCCGCAATCGCTGCACAATTGCGTCGCGCAACGCCCCATAATTGCAACGCGCCAAAATCAGCCGAAACTGCCCCTGAGACAGCCGAATTGCCCGCACCAGAGCCTTCAACGAACTCTCGTTATAAGCCGCTACATCTTCCGGTTGATGCGAGTTAGTCATGGCTGAAATTCTTTTGCCTCTGCCAAAATCGGATTGATATCAAACCAAGACCCCTCCAAGTCTCGGTATTCAAATACAAACATATCGCGCACAAGAGTTTGGTATTTTTCCTCGCCTCTCAAGCTTTTCTGTTGCGCCACTTCTCGCAAGAACTCCCACTCATCCTCAGTAATTGCCAAAGTTAGCTCATTCCGACGCA
>CBDTXL010000315.1:0-5616 GCA_965364435.1 uncultured bacterium
CTCTCTGTTTTACCATTCTTTGGGGTGGTCAGTTACTTTTGCCGGGATGCACTAGAGCGTCGGGGCTAGGGGAAGAGTCAGGACTTACGCAAATTGCTCATTTAAACTCTACAGCTAGTAGTAGGGTGGGCACTGCCCACCCTACATGTAGAGGTTCTGCGTAAGTCCTGAGAGTTGTGCTTTGTCGCTTGAAACTGGGCAAAAGCCCCGCTAGGAACAGCGTTAAGGTTGACTGTTTGCCCACTTCCCTTAGCTCCTGATTCTTTTTCTAAGGCAGACTACTAGAGCGCCGGTCAAGTAATAAAGATTTGGGTGAGGGCTGTTGATAGTTCATCGTTCATGGTTCATCCTTCTCGTGCCATGAACCATGAACCATCAGCCATGAACAAGTACTCTTGCAAATTGTAGAGAATACTTGACCGATGTTCTAGGCAACAACGCCAGCTAGCGATTGCTCTGGCTGTGTCTCCGGTGCTTCATCTAGAGGCAGCCCTAGGATCTCTTTGTACATCTTGATGTAGTCTTTAGCTGACGTATCCCAGCTGAAGTCTGCCCTCATGCCTCGCTGCTGTAAGGTGTGCCATTGGTCTTTGAAGCGATAAGCTTCTAAGGTACGAGCCATGCAAGTGTAGAAGTCTAACGGCTCATAGCGGTCAAAACAGTAGCCCGTACCAGTTTGGTTAACGGGGTCATGGTGGGAGACGGTATCGACAAGACCACCAGTGCGCCGCACGATGGGGACACAGCCGTAACGCATGGCAAGCATTTGGCTAATGCCACAGGGTTCAAAACGCGAAGGCATCAGGAAGGCGTCGGTGCCTGCATAGATGCGTCGGGCGAGGGCGTCGTTAAAGAGGAGTTGGGCGGACATCCGACCCCGATAGCGGGATGCCATCTCCCACATTTGGGTTTCGTAGTAGCGATCGCCTGTACCTAGCAGTACAAATTGACTATCAGTGTAGGCCATGAAGCGATCGAGAACCTGGATTAGCAAGTCAATGCCTTTTTGGTCTACCAACCGCGTCACCATACCCATCAGAAAGGTTCCGGCATTCACTTCTAAGCCGATTTCTTCTTGCAGGGCAATTTTGTTGGGGCGGCGTTTCTCAAGGGTGTCGGCAGTGAAGTTGTTAGGGATGTATTTGTCAATTTCTGGATTGTAACTTTCTATATCAATCCCATTGACAATCCCGACTATTTTACCACTGATGAAAGACATCAAGCCTTCTAGGGTTTCGCCGTATTCAACCGTTTGGATTTGCTGAGCATAAGTAGGAGAAACCACGCTCACGCGATCGGCAAACTGAACGGCAGCTGCCATCGTGTTATGACCTTGCATGTACCAGGGACACCAGGTCATCTGGTCTAAGCGCCAGCGCCACGGTCCTTGATAGGCGAGGTTGTGAATTGTGAAGACAGTGCTGATGTCGGGGTCTTGGTGCATCCATACAGGAATCATGCCAGTGTGCCAGTCGTGGCAGTGGACTATCTGTGGCTTCCAGTAGTTCCAGCAAAACTCAGCGGCCCCATTGGCAAACAGAGTGAACCGCCAGTCTTCTTCAGCACCACCGTAAATGTTACGACCGGAGAACGAAGGATGCCCAAAGAGGTACAGAGGAACATCACTACCCGGTAAAACCGTCTCGTAGACAGCAAAGCTGGTAAACATAGCATTGCCGGACCATATAGGTTGGGACGGAATCTGCATTTTGTCAGGCAAAAAGCCGTAGTAGGGCAGAAAAATCCGCACATCATGCCCCATCCGTTTGAGTACTTTAGGTAACGACCCAAGGACATCTGCCATACCGCCCACTTTCGCAATGGGCGCTGCTTCTGCGGCAACAAACAGTATTCTCATGTTGATTTTTGCGCTCTTTTAATTCTCACTTAGTAAGGACTACTATACTGGCGGACTGTACTTATAGGTTTATCCAATTCATCCTACCTATGACATCCTCCTACACTGACTCTTGGAGTACAGTGCAATAAACGTAACATTGGCTTTCCCATGACCCATGCCCCATGCCCCATGACCGAACCTCACGAGTGATGTTTAACTTCACCCACCTTGTTATCTTAATTTTTGAAAAGCAGTGTTTCTTGCCTTAATTGCTTTTGGTTCTAACTATGAGGCTAAGTCCAACCTGGTCAAGGGGTTAAAGGCCCTGAACCAACAGGTACGGATATTGGCTGTATCTCCGATATACGAAAATCCAGCTATTGACAAAGCAACTAGTCCACCTTATCTCAATGGTGCCTGTTTAGTAGAGACCACTTTGCCACCCCTTGAACTGCACGAGAAAGTGTTGCGCCCTATAGAGGATGGTTTAGGTCGAATCCGGGGAGAGGAAGGCAAAGCCAAATGTAGTATCGACTTAGATCTTGTACTTTACAACAAAGATATTCTGTCAGCTCCCAACCTGCAATTGCCAGCGCCGGATATCCTACGCTATGCCTATGTAGCCGTGCCCCTAGGGTTTCTGGTGCCTAATTGGATTCATCCAGTCACAAAAGAGACGATGGCTCAAATCGGGAATCGATTTTCCCAACAAAAGGTTAGCTTTTACCACCGAGTAGAGGTGAATGCCGCGATCGCATCCGAAATACTTACTCCAACCCGATCATCCATCAACTTAATACAATCTTGGCATTGGCGAAAGCTCCCTCTAGCTAAACGTACTGGATCGCAAGTCTTCGAGGCGCTATTTCTCAATCCCACAGATGAAACCAGGGATGATATAGAACCATTGCAGGGTCATTCCCGTCAACCCATTGCCACCCTCCTAGAAAGTCCAGTTACGCCAAAGAACACCCATCTGGCTCGATATTCTATTTGTGCAGGTTCTCCCCGCTTCATCGAGGGTCAACCACAGTTATGGACACCGCCTGTAGGAGAAATTCTTCCCTTCCTACGCCGTCTGCTCAATGCTCAAACGCAGGATATAGCAGAATCAATTGTACCTCCTGAACTTCCCTTTACAGGTGGCTGGCTGGGATGGTTGGGATATGACCTAGCATGGGAGATTGAGCAACTGCCCCAACTCAAAGCCGATATCCTCCCCTTCCCGATCGCCTATTGGTACGAACCAGAATCGTTTGCAGTTCTGGATCATCAACAGCAAATTCTCTGGTTAGCGACCACAAATTCCGATCAACTTGACTCTATGGAAAGTCAACTAGAGCAAGCCGATCGCAACAGAGGAATCCAGCATTCACCGGAAGCCTACAAAACTAATCCCGTCACTCCCATTTTCCAAATCTCTCAGGAAGATTATATAGCGGCGGTGCAGCAAGCTAAGAAATATATTCAGGCTGGCGATATCTTTCAGACTAATTTGTCCTTGAGGTTTGAAGCGCATACTCCTTTTGAGAGTTGGTCAATCTATCGGGCGTTGCAGCAAATCAATCCATCCCCCTTTGCCAGTTATTGGCAGACGCCTTGGGGGGCAATTATTAGCTGTTCGCCCGAACGATTAATTCAGTTATCAGGAATGCATGTTCAAACTCGACCGATTGCCGGAACGCGATCGCGTGGTGCTACTCCTACGGCTGATGAACAGTTAGCGCAAGAGTTAATCGCCAACATCAAAGAAAGAGCCGAACACATTATGCTAGTTGACCTAGAGCGCAACGACATCGGCAGAGTGTGCGAGTGGGGAAGTGTTTTGGTTGATGAACTCCTCACCATTGAACGCTACAGTCACGTCATGCACCTGGTCAGCAATATTATTGGTACGCTACGCCCCAACTTTGACGCCATAGACTTGATTCGAGCTGTGTTTCCTGGGGGTACGATTACGGGTTGTCCTAAAGTTCGTTGTATGGAAATTATTGAAGAACTCGAACCTGTAAAGCGCAACTTATTTTATGGTTCTTGTGGTTATCTAGATTGGCGTGGAAACCTCGACTTAAATATTCTGATTCGCACGCTCTTATACACTAAGATGAGCCACTCTACACCTGGGGCAATGGTTTGGGGACAAGTCGGTGCTGGAATTGTTGCAGATAGCAACCCGGAAAAAGAATGGGATGAGTCTCTCCATAAAGCACAAGCTCAACTCAATGCCCTGGAGCTAGCTCTCGATAGTTCAGTTAAATACCCTCACTAAGGCAGTTGTGTATATTGCTGTTGTATATCATGTACGGATAATCACCCCGTTATGTCCACTTAAAACCTATCCGAGAAGTCCGTTCAAGATGACTAACTATCTCTATTCATCAGCGTTTATCAGCGTTTATCTGCGGTTTCAAATCTCTTAAATCTACTTTTCTTATAGGCTCTTAGAACTACTCGTGGATTGTGCCATCGGGCAAGATTGCACCAGCCAAGTGGGTTCCAACCAGTTTGACGAGCAATCGGTCTTTTGTCCCAACCTTAGCTCCCCTCAAATCAGCGCCGCTCAAATCAGCGCCGCTCAAATCAGCGCCAATTAAGTTAGTTTCCCGTAAATTGGCGTCTCTCAAGTTGGCTTCAAGCAGATTGGCTCTGAAAAGATTCGCTTTGTAGAGGTTCGCTCCTTGAAGATTGACCTTATGCAGAAAGGTATCGCTCAGGTTAGCTTGACTCAAATTGGCATGGCTCAGGTTTCTGCCTGACAAGTCTTTTTCTTTTAAGTCAGCACCATGAAAGTCGGCTCCACTGAGATCGGAATGCGCCGACTTGGTTTGATAGTGAGATTTAGGCTGAGTTTTCTGGTGGGAGCGAGGTGACTTTTTGTGATAATCGCTAGCTTCTCCTGAGCCGCTGCGCGATCGCCCAGTGGATCTAGTATCATGTGGCGGTGTAGGATGATGCGATCGCTGCGATCGCGCCGTTTTCTTTGAAGCATTTGGTCGAACTGACCGCAATTGGTCGCGAGCCTGATTAATCTCTTTAAGTTTTTCTTCAGCCTTTTGTCGCAACCGAAGATTATCTTCAGGAATGCGATCGGGATGCCAAATAAAGGCTAAATCCTTATAAGCCTGGTTCACTTCTTCTGGTGATGCTCCAGGCTCAAGCCCCAGCAACTTGTAGCATTGGTCTAGATCGCTCATCTAAATTATCCTACCGAATGCTTAAGGGTTTGAGCCACTCTCTATCGCTACGAACTTGTGAAATCCTCTACTTAGAGCCTATCCGAAAAGTAGATTTAAGAGAGTTGAAACCACAGATGAACACAGATGTAGACGCGAAGCGGCTTGCCGTTAGCGTAGCGAGGCGAAGCCTAGGCTACACAGATAGTTCTTCTCGTCACGTCGTGCTTAGGATTTTTCGGATAGGCTCTAAGTTTTACCACTAGCCGCGCTCAATCTGAGCAAAGATTTCTTCTAAAATCTCTTGCGCCCCTTGTTGCCGCATCCGCTGTGCTAGTTCAATTCCTAACTGTTCAGCGTTATTGGCGTCACCCGTGACAGTATCTTTCACCAGCTTTTTCCCATCCACACTGGCGACTATGCCGGTTAGGGTGAGTGTATCTCCATCCAACTGAGTATTCACACCAATCGGTACTTGGCAGCCGCCTTCTAGTTGCCGTAAAAATGCTCGTTCTGCATAACAGCGTTGAGCAGTTGGGGTGTGTTCGATCGCTTTGAGCAGTTCTAAGACTTCGGTATCATTAGTACGGCATTCAATACCCA
>CBDTXL010000316.1:0-5600 GCA_965364435.1 uncultured bacterium
ACTGAGTGCCAATACACGACAAAACAGGAGGGTTATCCACACCGGAAGTCGCTGGGGGAATTTGGCAAGATTGATAGTAACTAGAGGATAAATACATGAACAATTTTTCTATCCAATCGATTTACAACTGGTATCGCAACACTATCCGTAATCCTAAGTACCGTTGGTGGATGGTTTTGGGAACTCTACTATACATTTTTAGCCCCATTGATATTGCCCCAGACTTTATCCCTGTCATTGGGCAACTTGATGACGTGGTGATTTTGACGCTGTTGGTTTCTGAAGTTTCCCAGTTGCTAATTGACTCTGCGAAATCTCGCAAAGCCGAAACGGTTGCTTCTAATACTGGCGACACAACGGAAAAGACTGTGGATGTCGATGCTGTCTCGGTTCAGTAACGGCTATAGGCAAGAAAGCATTGATTAATTTAAGACTCTCGCTGTTTCCTTCGTCTAACTTGCTTAGACTGCTACTCAGCGGGAGGATTTTTTTAATCAAAAACAATGATTAATTTTTGGAAGTCCCTAAGAAAGATTTGCGATCGCCTGATCAATTAACTTTGAAAATAGTTCTCGCTCAGCTGTAGGCATTCCTGCCATTGCCTCTTCCCGGATTTCCACAGCAATTGGGGGCAATACGGTTTCTAGCTGCTTGCCAGATTCTGTCAACCAAATCCGCCAAACTCGCCGATCACGAGAATCACGTTCCCGACGCACGAGTCCTCGTTCTTCCATCCGATCCAATACCCCCGTTAAGGTGCCTCCTACCTGTTGGAGTCTCTCGCCAATGCTGGAAGTCGCCAAGCCGTCTTCTTCCCACAGACAGCACAGCACGACCCAGTGAAAGCTAGTTAGCCCATACGGTTCCAATCGCTCCTGAAATATGCGACCCAGCAGCTGGGAGAGCAGTTTAATCCGGTAGCCGAGACTGTAGGGAGCCAGAACCTCATCCCAACGTGCCAAGTGTCTGCGATTTACAGAAGTAGAAGGCATGGAGCAACAATTAGTTAGTATGCGTAACATTACCCTAGCATCTTTATTTTTTCCTGTCTCTTTAGATTAAGAAGGTTTATCAAGAACTAGAGAATTTTTTAATGGGCAGCAGCACCCGCACCGGGCTTCACTTTCTTACAGAAAAGAAGGGCAATAGCACTCACTAGTAACGCAAAACCAACGAAGTAAAAGCCATCGTTGTAAGCCATCACGTAAGCTTCGCGGCGGACTATATTGCCAATAGCAGCGATCGCTTGATTATGGGCAGTAGTTGGATCGATTCCCTTGCTAATGAAATTTTGAGTCAGCTGGTCAATCCTCGCTTGAGTTTCTGGGCTATACAACGAGACTGCCTCTCCAATCCGATTGGAGTGAAACTGCTCCCGCCGCGTCAGCAAGGTTGATAGTATCGCAATCCCAATTGAGCCACCCATGTTACGCATCATGTTAAACAACCCGGAAGCCGATCCAGCTTGTGAGGGTTCAATACCTCCCGTCGCGATCGAAGTAAGGGGAACGATCATCAGGGGTTGTCCCAAAGCACGAACCAGTTGTGACCAGCGCAGTTCGTCTATCCCTGTATCATGGGTCATGTGTGAGTTCATAAAACAGCTGACCGCAAACAAGCTAAATCCCACCGCAGCGATAAAGCGGGCATCGAAGCGCTGCATGAGTTTCGGCACAAAGGGGATTAAAAACAATTGCGGCACTCCAGACCACATGATTACCTCGCCAATTTGCATGGCGGTATAATCTTTAATCTGGGAGAGATACAAAGGCAAAATATAGACTGAGCCGTATAGCCCCAGTCCCAGAGAAAGACCTGCAATACTGCCGATGCCGAAGTTGCGACGCAGTAACAAGCGCAGATTGATAAACGGTCGCCTGCGGGTCAACTCAATCCACAAGAAAGCAGACAAAAAGACCACGGCAACAACCGCTAATTGCGAAATCTCCTCAGAAGCAAACCAATCTTTGCGGTTTCCTTCTTCTAAAACCACCTCCAAGGAACCCAAGCCAATTGCCATTGTCAGAATGCCCCACCAGTCGCCTTCCTTCAACAAGTGCAACTGTAAGGGCTTGGGTGGAATGGCGTAGGCAATGGTGCTTAACATTACTATCCCTGGAATTAAGTTCAAGTAAAAGTTGTACTGCCAGCCTAGGTTATCCGTCAGCCATCCCCCCAGGGTTGGACCAATGGATGGCGCAAAGGTAGCTGTAATCGCGAACATTGCCATACCAACCGGCTGTTTGGCTGGGGGTAAGGTCATCAGCACGATTGTCAAAGCCATCGGAATCAAAATGCCACCCGTGAATCCTTGCAGGGCGCGGAACACAATCATCATCGGCAGATTCACCGACCACGCGCAGCATATTGAAAAGAAGATGAACAGGGCAGTATTGACCAAGAGATACCGACGCACAGAAAATACTTGTGAGAGCCAGCCTGTGAGGGGAATTACCACGACCTCTGCGACAAGATAAGCAGTGGAAATCCATGAACCTTCCTCCAAAGTGGCACCCAAGGCAGCCTGAATTTCTTGGAGAGAGGAGTTAGTAATCTGAATATCCAAAACTGCCATGAATGCGCCCAGCATTGCCCCCATTAGACCAATCCAGGTTTTTGGGGATACCTGATCTGAAGGAGGCGGTTGACCTGGCTTTTTAATTACATCTGTATCAGTCATCTTTCACCGCCGTGGCTTCAGCCCGGTGAGAATGTCAAAGGAATAATCTGAGGATTTCGGCTAAAACGCGATCGCTTTTTAAGCTGGTATTTTAAGATCTGGCATTGCCCACCCTGACAAAGGACAACTGACCTAAGCACAAAAGTCTAGCGCTTCTTGAGTACCATTTTGAGGCCATATTCCGGTCGCAGAGTAATCGAGGCTTGGGGAACAATCGGGAAATCTGGCACAATATCCAGCTGAAACTTCTGAGCGATCGCTATCAATAATAAAACCGCCTCCATCAAGGCAAAGCTCTTGCCGATACAAATGCGCGGTCCATCTCCAAAGGGAATGTATACTCCCCTAGGTAGTTGCTTTTCTAAGTCATTCGCCCAGCGTTCCGGGTTAAACACCTCTGGATCTTCAAAATACCGAGGATCTCGGTGCATCACCCACTGGCTGATCATAATCATGCATCCCGCAGGCACCCAGTAGCCCCCAATTTCACAGTCTTTAGCCGCTTCACGACTAAGACTCGGCACAGCAGGGTAAAGCCGCATCGACTCCTTGATTACCATGTTGGTATAGCGCAAGCGCGGGATATCGGCAACAGTGGGAGGGCGATTCCCAAGAACGTCTTGCAACTCTTCTAGCAATTTAGTTTCCACTTCCGGATGTTGAGATAACAGCATCCAAGTCCACGTCAACGTATTCGCTGTCGTTTCATGCCCTGCTAACATTAGGGTTGCTAATTCATCTCGCAATTGCTTATCGCTCATCTGGCTGCCATCATCTTCATCACGAGCCTGCATCAACATCGACAGGAGATCGCCTGGATCTTCACCACTAGCACGCCGTTGATTAATGATGTTGTAAATACTTTTATCCATCTTCTCAATGGCATTTTTGTAGCGAATATTTTCGGGTCTGGGAAACCATTCCCAAATCAGAAACCCCTGCTTGCGCTTTGACTCAAACCAATGCATCGCTACATCCAGAGCATGGGCGACGTTTTGGGCTTCCCCCTCAGTAACATCCTGGTTAAATAGCGTCTTCATAACAATATTTAAAGTCAGACGCATCATGTCCGCGTGGACGTTACGAGTTTCGCCATTTTGCCAGGTATTAAGCATTTGTTCAGCATAGGCAACCATGACCTCCCCATAACCAGAAATGCGTTTCTGGTGGAAGACGGGTTGAGTCAGGCGTCGCTGGCGAAACCAGGAGTCTCCTTCACTACTTAAAAGCCCTTCTCCCAACAAGCTTCGTAAGGCACGCAAGCCCCGGCTTTTGATAAAGGTTTCTCTATCTTTGAGAATTTCCTCGATATACTCTGGATTCCTTACTAGACAGGCTGAGGTCAGACCTAAGTGCAGTGGGACAATATCACCATACTCACGAGCGCACTTCGTTAAAAAACTTAACGGGTCTTGACCCAAATCAATCAGGCTTCCTACTAGGGAATTACCTGTGGGACCGGGTAATTCAAAAATATCTTTATCTTTACTCACGATCATGATTATTTCTCCAAAACCGATTTATTTATTGCACATTAATTAGAAAGCAATCCAATTTTGCTGTAAACTGGTCGAATTAACCGCGTTAATTTTGGTAACTGGTTCGCAAAAATTAGCGAACCTAAAATACAGAAAAGCCCACCAATCATTACTGTGTTGGGCGCACCGATTCGACTTGCTAAAGCACCCGCCGCTAAATTACCAAAAGGTAATATTCCTAAGAAAGCCATTGTGTACAAGCTCATCAAGCGTCCTCGCTTATCCTCCTCCACAATGGTTTGTAAAATGGTGTTACTAGAGGCGATTTGAAGAATTGAGGCGCAGCCAATGATTAACATCATTAGTAAAGATAGCCAAAGGAGACGGGACTGAGAAAAAATAATCAGTCCAATTCCTAAGACGGCGGGAGAGAAGGCAATGACTTTTCCCAACCCAATTACACTTTGTCGAGAAATCAGATAAATACCACCCATTAATGCTCCCAGTCCCGAAGCCGTCATCAAAAACCCAAGAGTTTCAGCATCCCCATCAAGAATTTTTGTGGCGAAAATAGGAAGTAAAACCATATACGGCATGCCCATAAAGCTGAATAAGGCTAGCAGGAGTAAAATCGCTCTAATCGGTGGGAAGCTAAAGGCATAGATGAAACCCTCTTTTAACCTTTGCCAGATATTAGGGGTTTGAGCAGTTATCTTCCTGGGCTTAAGCTTCATCGCTAACAAGCTAGCAATCACGGCAACATAGCTGAGTCCATCAATAAGAAAACACACGCCTGCCCCAACACTGGCAATCACCAAACCCGCAATAGCCGGACCAACTAATCTTGCTCCGTTGAACATAGAAGAATTGAGAGCGATCGCATTTCCTAAATCTTCTTTTTTCTCTATCATCTCCGTCACAAACGCCTGACGCGCTGGTGCATCAAAAGCGTTGATAAAACCTTGAAAGATGCTGAGCAGGATAATATGCCAAATCTGAATCATGCCAGTCAGCGCTAAAACCGCTAGCGCTAAAGACTGAATCATCGCAAGAATTTGAGTGGTGACTAAAATTCGATTACGATTCCAGCGATCGACGAAAATCCCACCAAAGGGACCAATAACAAAGCTGGGTATTTGGCTTGAAAATCCCACTACTCCCAGCAACAAGGCGGAGTTCGTCAAATGATAAACTAACCAAATCATAGCAACCTGGGTCATCCAAGTGCCAATCAGAGAAATCGCTTGTCCTGCGAAGAATAGACGGTAATTCCTCGACTCTAAGGCACGCAGGCTCGGCTTCAACTTTGATATACCCAAATCCATCACTAAATGCCTTACAAGACCATCACACTAAGTCCGGTGTTGCAGATAAAGGGTATGCAATTCCCATTACCGATTACCGATTACCGATTACCGATTACCGATTACCGATTACCGATT
>CBDTXL010000317.1:0-5585 GCA_965364435.1 uncultured bacterium
CGCCTTTGTTGGCGTTTCAGCAGATCCTTTGTACCTAACATACCAAGCAGCAACATACCTAATGTAGGAGAAGATTCAGGAACAGACGCTTTCTTAAAGATAATTGACTGCTTATTCTTGATTACCGGGGAATTGAAAGACCATTGAGCATTTTCACCTGTCAATTGACCATCCGTGTTGCGAATTCCTACTGTAGAACTGCTACCGAAAGCTCTGGAATCTCCAGAGTCAACGTCCAAATAGGAAAAGAGAATATCGTTACTTCCCTCGAAGAGAACTGACTGGAATGTAACAGCCCTCGGTGAACCGGAGCAGCATCCTTCGGCAAGATTCCATTGAGTAATAAAGCGTTGGTTACCCTTAGTACCCATTGTTTCATAGTAGTAGGTTGAGTCTGTGCCCGGTGAAAAAAACTGCCAATCGTCCCATAAAACAGCAATACTTGGCAAATCCCTGATTCCACTGGATGTGATGGAGTTTGGAGCGCTTGTAGTCAAATCGACGTTAATAAATCGGCTGTTGCTACCTCCGAACGTCATCAATCCGTTTGGAGTCCAAGATACACTGTTGTAATCCTTGCCAAAGAAGTTGAAGTTGAAGCCTAGATTCGCTGAGGTCGAAGTGTCATCAAGACCAGCTAGTATCCGAGTACCTATTCCCGATATATCTTGGAAGGTAAATGGAACCTCAGTGGCTGTGTAAGCGACAGGAATAAAGGTTTCCAATGACAGGGTATAGGAACCCGACTCAGAGTGGTTACCTATAAGACCAACTTCATTAAACTCACTGTAGCCAGTTACTGCTAGATTTAGATTGCCACTTGCCGGTACTGTTCCCCTTAGCAAGGATAGATAAGAACTTGTCCTTCCAAAATCATCGTCTATCGCCAGGATATTGCCAGAATCATCAAGCAATCCCAAGATTGAATCAAATGATCCTGAAGTTATCTCTGCCTTGAAGCGACTTCTAGAATCAAGATTTGAGAAAGTGAAAAAGTCAATGTCATCGGCGCTAATTGAACCATCTACTGTATTAGTCCCAAAGGGAAGAAATTGCCTGCTAGTAAAAGAGTTATTCGGTTCAGCTTCAGTGGCTGCTAAGGCAAAAGCTGGTTGAAGAGCAGCAAAAACACTGAGCAGAATTGAACAAGCCGTATAAAGCTTCAAAGCGAAGAATGTTTTCACGAAAAGCTCCTATTTAGAGTTTCTATCTATCTCTCAGGGTTAAATGCCGTTTTTTACGCAAAGTGTTGATTTTCACAACAATTCTTTACAGCATTAAATTTGCAGGCAGACCCTAGGGCGTGTCTGCAAAGTCCAAAATTAAGGGAAGGGGGTTTGCTTTCATGGTGTGTATCGTTCCTTTCTCCTGCCCATATCTCTACAATCCTTGATATGCAGAAGTATTAGTAGATCAGCTTTGGATCAGTAGGGCTGTTTTAGAATTGATCTTGACAATCAAAAAATTATGTGTATAAATGACAACTCTCAAAGCGTCTACGCAGGGACTAGGAAAAATTAGGCAAGCCAGAAGGGAAAAGGGGTGGAATGTGGATGACCCCAGCTGGCTTGAGGAAGCGAGTAGAGTGTTAGGGACAGATTGGGACGCCGTAGGCTATCTAGCTGAGGGAATCTCAGAAGGAACTTGGAAGCGTTTTTTGGCAGGAAAACGCCCGATCACGGCTGAGGCTTTCAGGGCTTATAGCGAGGTGCTGGGACTCAACTGGCAAGAAATTAGCGAGAGCGTTGCGCTGCTCTTGAGCCCAGATCGCTCTTCAATGCAAGACTGGGGAGAAGCACCGGAATTTGGTGTTTTCTACGGCCGTACAGAAGAACTAGCTACCCTAACACAGTGGATTGTGAAAGACAGGTGTCGCCTAGTTACCCTGCTGGGGATGGGGGGAATTGGCAAAACTGCCTTGGCTGTCACATTGGCTGAGTCCATTCAAGAGCAATTTCAGTATGTCATTTGGCGAAGCCTGCGTTATGCCCCACCTGTTGAAGACATCCTGGCAGAGTTAATCGAATTCCTCTCTAATCAGAAGAAACTTGATTTACCAGCAGGTTTCAGTGCTAGATTATCCCAACTAATTGATTGTTTGCGAAAGCAGCGATGTTTAGTAGTACTAGACAATTTTGAGGCAATTCTCCGGGATGGCGAGTCTCATCCTGAAACGCTTCGCCATCGCCCTGGAACCTATTTAGAAGGTTATGAGGCGTATGGTGAACTCCTTGGGCGGGTGGGAAAATCGCCACATCAAAGTGCGATCATGGTAATCAGTCGCGAGAAACCCAGGGAAATCGCCGCAATAGAAGGCAAATCACAACCGATTCGCTCTTTACAGCTGAATGGGTTGCAAGAAGTAGAAGCACGAGAAATCTTAAAAGCCAAAGAATTATCTGGAGAGGAAAGCTGGAGAAGTCTGATTACACTTTATCGGGGCAATCCCTTAGCCTTAAATATTGTTTCAACAACCATTCGAGACTTGTTCAATGGTAATGTCTCGGAGTTTCTGCAACAGAATACCTTAGTCATTACTGGGTTTACTGATATATTAGACCAGCAGTTTAAGCGCTTGTCAGGCTTAGAGAAGCAGATTGTCTACTGGCTAGCAATCCACCGTCAACCCGTTTCGTTATCACAATTGCAAAGGGATATTTTAGGGTCAGTAAAGACATCAAAGTTAATAGAAGTACTCGAATCTCTGGGATGGCGATCGCTTCTTGAAAAAACTACAGAACCGAGTGAAGTTCTATTCACCCTCTCCCCTATAGTGATGAAGTATGTCACTAACCAGTTTGTTGAGCAAGTTTGCGAGCAAGTCTGTGAGGGAGAGATTAAACTTCTTAGTACCCATGCTCTAGTCACTCCCCAAGGATACAACACTCAAGAATTTCCATTTAAACCGATCCTGCTCTTAGTTAAAGAACCGCTAATCTCAGCCTTCAGAAGTGAAAACCGTCTGATAGAACACCTCAAGACAATTCTCCCTATACTGGAAGGTAAGCCAGCACTGGAAGTCGGCTATGCAAAGGATAACATCCACAAACTGCTTGCAGAACTAGAAGCGGGTTGTTAAACAACTATCACAGCCAGTATCCTATGAGCTACTGCATTAACCCCAACTGCTCTAATCGTTACAATCCCGACGATTTAGATTATTGCCAAACTTGTGGTACTAATCTGCTCATCAATGGGCGGTATCAAACTATTCAACCGCTGCGGATTGGTCAAGCTTATAACAGTGAAGTCTTTGAAGTCAATGATTTCAGTGAGCGAAGAACCGTAAAAGTTTTGAAATCCTTAGCTATTAGACATAATAATACTCAGGTAGCTGAACTTTTTAATAAAGAAGCACAATTTTTAATTTGGTTAAGTTCTGCGTGGCATAATCACCCAGGAATTCCTAAAGTCAAGCCAGACGGATACTTTACATTTGGAGTGGGGAAGGGCTTCCTGCAATTAAAATGCTTAGTAATGGAGAAGATTGAGGGGCAAAATCTAGAGGAATGGTTAGAGCAAAACCAGCCCATCTCTCAAGAGCAAGCCCTAAATTGGCTGCAACAACTTGTAGAGATTTTGGATAAAGTGCATCAACAGGGACTTTGGCATCGGGATATCAAGCCCTCGAATATAATGCTGCAACCTAATGGAAATCTAGTATTGATTGACTTTGGTGCAGTTGGGGTTGGGGAAACAAGAATTATTTCCGCTGACTACAGCCCAACAGAGCAAATGGAAGGCAAAACTGTTCTACAGTCTGATTTCTTTGCTTTAGGGCGCACCTTTGTATATTTACTGACAGGCAAGCGTCCCTGGGACTTACGTAAAAACTCTACAACAGAAGAATTACTTTGGCGATACCTAGCACCATCAATCTCAAGTAATTTAGCACAGTTAATTGATGATTTAATGGCTCCTTCGCCAGCCAATCGCCCTCAAAATACTCAAGAAATTTTGCGACGCCTTCAGGCACTTGATAACAGTGATAAGCTTGAACTCCCCGTTCAAAACAGAAAAACTTTAATCAACTCTCATCCTCCTGAAATAACTCAAATTCCTAGGAATACTACAAATTTAGTAAACTCCGAGACTCCTGAAGTCACTCAAATTCCCAGTGACAGTACAAATCAGCAAGGAAAATTCCTATTCAAACTCTTTTGGGTAGGTGGTGGAATGCTGCTGTTGGGATTAACAGGAACTCTAATCTACCAGATACTCCCTTGCGAGGTGTTAGGAAGTTTTAAACCTTGTCTAGCTGCTTTTGGCAACGAGTTAAGTTTTGGAGAAAAAATCTTAATTCCTGGTTCTGCAACACCCGAAAAAGAAAGCGGTGTGGAGGCGTTTCGAGAGGGGCAATATGGTAAGGCAGTTGACTGGTTAGAGCAAGCACGGAATAGTCAGAAAAGCGATCCAGAAACTTTAATTTACCTCAACAATGCCCGCATTCAGGCTCAGAAAGCTAAATCCTATACCATTGCTGTTGCTGTTCCTCTTGATACGAGTTCAGAGGGGTTGAACTCTGGGTTGGAAATTTTGCGAGGCGTTGCCCAAGCCCAAGATGAGTTTAACCAAAGACGAAAGGGAGCGGGTATTAAAGTATTAATTGCAGATGATAGGAATAAATCGGGTCAAGCTAAACAAATTGCCAAAGCTTTAGTTAACAAAAAAGATGTACTCGCTGTTGTTGGTCATTTTACAAGTGATTTAACTCTAGCAGCGTCTGAGGTTTATCAACAGAACCAATTAGTTTTTGTTTCTCCGACTAGCACTTCAGAAGATTTATCCGCTCAAGGGAAATCTCATCAGCCGAATTTCTTTTTCCGCACAGTGCCGAGCGATCGCGATACGGCTCAGGCTTTGGCTAACTTCCTAAGCAAACAAACTAAGCGACAGACAGCCGCTATATTTTACAATCCCCGTAGTAGATATAGTGACTCTCTGCGAAATCAATTTCGCGACAGTTTTAGCAGGAAGAGAGGAAAAGTTGTAGACGAGTTAGATTTATCTACCCCAATCATTAACTCAGGAAAAGCTATAGATAATGCCGGAAAACAAGGAGCAAAGGTTCTTGCCTTATTTCCCAATAGTGAGAGTTTAATTGTAACTAAAACGAGAAACCTGATTATCGCCAATCAATGTCGCTATTTTATGGTGGGAGGCGATACGCTTTATGCGCCTGAAATCCTGGACGTAGTTGGAAAAGAAGTAACAAACTGCTTAGTAGTCGCTGTTCCCTGGCAGAGTAGAGGCAGTCCGGACAAAAAATTTCCTCAAGCGGCTGAGAATTTGTGGGCGGGTAAAGTAAGTTGGCGTACCGCTTTAGCCTATGATGCGACTCGTGTGTTGCTCACGGCTTTAGAAAAAGAACCCGCCCCCACTCGTACTCTGTTACAACAAACCTTATCAAAGTCTAATTTTCAAGCGATGGGGGCTACAGGGGGAATTCATTTTCAAGCGAATGGCGATCGCAAAGAACCCCAGATTCAATTAGTACAAGTCCAGTTGGATAAGCAGGGGAAGGCTGTATTTGTCCCCTTAGAGGCACAACCTTAAACTAAGATTTGCGATCGCTTCTCGCCACG
>CBDTXL010000318.1:0-5583 GCA_965364435.1 uncultured bacterium
CTCACGAGTTTGGCGATACAAGAAGAACAGGTTCCTTCACGACACCCAGCTGGTAAGCGAATACCAGCTTCCTCAGCCATATCTAGGATGTATTGATCATCTGGTACCGAGATGGTGCACTCAAGATTGAGTGCCGGATTCACTAACCGGACTTGATAAACTCTCATATAATTGCTCCTCTACCACTCGTATCCGCTATCAACCCGATAGTGCCCTCTAAATATCCTAAATCTTTGCAGCGATAAGCAAGAGCGACATCTTCTCTGTTCGCGCTTCTGAGGCAGCTTTTAGACTAGGATTAGGTCTGTTCCGCGTGTCCAAGCACCAGAACATGCAACAAAAGAGAAAGCACTACCAGAAAACATGAGTAAAACAGCCGATGCACTCAGTGCAATTGATGACAAGCTATCCTTACGTCATATCGACCTTGATCCAGGCGGATATTTCATTATCTACCTGGATCGGGAAGCAGAGCTAATTTGTGCCAAGCATTTTATTAATGTGATTGACGATCGCGGTTTAGCCGTTGACCCGGAAACTGGTAAAGTCATACCTGCACGCGGCAAGGTAGAACGGACTCACAGCACTTTGTTTACCGGCAGAACAGCGAAGGAACTTTGTGTTGCTATTTTTGAGCAAACCCAGCCCTGTCCTGTCACAATGATTGACCATGCGGCTTATTTAGGACGGGAGTTTGTTCGGGCTGAGAATGCTCTAATTAGTGGGCAGGAGTATGTTCAAGATTAAAAGGGTTGAAGGTTGCAGGTTGCAGGTTATCTTCTCAACGTTCAACCTTCAACTTGTCAACGTTCAACCCTTGCTTAGCCTGAGAAGCCTTGATAGAAGAAATAGGTAGCCATCGGGACAACCGTGGCGATAATCAAGATGGCAACGACCCAGACTGTGGAATTTTTGGTGTCGGTTTCCTCAGCACTCTTAAAGGTACTTGCGACCTGAACGTTTTCTTCGACAACGGGTGGGCCAGGGTCAGGTTTACCAGAAAGGACAGCAACTAAGCGATCGCTTGCATCCAATAAACCCTGATTGTATTTGTTACCGTCGCGAATTGGTACAATTACTGTTTCGGATGCCACGCTCTCGGCGATGTCGTCGGCCATAACTGACTTGACGGCTTCACCAGTACGGATGGCGGTCGTGTTGGTAACAGTATCAATTACCAGCAAGATTTGATTGGCTTGAGCTTGGGCCGTCGGGAACCATTTTTCAAACAGCGCTTTCGTGAAACTTTCTGCGGTCTCACCGTAGTCTAAGCGGTGGATGGTCACCATCCTGACCTCAATGCCTGTTTTTTTCGCTAAATCATCCAACGTGCTGCTCAGCCTGCCTTCATTGAGGCGGCTGAGAACTTCTGCTTTATCAATTACCCAAGTTGGTTCGCCGACGCTAACCTTTGGCATTTGATACACACCGATGGCGTTGGCTGGTGCTGCAACTAACCCGCAAGCCAGAACGATTAATAACAACTGTAGAATCAGGCGTTGTAGGTATTTTCGACGGTCGTATAGGGGATTGAGGAGGTGTTTCATTGAATTAATCTCAAGAATGCCTTTTCTAATAAATACTATACAAACCGAAACAAAACCCACTTCTTAAAATTGAAGAGCATGCTACGGTTGATGAGTAGCCTTTAGCTTGCTCACATAGGCGAGTGCCAGCAATGAGTTCAGCAGAAATTTACCGGGGTTGGATTATTGAGGCCAGACCAGTGTTCTGCGTTCAGGTTTGGAGTGCCGCTGGGGAGTGCGTTATTCCCATTCATAACGCTAAGACGGAGGAAGAGGCGCTTCATTTTGCAAAGCGCTGGATTGATCTGCAAATGACACCGGATAGAGCCAGACCCCAAGCGAGTGACTCTCCTCCCCCTGACTTCGACGACGACGATATCCCCTTTTGAGCCAGTCGGTAGGAGTAGCGTAAGAGAAGTTATGCCTGCATTTGCTTATCACTTGCTTTCGCCAAAGTCAATAGCAAGCTAGAGTACTACCTTGTCCTTTCGCGTATGTGCCTCTTCTTATAGAGGGATGAAATCTCCTGCGCCAAGAGGTTTAATGAACTTTTCTTGCATTTCACAACTGATTCTGCAATAGAGTAACCCCCTCTTGCGTAGAATGTGATCTCAAGTTCGTTTGTAAACTTTCAGACAAAGAGGACGATAAGAATGGCCGATCCAAGAGATGCAGAGGTTGTTAGACCCTTTGAAGGCGACCCCTTTATTGGTAACCTAGAGACACCCATCAATAGTTCTCCACTCGTTAAGGCTTTCATTAATAATCTGCCAGCCTACCGCAAATGGGTCTCTCCCTTGGTGCGAGGGATAGAAATTGGTTTGGCTCATGGCTATTTTTTAGTTGGTCCATGGACTGTACTTGGCCCCCTGCGGGAGACAAAAGTCGCCTACATGGGCGGATTAATTTCAGCTATTGCTTTAATTCTCATTGCAACCGCAGCCATGTCTCTCTATGGCATTGTCTCTTTCCAAACAGGTGGTGACTTTGAAGTCCAAAATCCCAGAACCCCTGATGAACTGAAAACTGCTGAAGGCTGGAGTCAGTTGACTGGTGGGTTCTTTATTGGCGCGATGGGTGGCGCTTTTGTTGCCTATTTTCTGTTGGCAAATTTTGATATTGTGGATTCCATCTTCCGGGGGCTAGTTCACAATACTTAGCATTTTTTGGGGCTGGAAGCCCTTGGCTTTAAGTTTATGACTTGAGCCTTAAGTCAGCTGAGAGTAATATCCTTTTTGGCACCCTATAAATTTAGAGAGGAAGGTTTGATATGACAGGCACATACGCAGCTTCATTTTTGCCCTGGATTCTGATTCCCGTAGTTACCTGGCTCTTACCTGCTGTGGTAATGGGTCTTTTATTTATCTACATTGAAAGCGACGCCTAAGCCGGTATCATCTTAGAGTTTGTACCAAAAGGCTGAAAGCCACTAAGGTTGAAGCCACTTTGAATTCCTGAAAATACCTTACCTGCGGGTAGGGTATTTTCTTCGTAATGTTAAAAGTTTTCCCAAAAGTACTTCTGGGGGCGATCGCACCTCATCCCCCATCCCCCATCCCTCTGTTTGGGTGGGGTAACGTCATACTTTATACTTCATCTTTCATCCTTCTATTGACGTTGGCGTTTTAGCGGGTGTGGGATTCTGAGGTGGCGGTGATGAATGTTTGAGAACAATCCAGGCGGCGATCGCTTAAGGGCAGTTTGGGCATTAGCAAAAATCGCCTGCATCCTCGGCAGTGCTGCTTGTCACCCCTTGAGGTTGAACCCAATTCTAAATGCCTTCAACAGTTTAGCGATTTTAATATCTTAAAGTTTGCCAAAACCAATGGTCTTTAAGTTTAATAACTCCATCCCCCAAGGAATTAGGAGGACGGGAGATGTCTTTATTATCTGATCGGTAAATAAACTCATCAACTCCATCTCCAAAACCATAAATCTTTTGTTGAAATTGAATGATGGTAGCCTCTTCTTCTTTGGTGATTTTGATACGTCCTTTGCCGAACTTACTGCCGCTATTGGCGAGATAACTATATCGGCAGGGAAGAGAAGCCCAACCATTATTATCAGGCGTCAACTTCCCTGAATCTACTAAAGCCACTACCGCTGCAAATTCTGAGGATTTTGCAGCGAAATTCTTAGGTGTAATATCAGGATGTTCGCTATAAAATATTGCCAAGCAAATCATCAAACTAATTCCCCAAGGAATTAAAGCGGCTTTTCTCTCCTGTGGTTTGATTTGCTTCCAAAAATTGCGATTGAGTCCCAGTAGGGCAACAGCAGACCTCAACCAAGTCGATGTTTTCGGCAAAAATACCCCAGTAATACCTAACCCAATAAGCCAAGGGTATAATAGAGCTATTGACCACACCAAGGAAATCTTTATAACTGAAGATATTTTTTGAGAGGAGTTAAGGTTATCTGAATCAATCGACCACCAAATTGGCCATAAGAACAGGACAATAAAAAATAGATAAAAAAGTACCACTCGCAAATATTCTAGATTCCATTGGCTTAACAACTCAAGCGATTGGCACGGGAAAAAATCTAACAGTAATGTCAATAAACCAATGACCGTTACGATAAGTGAAATCCCCCTGACTTTAGTGGTCAGTAAGGACCGACAGTTAGATGCACCACCGGGACTATCATGCATACTTAACTCTGAAGTTAAAAGATAAAAATATAATGATATTTTAGTTTTGGGATGAGCTTAACCCGACTGCTGGTTTATCAGTTGTTGAATCGGAATGGCGATCGCAACTGTTGTCCCTTGCCAAGGTTCACTCCAACAACGAAGTTGCCCTGAGTGCTGGTTCACCACAATCGCATAGCTAATCGACATCCCTAGGCCCGTCCCTTCACCAATCGGCTTTGTCGTAAAAAACGGCTCAAACACTCGTTCTCGTATCGCTTGTGTCATCCCTGACCCATTATCGCCAATCTCAATCGCCACCCGGTGTGTGTCCAGTAACTTCGTGCGAATCGTAATGGTAGGGCTTATTCTTTGCCCTTTGTCCTTGGCTAATGAGTCTTGACCGATGACAAACGCGCCTGAGCAAGCATCAATCGCATTGGTGAGGATGTTCAGAAACACCTGGTTAAGAAGCCTAGCATAGCACTCGACCTTGGGGAGTGAACCATATTCCCTGCTTACCTCGATCGCAGGACGGTCTGATTTTGCACTGAGCCGATGTTGCAAAATCATGAGGCTGCTGTCAAGACCTTCATGAATGTCCACGGTTTTCAGTTCGGCTTCATTGTGGCGGGAAAAGGAGCGCAGGGACTGGACAATTTCAGCGATTCGCTCGGCTCCGATTTTCATCGAATCCATGAGTTTTGGCAAGTCCGACTTAATAAACTCTAAGTCAGCGTAGTCAATTTTTTCCTGGAGTTGGGTTGGGGGATTCGGTAAAGCCTTGGCGTAGAGTTCTAGGATTTCCAGCAGGTCTTCGGTATGCCTAGTGGCATGACATAGATTGCCGTAGATGAAGTTGACGGGATTATTAATTTCATGGGCAATCCCAGCCACGAGATTACCCAAACTCGACATTTTCTCACTTTGGACGAGTTGAGCTTGGGCAAGTTTTAACTCCTGCATTGCCTCGGTCAGTTTTTGGGATTTCTCCCGTTCTGCTTGTTCTGCCTGCAAGCGGACGCTAACTTCCTGCCTTAGGCACAGATTTTGCTCTGTGAGTTGCTTTTGCAGGTTTCGGATCGTCAGGTGAGTCTCAATCCGAGCCAAAACCTCTTCGAGTTGAAATGGCTTGGTGATGTAGTCTACGCCACCCACACTAAAGGCTTTCACCTTATCCAACACTTCACCGAGGGCACTGATAAAAATCACCGGAATCTGACTGGTTGCCTCCGTTGCTTTCAGGGATGAGCAGACCTCATAGCCATTCATATCTGGCATATTGATGTCAAGCAAAATTAGATCTGGTGGCGATGCCTTTACTCCCATCAATGCCATCTGCCCGTTAATCGCACTCCGAACTTTATACCCCTGGTCACTGAGCATGGCAGATAAAAGGCGCAGATTGTCCGGTGTATCATCAAC
>CBDTXL010000319.1:0-5579 GCA_965364435.1 uncultured bacterium
GGGGAAAAAGAGCGATCGCACAAAAAAGGCAAAAAAATAGGGATGATTTTCACCATCCCCATCCACTTATTCACTTAATCTTCCCTTGATTACAGTACAGGCACGTATTGCTCCTTCTCAGGAACATCCGTGTACTCAGCAACGATTTGACGGAACTCTTCGCCATCGATAGTTTCCTTCTCGATTAAAAGATCCACCAATCGGTCAATCACAACGCGGTTTTCCCGCATGATCCGCCGTGCATCGTCGTGGCAATGCTCAACAATCACGCGCACTTGCTCATCAATCCGTGCGGCAATCACTTCTGAGTACTCAGCTCTCGACATCAAACCGCCGCCGAGAAAGACTTCTCCACCTTGCCCTTCCAATGACAGGGGACCCAAATCGCTCATCCCAAAGCGTGTTACCATCTGCCGCGCCATCCCGGTTACTTGTTGCAGGTCACCACCAGCACCCGTAGTAACTTCGGCGTCGCCAAAGATTTCTTCCTCTGCCGCTCTGCCTCCCAAAGCCCCAGTAATCCGAGCTTTCAGCTGCGCTCTGGTAATTAAGCCTTGCTCTTCGCTGGGAGTAAACCAGGTCAAACCTTGAGCTTGTCCACGGGGAATCAGGGTGACTTTCTGCACAGGGTCATGGTCTTTGAGGACAGTTCCGACGATCGCGTGTCCAACTTCGTGGTAGGCAATCAATCGCTTGCTCTTGCTATCAACCAGTGGGGTGCCTTCCATCCCGGCAACCACCCGGTCAACCGCATCGTTGACTTCCATCATTGTGATTGCTTCTTTGCGGCGTCGTGCGGTGAGGATTGCCGCTTCATTAAGCAGGTTGGCTAAGTCAGCACCTGTAAATCCAGGAGTACGCCGTGCGATCGCTTCGATAGAGATTTCAGGAGCAAGTTTTTTGTTGCGGGCGTGAACGTCCAAGATACCCATACGTCCTTTAAGGTCAGGGGCATCGACTATCACTTGCCGGTCGAAGCGTCCTGGACGTAACAGTGCTGAGTCTAGGACATCAGGTCGGTTAGTTGCGGCAATGATAATGATGCCGGTATTTCCTTCAAACCCGTCCATTTCCGTGAGCAACTGGTTGAGGGTTTGCTCTCTCTCATCGTTTCCACCGCCGATACCTGCACCTCGCTGCCGTCCAACGGCGTCAATTTCATCAATGAAGATTAGGCAAGGGGCGTTTTCTTTCGCTTTTTTGAACAAGTCACGGACACGCGAGGCACCGACGCCGACGAACATTTCGACGAATTCCGAGCCAGAGATGCTAAAGAAAGGGACTCCAGCTTCACCTGCGATCGCTTTTGCCAGCAGAGTTTTCCCGGTACCAGGAGGGCCAACGAGGAGGACTCCTTTGGGGATGCGTGCGCCTACTGCGGTGAAGCGTTCTGGTTGTTTGAGGAAGGTGACGACTTCTTGCAGTTCTTCTTTAGCTTCTTCAATACCAGCGACATCATTGAAGAGAACCCCAGTTTTCGCTTCCATTTGGAACCGTGCCCTGGATTTACCGAAGTTCATCGCTTGACCGGGACCACCCGTGATATTGCTAGAACGACGGAAGAGGAAAAACAGCCCAGCAATCAAGAGAATCGGAAAAATTAAATTCCCCAGTAATCCCCAAATTGCCCCATCATTACGAGCTGGATGGGCATCCAGAGTGATATCCGATTCTCTGATCTTGGCAATCAGTTCCGGAGCATTACTCGGCAGATCTACTCGCAGGCGCTGTGTTCGGTTATCGAGTTCTGGATCGACAGCTTCAACAATCGCCGTCCGACCAGCATCATAGAGGTCAACACTGGTTACTCTACCGGCATCCAGATACTCTAAAAAGCGACCATAGGTCATCCGAGTGCTGGCTGTGTTCTTGCTTATGTCACCGGCAGCGGGAGAAAATGCTCCCTGCCACAGGAAAAACCCAATAACGAGGGCAGGTAATGTCCAAAGTAATATTATTCTCCAGGAAACTTTCATCTGTTATTGGCCTCTATATACTGGTCATGCATGCTGGCATCAGCCCTATGGGAGCCTCAGGGAAAACAAAGCCCAGCTAAAAAAATTGAATGAACAGAAAACTTTACCGATACTAGTGAACTCTGCCTTTTATCAAAACTGTTGGGTTTTGAGGCTTATAAAGGCAAAGACAAGCACTTGTAACGTTATCTTAATTAAATTTAACTTAATTCTCATGATCTGATCAACTGGATTGTCCCGTTAATATCCACATCAGGAGTTGTTCACGCATCCTGCGTCCAACCGGGCACGGGCGATCGCTAAAACCCGCTAGCTACTATAAGCAAAACCTACAAAGATAGCGCGTCTGCCCCTAGGCTTGAAGCCAACAGATGCAGACGCGCCAGTGAAATTTAATGAGGTCTGGTGACCGATTGAGTTCAGACCAACTCAAACCTAGTAAGTTTCAACGTGCCAACGACCAGCCTTCTTCATTGCCCTCTGGTACTCAGACCAATTCACCCCTTCCTTTCCGGCTGCGGCAGTAAGGGCAGCATCAATGCCGTCTTCCATGCCCTTAAGACCGCAGATGTAGGTGTGGGTATTATCTTTCTGCATCAGGTTCCAGAGTTCTTCAGCGTGCTCAGCGACCCGGTGCTGGATGTACATTCTGCCGCCTTCAGGATTCTTCTGTTCACGGCTGATGGCATAGGTAAGGCGGAAGTTCTCCGGGAACTTCTCCTGCAACTCCTCTAACTGTTCCTTGTAGAGAATGTTGGGAGTGGTGGCGACACCGAAGATCAGCCAAGCCAAACCTTTGAACTTGTAATCTTCATGCTGCTCTTTGAACATCCGCCACATGTAAGCCCGGAATGGTGCAATTCCAGTACCAGTCGCCATCATAATAATGTTGGCCTCTGGATCTTCGGGTAACAACATCTCCTTGCCCACGGGGCCGGTGATTTTTAATTCCTCTTCTGGCTTGAGATTGCAGAGGTAGGTAGAGCAAACGCCGTAAACTGTTTCGCCTGTTTCAGGATGCTTGTACTCCAGCTGTCTGACACAGAGGGATACGGTCTTATCGTCCAAATTATCGCCGTGGCGAGTCGAGGCAATAGAGTACAGACGCAGTTTGTGAGGTTTGCCCTTGTCATCCGTTCCCGCCGGGATAATGCCGATACTTTGGCCTTCCAAGTACCGCAGATCTCCGCCAGAAATGTCGAATGTCAGGTGACGGCAAGTGCCGATTCCACCTTCCTTAACCAGCTCTTCATTGGAGATACACCGACCCATAAAGGGAGCATTCGGTCGGTAGATATTGACGGGAATGTCAGTTTTTGCTTTTGCTTGAGTCATAGGCTTGCCTTCTTTTTCTGACTTGGGTTGCTGTAGTTCAGCGTTTGGTGCAGCTTTCGGTTCAGCTTGGGATGCGGCTTTTCCATTCGCCCCATTGTCAGCAGTTAGAGGCTGAATGCTGACAATTTTGCCACCCATACGAGTAATCCGCCGCATTTCTTGATTCATGCGACTATAGGGCACTGTGATAAAAACACTGCCGCTTTGACGAATCGGGTAGTTCATCTTGTCAGTTTCTTGGTTCTGACGTAGACCCACCACTTCGTAAACAAACATGCGAGTACCAAATTCCGTAGTGTTGCCGGAATTTGCAGCCGCGCTAGGACTGTACATTACTTCAATATCTCCCAACCAAACTTTAATATGTTGCTAAACGTGCCCTTCCTCCAACAAACCGACGCTACTGCCGGATTGGAGGCTAGACTTTCCTAGAGCCGAAGAAAGCACTATTAGCGTAACATTGTAAAGCTATGCCCAGTCCTGTTTTACAGTTGTCACGGGAAAGCCAACTGTAACTCCTCTACTAGCAGGTTACGTAGTCACTGACTCAAAAACTGTCAATATTGAGTCAATTTCATATTTTCTTCACACAAAATGCACCAGCTACCTTAGCATAAGTACTAAGTGAGATGATAATTCTGTTTACATGAAGGCTTGTATAGGCAATCTCATTTTGGTAAAATCCACTCTCAGCAGCTAGTACTAAATACTTACGCCGTGCCTTGCTTGAGTCTTCCCTGAGGGACAGTGCATAGGCGCATCATGCCTTCATGATGTGTGATGAAACCACACTCTAAATAGATGGGTTGACCCTGGGCAGAGGATTTGGCTTGCTGAAACCTTTTTGAGAATATGTTTTACGTTAGAGGGAATATATGACCACTCAGCTGGATCGCGTGGTATTAATTGGTGTTGCCGGAGATTCTGGATGCGGGAAGTCAACGTTTCTGCGCCGCTTGGAAGACCTGTTCGGTCAAGAGTTCATGACAGTCATCTGTTTAGATGACTATCACAGTCTGGATAGAAAACAGCGTAAGGAGCAAGGAGTTACCGCGCTTAATCCTAAGGCGAACAACTTTGACCTGATGTATGAGCAAATCAAAGCGCTCAAGAACGGTCAGACCATCGAAAAGCCGATTTATAACCACGAAACCGGCGAAATTGACCCACCTGAGCAGGTTAAGCCTAATAAAATTGTCGTGATTGAAGGGCTTCACCCTCTGTATGATGAGCGGGTGCGATCGCTTTTGGACTTCAGCGTTTACCTGGACATCAGCGATGAGGTCAAAATTAACTGGAAGATTCAGAGAGACATGGCAGAGCGGGGTCACCGCTATGAGGACGTACTTTTTGCGATCAACGCCCGACGCCCAGACTTTACTGCCTACATCGAGCCACAAAAAGAATATGCTGATGTCGTCATCCAGATCTTGCCCACACAGCTTCTCAAGGAAGACAAGGAAAGCAAGCTCCTGCGCGTGCGCCTGATTCAGCGAGACGGTGTGGAAGGCTTTGAGCCAGTCTATCTGTTTGATGAAGGGTCAACAATTGACTGGAGACCTTGTGGTCGTAAGCTTACCTGCGCCTACCCCGGCATCAGGCTGTTCTATGGCCCAGACAGCTACTTTGGTCATGATGTCTCTATCCTGGAAGTGGATGGTCAGTTCGACAATCTGGAGGAGATGATTTACATCGAAAGTCACCTCAGCAAGACCTCTACTAAGTACTACGGCGAGATGAGTGAGCTGTTGCTCAAGCATCGGGACTATCCAGGCTCCAACAATGGTTCTGGGCTGTTCCAGGTTCTTGTCGGTCTGAAAATGAGAGCGACATATGAACGCTTGACCGCTAGTAAAGCCCAGGTGGCTGCCAAGGTATAGTCGGTTCCGGTTTCAAGGGCAAATAATTCTGTAGAGCGCGAGATGCTAATGTTGGATCTCGCGCTTTATTTTGGTAAACAGGAGTAAGGCAGATAGTTGGATAGGCTTGGATAAAGTTATGAGAGTGTGGATTACTAGCGTTCTGGTCTTGTTTGGGATGGTAGAACTTTACCAGTGGATGAAACACTTCACTTTGCCGCTGCCACTGTTTATTTTGGCTGGAGCGTTGTTAGCGATCGCATCCAACTATGGCAAATACAGTGGCTGGCCTTTCCAAGCGTCCGTCCAATCCGATGCAAATCGAGTACAGACTCCGCCAGTTGGGGGTTTTACGAATCCACCTAACTGGTCTAATCTCAATCAGTCTTCAGCGACGCCACTACCTAAA
>CBDTXL010000320.1:0-5579 GCA_965364435.1 uncultured bacterium
ATCAACTTACCGTTACGCTGCCAGAGTTTGACCTTGTTGTCTCGACTCGCACTAGCTATAGTCTGACCGTCAGGGCTGAAACTCACACTCAGCACCGAACTACTATGCCCCTGCAAGCTTTTTTCCGGGCGGGTTTGGAACCCATACCGCCCATCACGACGCCAGAGTTTCACCGTGTTGTCTGCACTGGCACTGACTAGCAGCTGGCTATCTGGGCTGAAACTCACACTCGTGACGGCTTTATCATGTGCCTTCCAGCTTTTGAGGAACGTGCCATCACGACGCCAGAGTATGATCGTATCGTCTGCACCCGTTGAGGCAATCAGCTGACCATCAGGGCTGAAACTCACCCCGAAGACCAGATCAGTATGTCCTGTTAGGGTTTTTAGCAAGCTACCGTCAGTTCTCCAAAGTTTCACTGTTTTGTCCAAGCTTGCAGACGCAATCAGTTGACCATCAGGGCTGAAACTAACGCTGTAGACCCCATCCCTATGCCCTGTTAGAGTTTTTAACAGGACACCATCACGGCTCCAGAGTTTCACTGTTTTGTCCCAGCCAGCAGAAGCCATTATCTTGCCATCAGGGCTGAAACTAACGCTATATACTCCACCAGGATGACCAGGTAGGGTTTTCAGCAAGGTGCCGTCCGCTTTCCAGAGTTTAATGGTGCTATCTTTACTTGCTGAGGCAATCATCTTGCCATCGGGACTAAAACTGACACTACTGACCCAATCCGTATGCCCCTCCAAGCGATTGTATTCTCTCACCCCATACACAGCCTGCTGTAGAGCCGTTACCACCCGAATCCGGGTATCCGCTGTTGCCCCGAACGACTGTTTCAGTTGTCTGCCTGCCCTTAAACTTTTGAGGAGGGCATCAAATTGTCTATTGGAGGCAACCAGGGCTTCTGAGGAAGCGCTGAGGGCACTCAACTGAGCATTGGCTTCACCAATCGCCGCCCGCACCCCAAGTCCCACAGCAATGACGCTGAGTGTGAACAGCGCTACTCCTACTAAACGTGCTTTTCGTAGACTTTGTGTGAGAACCTGATTGAGCTTATCCTCAGTGCGCCTTTGTTCAGCTGTTGCTTTCGCGAGTTTTGTTCGTAGCTCTTTTTCCCTAAGTTCGGCCTTGAGTTGCTCAATTTCGTCCTGGCTGAGTTTGTATTTCTTTCGTAGTTCCTCTACTTCTGTCTGCTCTTTCATGCGGATAAACTCCACCAGATAATCGTGAATTAGTTGATATCGGTTAGCTGGGACTTCTGGTAACAGAAACACTAATCCGGATTTCTCTAAAATTTCTAAGATTAAATCTAATTTTTGGGATTCTATGGCTGACTCTGCTGCTAATTCAGCACGAGTCTTGAGGGGACGATTGTCATTTTCATCAGTGAGTAAGGACAAGACGAGCCAAGCCGCGTGTTCGTTTTCCGGGCCACAGTCTGTAATTACTTTTTCTAAAAATCGCTCAACCAGTCTTTGTTTGGGTCCGGATTGCTCATACTGAGCCAGGGTTGTGATGTTCTCTGCTTGCAGTTGCGCTCCCACCACCTGCAATTCAATGGGACGAACTGCTCCCAGTTCCCCCGCTAGATCCCGCACTAATTCATCAATCAAAGCATCTTCTAAATTAAAATGCGCCCGTTCGGTTAGGCTTTGGATGACTGAATAGGCGTCTGCTAAGGAAAAGTTTCCTAAAGGGTAGCGAATCTTTCTGTCAAGGATATTATTGTCAATGACTTCTAGCTCAAATTGTTCAATTTCTAGTAAATAGTGAAGATAATCCTCCCGAAGTGAAAAGATTACTTTCACAAAGGGGAGACTTAGGCATTTTTTTAAGAAGTTATAAAACAGAAATCTTGTAGCTTGATGATTAGCAACTGAAAAAAATTCTTCAAATTGGTCAAAAATCAAAATGGTTAATAAGTTACGTTCGGCGTTGTGTCGTAACTGGTCAAGGATATTTTGGATTTTATCTTGAGTATTTTGGATTTCGTTAAAGCCAAAATTACTCGGTTCTTCACCTTCTCTCAAACCAAATTCATCTAGCACTTGGGCTAAGGATTTCCCGAGTTCTCTGACCCAATCTGTGTAAACTTGCAGTAAAACCGGCAAGGCAATGCGATCGCTAATCGCTCTGTGCTTCAACGCAGGCACTAATCCCGCAGAGACAATGGAACTTTTCCCCACCCCTGACTGACCATGAATCACCGTTAGTTTATGGTCAGCACGAGTCATCCGTTCGATTAAGCGGTTAACATCTTGCTGACGCCCAGAAGCGGCAATTTCCTGGGCAACAATTTCTTGCTGTTCAATGGGTGCCAAGGCTGGGTTAGTAACCAGTCGCTGTGGTTGTAGGCGTGCCGCACCAATGAAGGCTCGGAAGCCATACAGCTGCTCAATCGAACGTTTTTCTTGCTTGAGTCGAAACGCCTCTAAGTATCGAGCTTGCTCAAAGTAGAGTGTACGCAACTCTTCCAATAAGTGAAGGTAACGCTGAGGTTCGTATCGATGATCGCTCAATGCGATCGCTTCTTTGAGTCCAAGGCTAGCTGTTTCCAGGTGATTGAGAGCTTCCGACAGTTCGCCCATCTGCCGCTGCGATTTTACCAAAAATAATTGATATAACTGGCTCAACAAAAATCGGTGTAAGCCCTGATGCTCACTAGGCTTGCTGGAAACCTCTGCCAAGATTGTGAGTGCTTGTTGAGCTTGCTTGCTGGCATCTGCCCACCGGGACTGCCTTAGGGCAACCTCAGCCAGAAAGCCATAATCTTGAGCAAGTTGCACCTTGGAGCCATACGTTTGATGTAAGCTCAAGGACTGTTCCGCCAAAATCTGCAAGCTGTCCCAAGCTTCCAGGCGTTGCAGTACCTCAGCGAGTTGAGTGATAAACTGAGCCACTAAGTCTTGACGACCTGCCTGTGTAAAGACATCAACAGATTGCAGAAGATAAGGCCATGCTTCCTCCCAGTTGCGGTATCGTTGAGAGCGATGCAAGTCAGCATGGCGGCAATAACACAAGCCAATATAAAACAGCAGGATTCCGTGTCGCTCTAGATTGTTGGTTGTTTGCCAAAACCTCCGACTTTTTTTGTAACGGACTAAGGCGGAATCGATCAGGTCACTGGCATAGTCATATTGACCAAATAGAAATTGCAGACTGGCTTCTAGTTCTGGCTTAATTACTTCTTGGCGACTTTGTAAATCCCTTAGGGCAGAATCGAGTTCTAAGCGAGACCGACAACCGGCTGCCAAATTCAGGGAGGAATGGTGCATACAAACACGCCAGGGTGCGTATCTACCGCTACCGCCACTCAAAACGGTAGTGAACACAGAGTCGGCTTTTTGCTGTAGGAAATCAATTAACTCGCTGGTCGCGATTTCAAACTTAATCGGTGTAGCTGCCCAACTGGCGAAATCTGGCGCAAACCGCACCAGCTTGTGCAGCACCTCATCATTCACCCAGACAACGAGGGGGAAGGGCAGCCGTTTGCGAAACTCATCGCGTACTTGATTGGTGGAAGTCAGCAGTTCCTCCAGAGCGACCACAGACTCTAAACCTAAAATGAATAGGGCAGGATGAGCCTGATTTTCGAGGCAGAGTTTGCCGTGCCCATAGGTTTGGATGGTGGTGTAAAGGGTTTTGACGGACTCCGGTAGGACAAACTCTTGAATTTTGTATCGGTGCTTACAGCGCTTTCGTAGTTGCTGCAAAATGTGTCCGCGCAGACGTTTATAATTGCAACGCACTAACACGAGAGAAAACTCCCCTCGTGAAAGTGCGATCGCCCGGTCGAGAGCGTTTAATGATTGTTCGTTGTATAGGGCGATATCTTCTGGTCGGTATGAGTCAACCATGATTGAAATTTCTTGGCCTCTTCTAGAGCCGGATTGATACCATACCAACACCCATCGCGATCGCGGTATTCAAATACCCACATACTTTGCAATAGGGTTTGGTATTCTATATCTCCCTTCACACTTTGCTGTTGCACCACAGCAAACAGCAACTCCCACTCATCATCATCGATACTAGAGGTCAGAGTATCGCGGCGTTCTCGAATCGCACGTTCTAAACACTCACGAGAGATGGGTGGATCTTCTTGTCTGAGACAATCCAACAACAGCCCCAGCAAGTTTCGTAGATGACCCCCACTGATGCGGCACAAACGATCTAAAGTTTCAGGGGTATCAAAAACCTCTTTTATCAACTGTAGCTGTTTTGCAGGAGTCTCGTTGGGGAAGGCTCTTACCAGCACCATCTGCCGCAGCAAAGCCATACCCTCTTGAAATTCCTCGCCACTCCGCAGTCGTACCGGCACCATTGGCAAGAGTTTGGGGGTTAGACCCCCACCCAAGCGATTCTTCAGGGTTTCGCTGTCATTTGAGAAAATCAACGCCAACGGAATCGTGTAGACGACGTGGCAATTGAGTCTTCCTAACTGTTCACCCCGGTCAATAAACAAATACTCTGCCTGAGTGCGTCCAGAGGGTAGGGTGCGAATACTCACCCGGTCTAGATTATCCACAATAACCACCAGTCCAGCCTTGCCACGTCGCTTCAGTTCAGTGGTTGCACGTCCTAGTAGTTCTTTATTGATCGATTCCAAAATCCCACTAGTGCGAGGTTCTAGGTATTCCCTCAACCGGCGTCGAAGCTTTGGACTTTCTTTTGTTTTAGCGGTAATTTTGCCAATCCCAATTGATAACTCTGCCTCAGCTTCAAGTTCGATTGGTGTTTGCAAAAAATCAACAATCTCGGTAAAGAGATTGGTAAAGTACCCTGGATGGAGCTTGATTTTAATCGCTTCGAGACTTTCACTGACCTGACCAGCTACGCTTAGCAAAATATCTGTAACATCAACATCAGCCATGTCCAGGTCTTGAGAAGACTCAAAGTAAACGACATGAAACCCCTCTTGCTCCAACTCAGCTTTTAGCCTGAGCAACTCCGTGGACTTACCACAGCCGATATGCCCTGTAAACAGCTGGCAGGTCGGCTCATTGGGAGAAATGAGTGCGATCGTTCGCTTCAGTGACTCAATGATTTTACTACCTCGGACAGAGGAAAAATCAATATAGTACTGCTGGTCTTCCACCTTCTCCACAACGAGAGGCTTGCTGGGATTGCAGGCTCTATAAAATCTTGGTAGATCTAGTCCCATTAGCAGTCATCTTCCTTCTTTCTTTAGGTTGATCGCGCCTGACTTTTCGATGAAAAGAAAAGCTTTATACAGAAAAAAAGATGCCCCATTATTGTTCGTCCTTACCATCACATATCCTTAGCCACTTACAGGCCTTTTTATCATCATCTCTACCAGCCAGGAGAAACGGTGGAGGCTGTTGAGTATCGAGTGTAACCTCAGAAGTTCTCCCGGTTGGTCTGACCATCTGGGAATTTCCTTGATGTATGACCTTAATACTCGCCAAACTTTGACCCGCCCCGATTAGCAAGATAGGTAAGGTCATGCTTATACTCAACAATTTTGTTTTCATCTTTTTAAAGCAAGTTTTAGCGCCCCTGAGGTCGCTTATTACTCCTCAGTTCTTTTACTTACTAATATTCTTTGGCTATTA
>CBDTXL010000321.1:0-5566 GCA_965364435.1 uncultured bacterium
CTGCTTATCTATGCTCTTGGCTCGAATGCCTTGCCTAAGGAGCCTTGATGGTTAACCCCATCGCCTGAGCCACTGCTGCTGTAGTTGGCTCAATTCCCTGCATGAATTGGTTGTTGCTGTGTTTGATTGCAGTATCTGGGTCTTTTAGACCATTGCCGGTAAGCACACACACTACCGTTGCCCCTGTCGGTACTTGGTCTTTTACTTTCAACAAACCAGCAACAGATGCCGCACTAGCAGGTTCACAGAAAATTCCTTCTTCCGACGCTAGCAGGCGATAGGCAGCGAGAATTTCGTCATCGGTGACACTATTAAATTGCCCTTGACTCGCTTGTTGGGCTGCGATCGCTTTTTCCCAACTAGCTGGGTTACCAATCCGAATTGCCGTCGCCAGCGTTTCGGGATGAGGGACAATTTTGCCAGTGACTAAGGGAGACGCCCCGGACGCCTGAAATCCCATCATTCGGGGCAAGCGATCGCATTTTCCCTGTTGATGGTATTGACAAAACCCCATCCAGTATGCTGTTATATTTCCCGCATTGCCTACTGGAATACAAAGCCAATCGGGAGCATCACCCAGATTGTCCACTATCTCAAACGCTCCCGTTTTCTGACCTTCTAACCGATAGGGATTAACCGAGTTTACCAGGGTAACGGGATAGCTTAATGCCATCTCCCGAACCACTGCCAACGCCTGGTCAAAATTTCCTTTAATCGCCAGTACTTGAGCCCCGTAAAGCAACGCCTGCGCCAACTTGCCCAGTGCCACATAACCATCAGGAATTAGCACAAAGGCTTGCATCCCGCCGCGACGGGCATAGGCGGCTGCTGACGCCGAGGTGTTGCCAGTACTGGCGCAAATTACGGCTTTAGCTCCTGCTTCCTTTGCCTTAGAAATCGCCATCGTCATCCCCCGGTCTTTAAAGCTACCCGTGGGGTTGAGACCATCGTATTTCACCAGCACCCGCACCCCTCTACCGACAGCTTTAGCGATCGCAGGGGCGGGTATCAAGGGAGTGTTCCCCTCCAGGAGTGTTACCACCGGAGTTGAGTCAGTTACCGGCAAGTAAGGGCGGTAAGCCTCAATTAGACCAGGCCAGTTGAGACGCCTGGGGGCAGCATCCCCAAAGGCAGGGGAATGGGCAGCAGACAACGTTGAAGCCACAATTTGGTTATTGGTTATTGGTTGTTGGTTATTGGTTGTTGGTTATTGGTTGTTGGTTATTGGTTGTTGGTTAACAGGTTAGCAGGGTAAGCAGGTTAGAACTTTCAACCTTCCAACCTTTCAATTTTCAACCTTCTAACCTTCAACCTTCAACGTTGTGACAACTAACCACTAACAACAATCAACCATTAGTTTACCGTGACCCGTTCGGTGTCACAGACTTCTGAGGCTTGTCGAGCTTGCGCTTGATGATTTTTGGCCGTTCCACCATGGGTTCCTCAACATCGGGTGCCATCCAAGCGGGTTGAGTTTGGTCGTAGACCATTTGCAACGCTGCTGCCGCGATCGCAAGGGGGTCATATTCCTCACTCAAATCTCGCACCACTGGCAGGAAAGACGCCATGCGTTCACCTGCTAGTGCCTCGCGCAACTGGTTTTGCAGTTTTTCCAAACGCCGCGCCTCAATTTGTGAGCGGGTAGGAACCTGAGTGACTTGCAGTGTTTGCCGCACTTTTCGCTCAATCAAGTTCAGCTTACGCCGGTCGAACGGTTGAATCAGAGAAATTGCCGTCCCCGTCTTTCCTGCACGACCAGTACGACCAATTCGGTGAATATAGCTTTCCGCCTGATCCGGCAGGTCGTAATTAATCACATGAGTGAGGTGATCGACATCCAGACCCCGTGCCGCAATATCTGTCGCCACCACCCAACGCACTTGACCACCTTTAAAGCGGTACAACAAGCGCTCACGTTGAGACTGGCTAAGATCTCCGTGGTACTCATCCACACTGTGACCTGCCGCTTGCAATTGGCTGGTCAGTTCAGCGGCAGCTTTTCGCGTCCGCACAAAAATTAATGCGGCTTCTGGGTCTTCCAGTTCCATTATGGGCTGGAGAGCTTTTGCCTTTGTCCAGCCACGCGGCACCATATAGGCTCGTTGTTCAATCCGTGCTGGTGTTGCTTTGGGTTGCTCTACCGTCACTGTGACAGGCGATTTCAGGAACTTATTAATTAAATCCCGGATTGGTCGTGGCATTGTAGCCGAGAAACAAGCCGTCTGACGTTCAACGGGTGCCTGTTGGAGGATTTTCTTGACATCATCGATAAAGCCCATGCTCAGCATTTCATCGGCTTCATCCAGTACCACCCAGCTGACTTGATCCAGTTTGAGGTCGCCCCGGTCGAGCAAATCGATTACCCGTCCCGGTGTACCTACTACAATCTGGACGCCTCGTTTTAGCTCACGCAGTTGCCGTTCCATCGATTGACCGCCGCATACTGTCAGGACGCCCAATCGGCGGTTGCCGCTGAAGTCGCGAATCGCCTCAGCGACTTGAGATGCCAACTCCCGCGTCGGCGTCAGAATCAAGGCTTGGACTCCCCGCTTTTCGAGGTCGATCCGCTCCAACATCGGCAGCGAAAACGCCGCTGTTTTGCCAGTCCCAGTTTGAGACTGACCAACGACATCGCGCCCCGAGAGCAGTTCGGGAATCGCTTGTACTTGAATCGTGGTGGGTGTCGTGAAGCCTAATTTTTCCACTTGTTGGACGCCAGCTTCGGACAGGCCCAGGCTTTGGAATGAAAGGGTCATAATTTGTTGTTCGTTGTTAGTTTTCAGTTTTTACGAGTTAGGGGTCAGTTATGAGAGAGAGTTGAAGGTTGTTCGGTTGAAAGTTGTTCCCCGCAGGGGTTCCCGAAGGGTAGGTTTGGAAGATAACCTGTAACCTGTAACCTGCTAACCTTCAGGGACAACTGACAACGGACTAGGGACTACAGAACCATACAGGTCGTAGATGTCGGCATCCGTAATTTCCACTTCTACGATTGTTCCCAAGGGAGCGTCGCCTTGAACGTAGACCAATCCATCTACCTCTGGGGCAAACCGGGCAGAGCGACCAATCCGTTCACCCGTTGAGGGGTGTTCTTGCTCAATCAGGACATCAACCACCTTGCCCACAGCACCTTGATTTTTTTTCAATGAGATGGGCTGCTGAGCTGCCATCAGGGCATCTCGCCTTGCCTCCATCACTTCTTGGGGCAGCTGGTTTGGCAAGTTGTAGGCTGGTGTCCCCTCTTCAGGAGAAAAGGTGAATACGCCTGCATGGTCAAATTCATGGCGCTGGACAAATTGGAGCAAATGTTCAAAGTGCTGCTCCGTCTCGCCAGGAAACCCGACGATGAAGGTTGTCCGTAGTACCGCATCGGGTAACGCTGTTTTGATTCGCTCAATGAGGGCGTCATTCACCTGTCCCTGCCAGGGACGGTTCATGGCGCGGAGGATTTCTGGATGGGAGTGCTGTAGTGGCAAATCCAGGTAAGGAAGAACATTGGGTGTTTCCTGAATCGCTTGAATGACTGATGGTGTCAAACCAGTGGGATAGGCATAGTGCATCCGAATCCAGGGGATATCTACGTTGCCTAACGCTTGCAAAAGTTCCGCTAACTTCGGTTTGCCATAGAGGTCTAAACCATAGTTGGTGGTGATTTGCGAAATTAAAATCAATTCCTGGACGCCTTCGGATGCCAGATGGTGGGCTTCCGCGACGATGGATTCAATTGTGCGCGATCGCTGGTTTCCCCGGAGATGAGGAATAATACAGAAAGCGCAGCGGTAATCACACCCTTCAGCTACACGTAGGTAAGCAACGCCTTCGGAGGTTGTCCGATAGCGCGGCGTCGTCTCATCCGCGATGTAGCTCGGTTCAGCTGAAACTTGCTTAACCCTTTCACCGACTTCTACACGTTGAATCACATCAACGATTTTATTGTAATCGCCGGTTCCAACCACCGCTACTGCCTCTGGTAACTCTTCCAAGAGTTCCTCCTGGAAGTGTTGTGCCATACAGCCGGTGATGACAATTTTTTTATCGGCTTCCGCCAGTTCTACCAGTGTACGGACAGACTCTGCCCGCGCCGCTTCAATGAAACTACAGGTATTTACAATAACGTAATCAGCTATGTCTTCATTTGTATCTACATTATAGCCTGCCTGCACCAGCAAACCCAACATGTGTTCGGTATCAATGCGATTTTTTTCGCAGCCCAAGTGTGAAATTGCAATTGTTGGCTTGTTGCCCATGAAGTTATCAATTTATGGCTCAATAGAGTGGGGAAGCGCTCTCCAGAGTGAGCATTTTACATCATTTAGCCTTGGGATTCACCCACACTCCACCAGTCCGGATGTTCCTTATCCTTTCATAAACCCCGTCCCTTATTGTAGATAAAATTTTATTGAGATATCCAACACGCTTGGGCTATTTATGCCAAGACCACCGCGACCCCCTGCGGTAGAACATTGACGGGAGGGCAAAAAGTAGCCGGTGTAAGTCAGAAGCAGCCATCTTCGAGCGGCAATTCACTGACAAACACAAGCATTACGCTACGAGCGTAGTTTGTCAGGATAGGGGAGACTTTTGATCTCATCCCGAATCACCTCCGACATCAACAAACCCCCCTAATACCTAATACAAAAATGAAATCTCAGGTAGATAAGTGAACTTAGAGCAAATTTTCAAGACACCGAATCCAATTATTGGCGTTGTTCATCTACTGCCGCTCCCAACATCTCCCCGTTGGGGAGGGAGCCTGAAAGCGGTCATCGACCGAGCAGAGCAGGAAGTGACAGCATTGGCTTCTGGGGGAGTAGATGGTGTGATCGTTGAGAATTTTTTTGACGCTCCGTTTACAAAGAACCAGGTCGATCCAGCGGTTGTCAGTGCGATGACGCTGATTATCCAGCGACTGATGAATCTGGTGACGCTGCCAGTGGGGATCAATGTTTTACGCAATGATGCCCAAAGTGCCATAGCGATCGCAACTTGCGTCCATGCCCAGTTTATCCGTGTCAACGTCCTCACTGGGATCATGGCAACTGACCAGGGGTTAATTGAGGGACAGGCGCATCAGCTACTCCGCTACCGGCGGGAACTCGGCAGTGATGTCAAAATTTTGGCAGATGTACTGGTGAAGCATGCGCGACCCTTGGGTTCCCCAAATCTCACCACAGCGGTGCAGGAAACTATCGAACGGGGCTTAGCCGATGGCGTCATTCTTTCGGGTTGGGCGACGGGTAGTCCTCCTCCTCTGGAAGACCTAGAACTTGCCTCTGCCGCCGCCAACGGCACACCAGTCTTTATTGGGAGTGGTGCTAGCTGGGAAAATATTTCCACCCTAATGCAGGCAGCTGACGGCGTGATTGTCTCCAGTTCCCTTAAACGCCGTGGGAAGATCGAGCAACCCATTGACCCAATTCGCGTCAGTCAATTTGTAGAAGCGGCGCGACGGAGCGTTGCTGAAAAAACCGAACCCAAACCACTTTCTTCAGTCAAGCTACATTCGTAGTAGTTGATAATTGTCAGAGAGTTTTTCCACTAACCCCTAGTCCCTAGTCCTTAGTCCCTA
>CBDTXL010000322.1:0-5565 GCA_965364435.1 uncultured bacterium
CGCAGCGGAATCTGAATGACAAACTCCGTACCATGACCAAGCTGGCTAAAGCAGTGTAGCTGACCGCCGTGTTTTTCCACCACAATTTGATAGCTAATGGACAATCCCAGTCCCGTACCGACACCTACAGGTTTCGTGGTAAAGAAGGGGTCAAAAAGTTTCTGCTTAACTGGTTCTGTCATTCCTGGACCGTTGTCTGCAATCCGAATCAGTACTTGGTTGTCGTCGAATAGCTCCGTTTGCAGCTGGATCATGCTCGGATTAGCTTTCATTTCTTCAAACGATCGCGTCTGGTTTTGCTCATCCATCGCATCAATTGCATTGGTGAGCAAATTCATAAACACCTGGTTCAGCTGTCCCGCGTAGCACTCTACTTGTGGCAGGTTGCCGTACTCTTTAATCACCTCAATCCCAGGATGCTTCGGTTGAGGTCTCAGGCGGTTTTGCAGAATCATTAGTGTGCTATCAAGACCTTCATGAATATCCACCGCTTTGATCTCAGCTTCCGCGAGGCGGGAGAAATTACGGAGCGATCGCACAATCTCACAAATCCGGTCTGCCCCAACCTTCATCGAACCAAGCAGTTTTGGCAAGTCTTCAAGCAGGAAATCCAGGTCGATCGTGTTAATTTCCGACTGGATTGCTGACGTGGGATTGGGGTATTGCTGCTGATACAGCTTTAATAAGCTTAGGATGTCTTGGGTATAGTCTTCGGCGTGAGACAGATTGGCAGAGATGAAGTTGACGGGATTGTTGATTTCGTGAGCCACCCCAGCAACGAGTTGTCCGAGGCTTGACATTTTTGCACTCTGCACCAGCTGGGTTTGTGTTCTGCGGACTTCCTGCAAGGCTTGCTCAAGTTGCTGGGCTTGTATGCGACTTTGGTTGTAAAGTTCTGCTTGTTGGAGTGCGATCGCTAACTGGTCAGCCACCTCACAGCTCAATTCCACTTCCGATTCTTGCCAATGGTACGGACCAACATCCATCACCAGTCCCAGCGCCCCCCAGACCGTTGAGTCAGCGTGCAGTGGTACCAGTAACCACGCTCCCGGAAAAGTTTGAGCTATGCCTTGGTTGGTCTTGTCCTCTAAAATATTGGTATCGTTAATCCGAACGACTTCTAATCGCTTGAGTCGCTCAGCAATCTCATTATCTTCATCTGGGATTTGGGTCCCTACACCGGCTGGTGAACATACGCCTTTGCAAGACTCTGCTACATTCACCCAAAGTTTCCGTTCAGGTAGATATTGTACAATCTGAGCGCGGTCTACTTGTAGGAGTTTCTCAATCTCAGAGACAGCGGTGGAAAAAATAGTCTGTAAATCTAGAGAGCGACGGATTGCCTGAGTTACCTGCTTGAGTGCCTGCTCTCGTAAGAAATGGTACTGAGCTTGTTCATAAAGTTGACTTTGGTGGATCGCGATCGCTACTTGGTCAGCAACCTTACAAATCAATTCCACTTCTGATTCCAGCCAGTGGTACCGATCAATTTCCTTCACCAGACCGAGACTTCCCCAGAGATTGGAGCCAAAATGCAGTGGCACTAGTAACCAAGCGCCAGGAAAAGGTTGAGAAAAGCCTTTGTTGCTCTCGTCTTCAAACGTATCAGCATCGTCAATCCGAACAATTTCTAATCGCTTCAGTCTGGAGGCAATTTCATTATTTTCATCGGGAATTTTTAGACCTAGAGCCACTGGCGACTCTTTTGATTTCCGATACTCTGATACGTTTAACCAAGCCTGTCGTTCAGGTAGATATTGTGCGATCTGAGCGCGGTCTACTTGCAGAAGTTTCCCAATCTCAGAGACAGCTGTGGAAAAAATCGTATTTAAGTCCAGAGAAGAGCGAATAACTTGAGTTAACTGATTGATTGCTTGCTCTTGTAAAAGATGGTAATGGGCTTGTTCGTAAAGTTGGCTTTGGTGAATCGCGATCGCCACTTGATCGGCAACCGCACAGATTAATTCCACCTCCGATTCTTGCCAGTGATAGGGATGAATGTCCCTGCCCAGAGTGATACTCCCCCAAACATTGGAATCAAAGTGCAATGGCACTAGTAACCAAGCTCCTGGAAAAGCTTGACCTAAGTCTTCGTTGAACTCATCTTCAAACGTCTCAGCATCGTCAATCTGAACAATTTCTAATCGTTTAAGTCGCGAGGCAATCTCATTATTTTTATCGGGAATTTCTCGGCCTAAAGAGCCTGGAAAGTCTGGATATTTACTATACTCTGATACATGTAACCAAAGCTTTCGTTCGGGTAAATATTGCACGATTTGAACGCGATCTACTTGCAAAAGTTCGCCAATCTCGCGTACAGTCGTGGAAAAAACGGTATTTAAGTCCAGAGAGGAGCGAATGACTTGAGTGACCTGATTGAGTACCTGCTCTCGTTTAGCCTGGTACTGAGCTTGTTCGTAAAGTTGGCTTTGGTAGATGGCGATCGCTACCTGGGACGCCAATGAACAGAGCAAGTCAATCTCGAATTGCTGCCATTGCCTGGTTTCACAGCAGTGATGGGCAATCAGCAGTCCCCACAAGTGTTCTCCTGTGAGGATAGGTACCACCAAGTTCGCTCTAACCTGGAACTGAGCGAGTAAATCAATATGACACTGGCTCAGTTTAGCGGTCTGGATATCCTCGATTGCCTTCACCCGGCCCTGTTTGTAAGGCAAGACATAAGCTTTCTTAAAACAAGGGTCGTAGATGTTCGTTCCGAGGATGGACAGCGTTGAGTTATTGACCGATTCCACTACCACCTTCCCACTCCAGTCTGGCTCGAAGCGGAAAATGACTACCCGATCAGAGGCGAGAACTTGTCGCACTTCCGCCACTGTGGCGTTAAGAATCTTCTCCAGATTCAGAGATTTGCGGATGCGTTGGGCGATTGCCCCAACCAGACGTTCTCTTTGAAACTGCTTCTGTAGTGAGGCTTCTGCCTGCTGGCGTTGAATGATTTCAGTTTGTGCCTGCTGATAAAGCTCAGAGCGCCCGATTGCGATCGCGGCTTGGATTGCTAGTGATTTGAGCAAATCGATTTCCAACGGCTGCCACTGCCGCGTTTGGCTACACTGCTGAGCAACTAGCAGCCCCCACAATTTCTCCTCATTGACAATCGGTACCACCAGGTTGGCTCTAACCTGAAACTGAGCCAGTAAATCAACGTGACATTGAGTCAAACCGGCTGTGTAGATATCCTCTACAGCTTGGACTCGTCCCTGTTGGTAAAGCTGGATATAGGTTTCTGCAAAGTAGCGATCATTGATGCTAGTTCCTGAAATGGCCATCCACTCAGAGCCTACCGATTCTACGACGACAACCCCGTTACCATCCGCATAGATGCGGAAAATAATGACTCGGTCACAGGCGAGAAATTGTCGCACTTCGGCAACCGTCGTGTTCAGAATCTCGTCCAGGTTCAAACATTGGTGAATGCGTTGGGCACTCGCCGCTATTAACCTCTCTTTGAGAAATTGTTGCCGCAGCGCTGCCTCTGCCTGCTTGCGTCCAGTCAAATCCAGGACAAAGGCAAAACCAGTACCTGTGTCCCGGCATTCCTCAAAACAGGCGGCAGCAAGGATAACCGGAACGCGCGTCCCATCTTTACGGATGTATTCTTTTTCGTAGGGAGTACAAGAGCCACGCCCTCTCATTTCCTGCATCGCCTGTTCATCCAGAGGCTGATATTCGGTTGGCGTCATGGCGTCCCAACGCAGTTTTCCTGCCAGCAATTCCTCCCTGGTGTAACCTACGAGTTCAAGGAAAGTATCGTTCGCTTCAGTGATAATGCCGCTGTAATCAGAGAAAAAGAAGCCGATCAGATTAGAGTCAATGATGTGCTGAAACCGGGCTTCACTATCTCGCAGAGCCTCCTGGACCTGAATGCGCGAGCTAATTTCTTGCTGGAGGTGTTCATTAGTCCTGAGGAGTTCAACGGTGCGTTCTGCCACCCGACCTTCTAGAGGGTGACGGTATTGCCTTAATTGCTCCTGGGCAAGCTTTCGCTGGGTGATATCACGGCAGGTGTAAAGTACGGTGCCTTCCTGGATAGACAAGCACTTTACATTGACAAGCAAGGTGTGTCGTCTTCCAGACTTGTCTGTAATCTCCTGCTCAATATTTTTAATTTCCCCAGCGGTTTCCAACTCTCGCCAATCAAATAGAGGCTCACCTAGCAATTTTGCAATGTTGCCCATTGCACGCACCTCTTGCAAGGAGTAGCCAAAAATTACGTCAAAATTAGGGCAAATAAAGATAAACGCGCCGAGCTTATCTGTAATGAAGACAGTATCGGAAAGATTGGTGAGTTTACTCCGGTGTAGCTCTTGTGACTCCCGCAATGTCTCCTCCATCTGCTTGTGAGCAGTAATATCTTCACCAACTAGGAGAATGATTGGATTTGATTCTGTTCCTGACACCAAGCGATCGCCAAGTTCTGCTGTCAGAGCGATCGCCCTTACCCAGATTATGTCACCGTCCTTGCGGACAAGGCGGGCTTGCCATTGACCAACCAGAGGGAATGAGGTACTATACGAGTTCTGCTGCTCTACCTGCGGTTCATACTCGGTCCTCGCATCCTCTCTGGCTCGTGGGTGAATTCTATCCCTCTTCCTTTGACTAATCTGAGTCAGTTGTTGTTGTAAGTCCCTCAACTTTGCTTGACAAGTGGCTCGGTCTTCCCAATGAAAAACTTCGCCCACTGACTTTTGGATTAACTCTGCTGCCTCATAACCGAGATAAGTAGCACCGAACGGACTGACGGAAAGAACCACTCCCGTCGAGTTAAGAGTAAAGCAAATGCAGGGAAGACTGTCATACAGTCTCCGTAGCCACTCTATTTCAGCTCCGTTTTTGTCTAGAAATTGAGAGTCTTCAGCCTGCAACTGTTGAGGATTAGAGTTAACCAGCTGAGGTTGTTTAAAGTCAGCTTTTTCTGGAAGGGACTCATGCCAATTCGATGGGTGATTGGAGTTCATTTTTCAGATTCTAACCCTCAATTTACTCTTTCTTGGGAGAGTTAGAGGAAGTAGTTTGCAATTTATTGGGATTTGACCTAAACAGCCAATAATTATTGTTACTAATGCACTCCTAGGGGTAAAACTTTACCTCCAGTGATAGCAAAGTTTCAGCTCTAGCTTTTTTTAGGAAATGGGTTTCGATGGGATTTTTGCTACCCTTGACAACGATAGCACTTTGTCCATAAACCCCTCAAAGATGGACGAACTGCGCTTGAGGGATACAGTTCATACTTTTGTTGCTTTATTAATTAAAAAATACTACGATATTCACAATATGTTTACTACTGTTTCAATAAATTAATAAAATGTTTTTAAACTTAAAATAACGAGAAAAATTATTAATTATATTTGCCCTGATGGAGCAAGCTTTTTGTTGAAAAAGCTGGAGAGAGTTAATAATACCAAGTTACAGCTGTGTTGCGTAATTCAATAATTTGATTATGTTAAAAATCCATGACCTTTGTTGGCGGTGATTTGGGGTTTGGGGATTCCCTATTCCCCATTACCGCTTTACCCTTTTGTATCAAATCCGGTTGATTAGCCACAC
>CBDTXL010000323.1:0-5562 GCA_965364435.1 uncultured bacterium
AACCCAGGGATGGGGCAGCCACTCTACTCACCACAAACTCCACCCCCCCCGCCAGCAGTTTCACCAACGCTGATTCCGGTGAGTTCTAGTAACTACAACCAAGGGTTGGGGCAGACTCCCTACTTACCACAAAACTCGCCCCCCCTGCCGGTTCTACCAACACCGAATTCGGGGGTTCCTAATAACTACAACTCAACGGTGGGACAGTCTCCCTACTTACCACAAACCCCGCCACCCCTGCCTTATGTTCCCAACCCGAACCTTACCCCGCCAGCTCCCGCTCCCACAACAGGGTTAGGAGCCACACCATCCACGCAACAACCCTCCCTGTTTCGCAGCACGGCTTTGACTTCTCCTTCTGTACGGCTACAGGGAGTTTATATAAACCAAGGCGACCAATCCTCAGCACGGGCGCGCGTCTCGGCACTCTATCCACTTAATCCTAGAGTGCAGTTTGGTGGCACCCTTGATCTGACGAGCGATGCAAACAGCTTTGCTGACTCCCCTACCCAGGGGCTGAACATCAACGAACTTTATGTTGCGACTGCTCCTTTTGCAGATTTGCCCAATTTTCGCCTGGTGGCGGGTCAGCTAGATTTAACATCCTACTTTGATCGCAACAGTTTTGCTAAGGATGGAGCAACGCATTTCTTTAACCCAGTTTTTCAAACTAATCCTGCCTTGAGTGCGACTGGGATTGCTTCTCGCCCTACTGTTTTGGTCAACTGGAGCATAACGGATAATATCGAAGCAAAAGCCGCAGTATTTTCATCAGCGCGGGCTGTTAATGACTTCGCCGTGGATGGATTTGCCGGAGAAATCGGTCTGCGCTACGGCAATGGGATTATTCGTGGCACTTTCGTCTCAGATCGAGATGCTGGTTCACGGGATGGCTTCCGGGAGATATTCGGGATACAACGCTCTAATGGCAGCACAGGTATACGGGCATCGGATCGCGAAGAAGCTTACGGCGTCAATGGAGAATACTTTTTTCCCCAGATGAACATGGGGGTATTTGCTCGTTATGGTCGGTACGACAACCGGACTTTGGGGCAAGGGGGGGATACCTATAGTCTCGGACTCAGCTTTTTGGATGTGTTTAACCCGAATGACCGGCTGGGATTAGCTTATGGTCGGACTTTATCAAACGATAAACTGCGCCGAGAAAACAAAGAGGAAGTACCAGACGTGTTGGAGCTATTCTACGATTTTCGATTTTTACCTAATCTTCGACTCGGTTTTACGCTTCAGCAACGCAATGGCTTCTCGGATACTTTTGCCGGTTTTCGAGTGAAAACAGAGTTCGACGTAAGTCCTAGAGGGAGATTGGCTCCATGATTCCCTTTAATCAAGCAAGAAATAGCACCCCCAGATGGATGAGTAGGGTGTCAGCGGTAATCTGGTTAGGGATAGCTGGGATACTGGTAAGTGTGCCGGTGATCACAAGCATTCCTCCTGCCCTTGCTCAGGCTGTACCTGCGGCTTTACAACAAGCTTTTACGCTCCTGAGGCAGGGACGAGTGCAGGACGCGATCGCGGCATTTGAGCAAGCCGTGCGGCGTTATCCCCAGTCCTTGGAAGCCAAATTAGGTTTAGCTATTTCCTACAGACGACAAGGTCTAATTCCACAAGCGTGGCAAGCCTATCAGAATGTACTGGCTCAAGATCCAAATAACCAACTGGCATTAAAGGCAGTTGGTCTACTGGGAACTTATCGCTCGGAGTGGCAAGTACGGGGCATTGAAGCACTCACCACCTTGCTGAACTTGAATCCCAATGACACCGAAGCCCGTGGTCTACGGGGGTTGCTATACGGTTACCAGCAACGCTTTCCCGAATCCCTAGCCGACTATCAAATTGTCCTGCAAACCAACCCCACGCCGGAAGTGGTGCTTGGTGCTGCCGAAACTTACACCAATAGCGGCAACCCTCAACAGGGACTCGAACTATTTAGCCGCTACCAAGCCACTGGTAAATCAATCACTGGGTATTCCGCGATCGCCTACGCCCGTGCCTTACGGGAAACCGGCAATCCCGCTCAGGCTGTACAGGTTCTAGAGACTCAGCTCAGAGGGTCAACCAAACTGGACGACCTAGCGATCCAGACTCGTGCCGCCCTTTCTCGCGCTTATCTGGCTAATCAGCAGATCACTCAAGCCAGGGCGATCTTAGCACCCTTGGAAGGCAGACCTGATGCTGTCTTGCCCTTAGCGCGATCGCTCAATGAGCTCCGCAATCAGACCAATGACCCCACCCTAGCGGATCAAGTCGTTAATCTCTACCGTCAGGGACTCGCTGGGACCCCCAACCCCGATCCGAGGCTACAGCGAGAGGTTGCTGATATCTTCAGTGGGTTGCCCCAAGGCCAACAAACAGCCCTACAGCTGTATCGACAACTAGTGTTAAGCCAACCGAATGACCGCAGTCTCTTGGTGAAGCAGCTGGCACTGGAAAATCAGCTCGGTTTGATTGCCAAACCCGACCTCAGAGCGCGTCTTGCTGCGGCAATTCAACCGCTACCCACAGACCCGAATGAGCAGAGACAACTAGCCCAAGCATTGGCAGGAATTGACCCCCCAGGGCCAGAATTTCTGCCCGTCTACCAAAGTCTGCTCTCAGCTGGCGTCAACGTACCCTTTTTGAATTTCAGAACTGCTCAGCTGTTACTTGAGGGTAATAACCTGGTAGGGGCAAGAACCGCCTTGGCAGCTTATGGAGCAACTCCGGAGGGGAGTAAGGATCTAGCACCACAGTTGCTAGCCGCAGAAATTGAGCGTCGTGAGGGCAACTTGGAAGCCAGCGCCCAGCGTTACCAAGGTTTGATTGCCAGTAACCGAGCAGACACAGATATTCTCAATGCTGCCCTACGTGGGCTTGCAGGAATTCGCCTGCAACAGAATCGCCCGACCGAAGCTGTGGCGGTTTTTGACCAGTTGGTGGCTCGTAATCCTCAGGATTTGACGATTCAGCTGGCACGAGCCAGCCTTGCCTATCAAGCTAAGCTGATAGACGAGTCACAAGCCGAGTCCGTTCTCAACTACTGGTTACAGACAAGACCTGCTGCGAGTGCGCCACCGGAGCTATTTACCCTGGTTGGGACACTGCCTGCCGAGGCGCGGCGGGAACCACTCTACAATGCGCTGGTTCAACTTGATCCGAACAACATACCCGTGCAACTCCGATTGCTGCAGGTTATAGCCAAGCGGAGTCCCGCTGAGGCGAGGGCGCGGGTAGCTCAGTTGGTGGCTCGTGATCCAAACAACATTGGGAGCTACTTTTTACAGGGTCAATTAGCTCAAGGGATAGGCGAGTTAGACGTCGCTAGCCTTGCCTACGAGAGGATTTTGTCGGCTCAGCCGTCTAACCTGGATGCCCTATCGGCTTTAGGTGGAATTCGGTTTCAACAACGACGCTTTGACTCGGCCAGTGAGCTTTATTCTCAGGCTTTAGCCCTCAAGCCGGATGACTTGGCATTACGCCAGTCCCTAATTAGCTTGAATTCGGCTCAAGACCTGAAGCTAGAGGCGCTTGAAGCAATTGAACAGATGCAAGTGGAACAAATGACAAGGGGGGCTCCTAACAGTGACTTATCCCGCCAAAGGCAGCAAATCCAAGAGGAATTCCTGCAACGGCGGGGGTTCCAGCCCCCCTGGGAACGTTATTAGTCCATAAACCCAGAATATTGTAAAGATGCTGGTTTCAGTACTGCTGTTAAAATTGACGGATTTTGCCAAAGGGTCTCAGGGTTTGGTGAGGCTCGTTGCCGCCGTCGGGATTTTGTTCAGTCTGGCTGGCTGTATTACTATTTCCACCTCGGAACAACCGCAAACGCCAATCACCCCATCCCCACGCTCATCACCGAGGGTCAGTGTAGCGCCTGTCGCCAGTTCCCCTTCTTTACCCGAATCGACAGCCAACCGGGAGCTACTCGAACAAAGCTGGACTATCTACCGGCAGCAATTCATTCAAGAAGACGGGAGAGTGATTGACTACCAAGATAGCGATCGCTCAACCTCTGAAGGACAAGCCTATGCCATGCTCCGGGCTGTAATGATCAATGACCCTACCACCTTTGACCTCACCTTAAACTGGGCAGAAAATAACCTCCATCGGCTTTCTGATAAAGGTCAACCCACTGACCAACTTTGGGCGTGGAAGTGGGGTCAGGCAAAACCCGGTAAGTGGGGACCCATCGACAGGAATTTTGCCAGTGATGCTGACATTGATGCGATCACATCTCTAATTCTGGCCTCCCGTCGCTGGAATCGCCCTGACTACCTGGATTTAGCACGCACCAAGCTGCGAGATCTATGGAAGTTTTCAACCATAGCAGTGCCAGGGGGCAAGCGCTATCTCCTGCCCGGTCCGGTGGAAGCGTTTGTACTCCCGGATCGTACCGTATACCTTAACCCTTCTTATTTTGCCCCTTATGCGTTTCGCCTCTTTGCCCAGGTTGATCCAGACCATAACTGGCTGAGTCTAGTAGACAGTAGCTACGATGCGCTCGAAAAGTCTTCAAAGGTTTCGGCAGTCGGCTTACCGAGTGACTGGATCGGCCTCGACTCCAAAACTGGTAAATTCCAGCCGTTGCCGCCCTCCCACCCACTCCAAAGTGTATACAGCTTTGATGCCTACCGCGTTTGGTGGCGGGTCGCTTGGGATGCCGCCTGGTTCCAGTCACCCGAAGCGCAGCGCTATCTAAGCACTGCGACCAAACACCTCCAGACGCAACTGCGCTCATCAAAGCCCCTTCTAGCTCGGATCGACCTCCAGGGGAAACCGACAGTAAAATACGAAGCCACTTCTCAATACGCCATGCTTTATCCTGCCCTCCGCTTAATCGACCCAGATACTGCCGAGCAGTTACTGGAGAAAAAACTACTCCCTCAATATAAACAGGGGATTTGGGATGACCAATCAGCATACTACACCCAGAACCTGGCCTGGATAGGGCTGTTTCCCCCCAGCGCCCTTGACCCCCAACTCCTAAAGCCCCAATAGAAAGATGTTGCAGGTTGCAGGTTATTAAGGGTTAAAGGTTGCACGTTAGACGGTTGAAGGCTAGAACCTGGGCTAAGCCGAGCGTCGCTAACAACTTTCAACCGTCCAAGCTTTAACTCTTCTTCCAACCTTCAACTCTTTTTCGGAACTTTATGCTTTCAACCTTCAACTCTTCCATCGCCCTATGAAACGTTTGTTGACGCGCTCCCAAGCAAAGAATGCTGCCAATCGCGGGCAACGTCGCCCCAACCCCAAACCTGTGCGCCTGCAATTTTGGCTGTTAGTGCTGTGTGGCGCATTAGTCTTGGTGCTGGGAATGAGTGCCACCCTCGTGGTTGCCCAAAGCGATAGCGGTCTCAAACAGCAGGAAGACCAGTTGATCCGCGACTTCGTCTTACCCAGCACCCCAACAAAGCCCCCAGTATACAAGCCTATACCGGCTTCTCCAGCCCAAAAGGAGAGCGCTCCCCCGCCCCAACGACGGGCTGAGCCTGAGCCTGAGCCGCAACAGCGACAGGAGGAAGCTCCTGAGCCGCCTGCACCCCCACCCGCCGCTGAAGC
>CBDTXL010000324.1:0-5558 GCA_965364435.1 uncultured bacterium
ATAGGCTGTTGGTGAAACCCGCCCCTACAGGCTTACTGAGAAGGGTGCAAGATGTCAGTTGAAATGGACTAAAACCCTTATGCACTAGACTTTTGCTCGCAATCCGAATTTAGGATTTGGAACCACAGATAAACACAGATGAACACAGATAAATACAGATAAATACAGATGAACAAGCCCAGCTATTTCACGACTCTGCGATCTAAAAGTTCAGCGACATCTTCGTGGATATTCTCGCTTGCCCAGTAACCATACTGGTGACGATGTCAGGCGCTTTGGCTTGTTCTGGATTGTTGTGGATGCGGTATGCAGTTTGTGCGAATAGACCATGCAGAAAGTCATTGGCAACAGTGACACCCAAGCTTTGAGCAATCACATGTAGCCGCACTTTGATGGTTGGCTGTTCGCTGTCTAGATCTTTCTCCACCTCTTGGCGATATCTTTCTAACGCCTCTAGCACCTGGCGGTATACCGCTAGCTGAACCGCAATCTTGCCTTCTTCAGCGCTGTAGTAAACCACATCCCCAAATCCCCGCAGAAATAGCCCTTGACGCAGGTTATTAACTAATAAGCGCCACAACGGTCTGAGAGTTATGTCACCTCCAAAACCGCCAATTACCTCGTTACCTGGACTAGGAGTTTGAGCAACACGCTTGGGATCGACTTGTTGAGCAATAAACTTTTCGGCAGCGTTAATTCTCTCATCAAGCCTGGGTTGGGATGTCTGATCAAACTGCTGACCCCAATTAACCCTAACGACATGATCAACTCGCTGGGAGAGATTATAGGAGTTCTTCACGGGTTCCCAGAGTTTGTCATACTGCTTCTCCTCTGGCAGGGGATGATCTGCCAGCATTATCCCGTGAATGAAGATCAGTACGTTAATCGTTTTGGTAGCCATGCTCACAGGGTCTAGGGGAATTTGAAATCAGCAATAAGGTCGAGATACGCAGAGATTTTGAGCATATCCGGAAGGGAATCAAAATTCAAGCTCGATGAACTTTTACCAAGCTGGGTGAGCAATGCGAAGAGCTAGCGCTAACGCATTTCACCGACACCAAGACGCGATCGCACTCTTCGAGGAGAGCAAAACTGAGCGCATCTGGACGGCACTGGTGCGATCGCGATCGCAGCCAACAGACAACCACCAGTTCAAGATAGACTCTCTAATAATTCACTAGTTGACAAAATTGGCAAAGTAGCACCCGCAAAATCTTGTGCATTGCGGGTAACAATGGCGTCAAGTCTTGATGCCATTGCACAGGCTAACTGAACTGCATCTTCAAAGTCTCTCAAGTTAGAGGCGAATGCTGCCTCCAAAGTATCACGGTTAACAGGGCAAACTTCCATCAATGTCAGTGTCATGGAGACGGCTTGCCTAGCACTTTCGAGGTTTCGCGTCTGCCTTTGAACAATGTAGAAGATATTGGTTAAGGTGGTTGCTGTCACATACCCCTGAATCTGCTGAGAGCGAGTAGCTTCTAATAAAGCTCTAGCATCCCTGACGAAAGGTTCTCGCTCTAGCAGAGCATCCAGCACAATGTTGGTGTCCACCAATACCCTCATTTCAGGTATTTCTCCACCAAGCGTTCTTCTAACATCGCTTCAACTTCGGCATCAGTTGGTGGTGGCGCATCGGTTTTGGCTAGTCCAATCATCCGATCCACTATGTCTTCAGGTACTGGTGGGCGAGGTCTGAGTTGCTCTTCAAGTGAATAGAGTATTGTTTTCATCAATGCCAAGCGATCGCTCACCGATAACTGCAATGCTTGTTCGCGTAATTCTTGCAAAGACATTGTTTTGACTCCCTCAAATGTTCTTGCCTGACAACTTGCTACTTAAGTTTAGGCGAAGGCGTCGCGCCCCGCTTCCCTAACGCATTTTCAGGGGTACTAAAGTGCGATCGCATCCAACAGTCAGTTATAAATTATCAAGAATTTTTTGTAACAAATCTCTTACATTACGAATGTACTCATCACCTGGAACAATCTCTAAGGAGAGAGAAAACTCGGCTACTGCTGCTTGCCAACTTTCTCGTGCTTCTCTGTTTTGTAAGAGCTTCATCTGTAATGACAGCCTTGCCTGTAAGAAACCGAGGCTGTGGAGTACTAACCCCTTATTATTGCGAACTTGAACCAAACTAGGCGCTTGGCTTATAGCTTGATTATAAGCACGAATCGCTTGTCCATAGCTCTGCAAGGCTTCTTGGTACTTGGAGAAATTTTCCTGCAACTTACCTAATCTGGAAAGCGCATTTCCCCTGTTGATATGGGATGGAATAAAATTAGGAGCAAGGCTAAGAACTTGGTCGCAAGTAGTGATTGCTTTCTCGTAACTTTGCAGCGCCTCTTGATGCCGCAATAGATTTGCCTGCAATTCGCCCAAACTCGAAAGCGCATTTCCCTTGTTATTGAGGATGTATGTATCGTCAGGGGCAAATTTGAGAGCTTGGTCATAAGCCGCAATTCCTTGCTCATAGCTACGCAAAGCCTCTTGATATCTTGAATACTTGGGGCACTTTGCCTGTAACTCACCTAGACTTGAGAGCGCATTTCCCTTATTGTCCAGTATATGGGTATCATCAGGGGCAAAGTTGAGAGCTTGGTTATAAGCCGTAATTGCCTGCCCATAGCTCTCTAAAGCTTCTTGATACTTTGAACGCTTCACTTGTAAATCACCTATACTGGCTAAAGCATTTCCTTTATTAGTATGGGCTGGCACAAAATCAGCAGAAAGGAGAAGGGCTTGGTCACAGGTAGTGATTGCCTGCTTGTAGCTTTGTAGTGCCTTTTCGTATTGTAGTAATCCTGCCAGTAGCTCACCTAAACCTTGCAGCACTATTCCCTTGTTGTTGTAGACAAAAACATCTCCAGGGTCGAGATTAAGAGTTTGGTCGTAGGTAGCAATTGCTTGCTCATAGCTTTGTAGAGCTTCTTGGTGCTTTGAACGTCCTGCTTGCAATCGACCTAGACTTTGTAGAACCAGTCCTTTGTTGTTATGAGCAGAGACACTTTCAGGGCTGAGGTCAAGAGCTTGGTCATAAATAGCAATCGCTTGCTCATAACTTTGCCAAGCTTTTTGATATCTTGAAAGTTCTGCGTGTAATTGACCTAGCTTGAATAGTACACTTCCTTTGTTGTTATAGACTTGGAAGGTGTTATCGACATTATTGAGAGCTTGGTCATAAGCAGCAATTGCTTCTAAGTACTCTTGTTGAGCTTCATCATGGCGAGCTACTCTCTCGAAGTAGTCACCTTCAAATTGAGAAATAATACCTAACCGAAAGTTGCTTTGAATTAACAGTTCACTTCGTACTTCCAACAGAGTTCGGCATTGTTGATAGCGGCTCTGCTGCAACACTTGATCAAACTGCCTTACCCATTCCTTTACACCCCGCTCCCAATCCAAGCGGTTGGCATGGTAAATCGCCTCTGCCACTTCCCCTCGCTCCCGGTAGTGCTGCTCCAAAACCTCATGGGCGCGACGGTTTATCTCATTGCCGCTCTCATCGTCCAAGCGACGCAGCAAGTCGTGGATGCGATACCAATTCTCACCCCGCTGTTGTGCCTGCCACACAAACGAAAAGCGCGTGAGGATGTCAAAAAAAGCTGCACGAGTGGCGTGAAAGTGTAGCGCCTGACCCAGTTTGAGATAAAGCTCAAAATCGAAAGCCCGACAAGCACTCAGCGCGTGAACTGCCACCTCGACTTCTTTATCTACATATCTCAAGAGCCGATTAATCAACGCCTTTGACTTATCAGGGGTTTTCGGTGCAGATTGGAAGTCATCCGGCGTCAAAATTTTCCCCTGCGCTCTCGCCGCCAGAACTACATCTGCACACAAACCCAGATAAAGTGGATGCACCTCATCAGCGTCAACGCTAGCGTAGTCAATCAAACTCTGCTGTAAGGCAGCATCTTTAATATCCGCCTTTTGCAGGTAATCCCTGGCATCCACTGCCGAAAAATGCCCCACTAACTGAGTATCGAGGAATTGCTGGGGAATGGCAGACCGAGTTGCTTCAGCCCAACGCGGCTTTTCTCGACCCGCGACCACTACCACAATCCCAGCAGACAGGTCGAGCGCTCTCAACAAACACCGCAACCACTCATCCCGTTGGAAAAACACCTCTTCCGGCAGGTCGCGCTGATGACCCCAAAAGGCTTCGTGGGGGTCAAAAAATAGGACAATTCTTTTAAGCTCCTCTTGCTGTGCCATTGCCGCATTGAGGTCTTTGGCAAATAGGCGTGGCAACTCATCAATTAATTCTGTATGAGGTTCCATCCCCTGAATCGCTTTAATATCTTCCTCCTTTAAACCTCGTTTCTGGAGGGAGAGTTTGAATTTCTCGCCCCAATGCTTGCCAAAGGTACCGAGTACTGCCTTGGCGATGCTGGCATAAGACGTATCGCTGACAGCATCAACAATTCCAGTAATTACATCCATCTCATCGGATGGCAGCAGTTCCTTTGCCTGTTCCAGGTTGCCAGTTTTGTAGAAATACCAAACACAGGCGAAGTCATAAAGAGGGAAGCGCAATCGATAGGGCAATCCAGCAAAAGCCGAGGCTAAATTCCGCCGCAACATCAACAAGCCATCAAAAGGAGATTTGAGTCTATCTCCGATTAGGTTCTGACTAAAATCTAAGAGTACTGCTGGCACCGGGATACAGTCCTCTCCTGGTTTAGCGTTCTCAATATAAGCTGCAACCTTCGCCACCTCAGCCTTGGGTATAGCTTGGAGTCGCTGCCAGGTTCCCGGCAAGAAGCGCTTGCAACATCTTTGCCGCAGGAACTTCAACAGTAACGATTTGCCGTTACCGCCATCTCCATGAAAGAACAGAATCGTTTTACGGGGCGACTCTTCATTCAGGTACTCCGCAAATAAGCGAGTCAACTCATAGCGGTCTGTAAATAATAGCAGCGCCCGATCGCCTTCTGTGACCGTTTGCGGTTCGCGAAGTTCATCATCAATACTCATGCCAGCGCCACTCAGGTGTTAATCGGGATGATAACCACCCTAGCAAATGCTCTCAGCGCCTAGTTTCAAATCCCCGCAACCCTTCCAGTTCCTCGTATTCAACTGCCACATCTTTAACCACAGCAGCGGTTGGTCCTTTGTGACACCAGCGAATTATCTCCTCAACCAGCTTCCTACTCCCTTCAAAAACGGCTTCCACACGACCATCCGGGAGATTCCGCACCCAACCGTTCACACCTAATCGTCGAGCCTCATTCACAGTAGAGTAACGGTAGCCGACACCCTGAACTCTTCCGGAAACGAAAACATGGACGCGGATTTGCTCCTGTGGCGCTGATGGGTTTTGCATTGACTAATCAAGGGTTGGCGATACTGAATCAGATTCTACTGTTTGACTCTAGTAGAATCACGGGTAGTCACGCTTTAACTCCCTACTCGTTTGTATGACGATCGCTCAACTGTTCAATGATGAAAATCTCTCTTCCCCAGCCCCTAGCCCCTAGCCCCCAGCCCCTAGCCCCCATCAGATTAGATAGCTGAAAGTGGATAGCGAACACAATGCGAATCCTTTTAGTTGA
>CBDTXL010000325.1:0-5548 GCA_965364435.1 uncultured bacterium
GCGATCGCATTACGGGTATTGTCCATGTGGATGACTTAGTCGCGGCGATGATTCTGGCAGCAGAAAAAGCCAAACCTGGAGAACACTACATTATTTCTGCGGGCGACCTTACTACCCGTGAAATGTTTAATCTGCTTAGTCAAGAAACAGGTATTCCAGTCCCTCGTGAGGCCCCCAAACCGCTAGTTAGACTTGCGGGGAACTTACTCGATCCCATCGGACGCCTTCTCAAATGGCAGCCACCTCTGAGTCGGGAGCGCGTTCACTATGTTTATGACCGTTGTGTTCGGGTGGACGCTACCAAAGCACGTCAGGAACTGGGTTGGCAACCTCGTTCTGTATCAGAAACGTTGCGTGAAATTGTTGAAATCCTGAGAGCAGAGTAAGTCCTACCCTGGAGGGGCGAAGCAAATGGAGCAGAAAAACTAGGGTTTGAGCGATAAATTATCGTCCAAATGCTTCGCCCCTACCCACAATTTTGATTACTGAACCGATGCTCTAGCGATCGCAGTCCTAGCTTCCAGACGCTACAGTAGTACATATACTACAAAAAGCTTCGGCGTCTGCCTAGTCGAGAATGGACTCTCATAACTTCAGCAATCCACAGCAAAAGCAAATCGATCACAGGCTCAACTCCCTTGTAAGTCCAGGAGCTGCTGCTTTCTGGCGTGATGCCTGCCGCCTCATGGAGATGGAGCCACTACTGGAGTCTACCACTCATTTAGTGGGTCACCTTTTGCGAGAGATTGAGAGTTCGTTGCGGGACGTGTTGGAACCCCTAGCTAAACCTCCAGCGAAACCTCACAAATGCAAACACTGTGGTCATCAACTAGAAAATAAGTGTCCAAATTGCAATCTTCAACTAGAAGAGGAAAAACCAACTCATAAGGATGAGATTCGTTCAATCTTGGACGAGTTGAAGATTCCCCAAACCGATAAGGTTGCTAAAACTTGGCTGAAGTTGGCAAATAGAAATGATGACTATGGTCTTCACCGTCGCGCACATCGCAAGGATCTGGCACCGCCTCGTCCAGTTGATGAAAAATTCAGACAGTTCTGGAGTGAAATACAAGACATTTTTGATATTGTTCTGGATCGATTTGAAACTCTCTACTCGAAAGTCTGCCGTTTATTAGACGAACTTCTGAAAAAATCAACACCTACAAAGGATGATATAAAACAACTTCGCCTTAATATTCCCAATAGCTTTGTTGCTTTGAGCTACTTCTTTGAGCGGCTACACTCCCCAGAATGGCTCATTCCGCTTCGGAAAAAACATTTTTTTGAAGATCCACCGGATTCAGACTTGCCCTGGCCCCAGTCCCGCTACCTAGTGCGGATGGCTTCCCAAGAACCCGCAATAGTTCTAAAGATTGCCCAGGAAATTCTAAAGACGGGGACAAAAAATGCTTTAGTACATAAAGACTTAGTAGAAGCAGCTTGTGCAATGCCGCCAGTACTAGCTGCACATTTGGTAGAACAAGAAACACAATGGCTCAGAGAGCAAGATTATCTCCATTGGAGTCTTCCACAAAAGTTAGGTGAGCTGATTGTCTATCTTGCCGACAGTAAACAAGTTGATGCTGCACTAGGGTTAGCTCGTGAACTTCTTGCTGTGATGTCAAACCCAGAAGGTAGCTATTCTACGGGAGTGCGTACACGCTGTGAGGACAACTATTACGAGAATATTCTTGAACAATGTATACCAAAGTTAGTGTCAGTAGCTGGAGAGGATACCTTACGGCTGCTCTGCAATTTACTAAATGATGCCATTCGGTTTTTCCAACTTCCTCATGAAAATTCGAGTGTTGAAGATTACTCCTACGAGTGGTATCGCGCTTTTGAAGGCAGTTGGCAGAATTACCGACATGATGTAAGGAGCCTTTTAGCTGCTGCGGTTTGGAATGCTAAAGAACTAATCGCTAAGGAAAATCCGCTCAAAATACGATTCTTAGTGCAAACACTTGAAAGTTATCAAGGGCGAATTTTTGATCGCATAGTACTTCACTTGCTCCGCCGTTTTCCTAACGAGGTTCCTGACCTGATTGCAGAACGTTTGGCTGACCGAAAGCGCCTCAATGAGCCAATACGTTGCTATGAGTATGAACTTTTGCTTAAAGAGCGCTTTGCTGACCTTAATTCAGAAGTACAAGAGCAAATTCTTAGCTGGATTGCAGAAGGACTTGAGGATACATCGTGGCTTAAAGAAGAAAAAATTACTCTGTACATCAAGCAATGGCAGCGCGATTGGTTAGCAATTCTCAGCGGTAGCCTTCCAAGAGAGTGGCAGGAGCGGTATAAACAGCTAGTTTTGGAAATTGGTCCTGCTAAGCCCTTAGAACCGCCAGGAGAAGTCAATTTCCGGCAAGGACCTGTTAGCCCGAAGCTTGCTGAGGAATTAGCTGCTATGAGTATGCCAGAGCTATTTACTTTTTTAAAGCAATGGCAACCTAGTGGAGACATATTCGCACCCTCGCGCTGTGGACTTGCAGGGGAGCTTTCCAAGGTTATTGCCCAAAAGCCTGAAGACTTCATAGAGGAGATTGAACAGTTCAAAGAAGTAGATCTGGAATATATGATGAGCGGGTTTCTCCGAGGCTTACAGAATGCCTTGGAAAACCCCTCAGAAGCACAACCAAAAGTTTCTTCTTGGGAGCGAGTTCTTGAGTTGTGCACTTGGATGCTAAGGCAACTGCGGGAGAGTCCTGAAAGTAAGGCTCCAGTTAACAGTTTTGATTATTGGGGATGGAATCAAATCTGTAAGGCTGTAGTTGAATTGATTGATGCTGGTCTCAATGTAAAAGGGGAAAATCAGATTCCTCTTCAACTCCGTAGTCCAATTTGGACAATTCTAGAGCAGCTCGCTAATGACCCGAACCTTACACCTGGATTTGAAACATACTACCGTTACTCGAACGGTCACCCTATCGATTCCCTCAATACCATTCGCGGCAAAGCAATGCACGCGATTATACGGTATGCCCTATGGGTAAAACAGCACTTGCAGGGAGATAGTGAGGGCGAGGTAAAAGCAGCGCGAGGTTTTGATGAGATTGCTGAAGTACGAAGTCTCCTTGAGCGTAACCTTGATCCCAAACACGATCCTTCTCTCACAATTCGGTCTGTTTATGGTCAATGCCTCCTGTATTTGATGCGGCTTGATTTGGAGTGGACTACCCGAAACTTGCAGAGGATTTTTCCTAGAAATCAGGAATTCCAAGAACTGCGTGACTCGGCTTGGGAAGGATATATTACTACTTATGATCCCTACAACAACATATTTCCCATGCTCCGAGAGGAGTATAGTTACGCCATAGAGCGAATTGATGCCTCTACTCCCGAACGCCAAAATCGGTCGAGAGCCAATGAAAGATTAACAGAACATCTGCTAATACTCTACTGGTCCGGTTTACTGAAACTTGGTGAGTCAGATCTCCTCTTGGAACGGTTTTTTGCTAAAGCTCCTGCCTATAATCAACAAGCGTTCATGAGAAAGATTGGATGGTGGCTACGTGACGAAAACTGTAAGGTTGACACTGATTTGCTTGAGCGGTTACAAAAGCTGTGGGAATGGCGGGTTCGCGAGGTTCGTAATGCACTTCCAACTGACTCAAAATCATCAGATTTAAAGTGGTTTCGTTGGTGGTTTGCTTCTAGAAAGTTTAATAGTAATTGGGCGATCGCTCAGCTAATGGAAGTTCTCAGATTAGCTAAACAGATTGATTTTGACAAAGATGTACTCCATCACTTGGTTACTCTTGCTTCCTCTATGCCACTCGCCACGGTTGAGTGCCTGGGTTTGATGGCTGACAGTATCCAAGGTGATAAGTGGTTTTTATCTTCTGATCAAGATTACAGCCGCGCTATCCTATCTACTGCTCTTCAAACTGGAGACGAAGAGACTCGTAAAGCTGCCAAAGAGCTAATCAACCGCTTATTAGCCCGTGGCATAGACTTTCGGGACTTGCGACCAGATGGGGAGGTTTGAAATCCTGCGATCGCACTCAATGCTCCTTGAGTAGCCACTTGGCAAACCAATTCCGTGAATTGCCCTCCTGATTGGAAATAGATTATGACGACAACAACTAAACCAATCACCCTAACTGAATTCCTTCAACTTCCAGAAACAAAACCAGCCAACGAATTCATCAACGGTAAAATCTACCAAAAGCCCATGCCCCAAGGGAAGCACAGCACCCTACAAATACGACTTGCCAATACAATCAATGAGGCAGGATTTCCTCAACAAATTGCTTATGCTTTCCCAGAGTTGCGCTGTACCTTTGGCGGGCGTTCAATTGTGCCAGATATCGCAGTTTTTAGATGGGATAGAATTCCCTTGGATGCCGATGGAGAAGTTGCAAACACATTTGAACATTCTCCAGATTGGACGATTGAGATTCTCTCCCCCGACCAATCACAAACCAAGGTAACTGATAATATTTTGTTCTGTCTCAGACATCAAACAATCCTAGGATGGCTGATTGACCCCGAAGAGAAGGCAGTTATCTGCTTCCAACCCAATCAATTACCTGAAATTATGCGCCAACCAGAAGACACTCTGCCAGTACCAGATTTTCTAGACCTGCGGTTGACCGTTGGACAGGTGTTTTATTGGCTGAGGTTAGGACAGCGCTTCTAGATTTATGAAGGTTCTGATTTTTTGTCTGGGAAAAAGCGATCGCACTCAAATTGTCAATTAAGGATAGAGGCAAAGTCTTCCCTAATCCCCAGTCGCCACTCTTAAGTCCCGATGCCCTTTTAAAACACCATCTTCCAGATAAGTCACTCGGTCAGCTACATCTACAATCCTCGGATCGTGTGTCACCATTAGCACCGTACAGCCTTCTTCCTTCGCCAACCGACGCAGTAACTCAATCACAGCATGCCCACTATGAGAATCCAGGGCAGCTGTTGGCTCATCTGCCATAATTATCTGAGGATGACCCGCTAAAGCACGAGCGATCGCTACCCGTTGTTTCTGTCCTCCGGACAAATCACCCGGTCTTTGGTTCGCTTGAAGACCTAACCCAACTTGTTCTAGCAGGTCTTGCGCCTGATATCGCGCTTTTGCCCCCCGAATTCCTTTGACGTTTAGCACAGCTTGAACATTCTCTGCTGCTGTCAGCGCCGGAAACAAGTTGAAACCTTGAAAAATAAAGCCAATGTTTTGCAGCCGGAACCGTGCTAGCTTGGTTCGAGACATACTTGTAATCTCTTCTCCAAGTAAGTAGACCTTTCCAACTGAGGGCGTCAGTAGTCCAGCTAAGATTGACAGTAGGGTCGTTTTCCCCGATCCAGACGGACCCATTAAGAGTTGGATATCGCCCCGTTTGATTTCCCAGTCAATCCCTTTAAGAATTTGAAAGCGCTGTTGTCCTAACTGAAAGGCCCTCTCTACCCCTTTGGCAATGATAGTTCCCGTTTCAGCTTTAGTTAAATCTATTGGGCTACAATCACCCTGGCTTCGTTTCTTTGTAAACACCATCAAGTTAATTTCAGCAGCACTCTTCTGTTAGAGTTTTAGCTAGTATAATTTTAAAGTCAA